>CBCTVZ010000088.1:0-9282 GCA_965150505.1 uncultured Robinsoniella sp. | reverse complement strand
CCTGTATTATACTCTTGGAAAATCTGGATTGCTCCTTCTTGTGCAATCTGATTGATTCCTTTTACAAACTGTTTTCTCTTCATGGTATCCATCTGACGCACTCTTGCAAAATGTTCCGGTGCAAAGGTAGGGATTCCCTCATACATAATCTTCTTTCCTGGCAGACAGACCGTATCTCCGATAGAAAAAATACCCGGATCAAATACTCCGATAATATCTCCTGCATATGCCTTATCCACAATATGACGCTCCTGCGCCATCATCTGCTGCGGCTGAGAAAGACGCATTTTTTTCTCTCCCTGCACATGATATACTTCCATTCCAGCATCAAATTCGCCAGAACAGATTCTCATAAAGGCAATACGGTCACGATGCGCTTTATTCATATTCGCCTGAATTTTAAATACAAATGCTGAGAATCCTTCTTCTGTCGGATTAATCAATCCTGTCTCCGCTTTTCTGGCAAGCGGGGAAGAGGTCATTTTTAAAAAGTGCTGTAAGAAAAATTCTACGCCAAAATTTGTCAGCGCTGATCCAAAGAATACAGGAGAAAGCTCTCCTCTGTCTACTCTTTCCTGATCAAACTCTGCACTTGCCCCGTCAAGCAGCTCAATTTCTGTCTCTAACTGTTCCTTTTTCTCATCTCCGATATAAGCAAGCAATTCTTTTGAGTCGAGATCATATTCCATCGTCTCTCCTTCTTTTGTACCCTTCTCTGTGTCAGAGAAAGAAATCACCTTGCCTGTCTCACGATCAAATACGCCTTTAAATTCTTTTCCTGATCCAATCGGCCAGTTAATTGGACAAGTCTCAATTCCTAACTCTTTTTCAATCTCATCTAGCAATTCAAACGTATCATTTGCATCGCGGTCCATCTTATTAATAAATGTAAAAATTGGAATATGACGCATTACGCAAACTTTAAACAGCTTTCTTGTCTGAGCCTCTACACCTTTAGAAGCATCAATTACCATCACGGCAGAGTCGGCAGCCATTAACGTACGATATGTATCTTCAGAGAAATCCTGATGTCCTGGAGTGTCCAGAATATTGATGCAAAATCCATCGTAATTGAACTGTAATACGGAAGAGGTTACGGAAATACCCCTTTCTTTTTCAATTTCCATCCAGTCAGACACTGCATGGCGCGCTGTTGCTTTTCCTTTTACAGAACCGGCAAGATTGATCGCTCCTCCATAAAGCAGAAATTTTTCTGTCAAGGTTGTCTTTCCTGCATCTGGGTGAGAAATGATGGCAAATGTTCTTCTCTTTTTTATTTCCTTTGTAATATCAGTCACGTTCTCTCCTCCATATATAATATCTTCTTAAAACTTTCATTCTTATTTTTTTCCATTTGCTATTCTAACAAGCTTAAGAGCCTCTGTCAATCCCGACAAAGGCTCTATCTTCTTTCCTACTGTGAAATTGGCGTAATCACAATGTTTTCTCCTGAAATTTCTGTTTTTCTTTTTACAATATCTTCAATCTGAGCTCTCTGGGCATCTGAAATCTCTGTCATATTAATCACCACATCTGCTGTCCCTTCTGTAATACTTACGACAGAATCCGTAAATCCTTTTGCCTCTAGTAAAAGTTCTGCTGCTGCTTCACGCTCTGCTATGTCTGCCATTGCATTCATACTGCTGACTGCTTTCTCTTTTTCTTCCGTGCTAATTTCTTCATTATTGATGACTTCCAGCAAAGTCTCTTTATTTTTTGCTCGAATCTGTTCGCGAGCCAGCCTAGCTTGTGCCGCAAAGCCTGAATTTGTTCCTGCGCTGGTAAGTACTGCTTCTCCGGGAATGCCTTCTGGATTATCGCTGCTTGCTGTATCCATCTCCCCTTCTCCATCTAGACTTTCCACATCCAAAAGCACACCCGTATTCGATGCCGCCGCATCTTCTTCTGTCTCAAGCAGGACCGAATCATCCTGCACGGCTGTAGGCGAACTCTCCAGATCCATATCTGTTCCCGAAAAATTCAAATATCCTGCAATCGCAATCATCACCGCAAGCCCTGTAATGACAATTTGATTCTTTTTCATGATACGTTTCATCATTTCCTCCTTAATTCATCTTCATTACTTTGATTTTATGCACCTCCACTCCAAATAATGCTACGACAGCATCCGTTATATTTTTTATAACAACAGGATGATCTCCCCCTTCTGCCACAATCAATACTCCCGCAATCTCTGGTTCTGTCACCTTTACCACATAAGGAATCTGGCTTCCGTCGCTCCCCTTTTCATAGATCGTCTCTTCGCTTGCTTCTCGCTCTATTGTACTGCTGTTTCCTCCTTGTCCATCCTCTTCCATAACCGTTCTGTCCGTGATCGGTACATCTTTCTCCACAATTTTTTCTCCAGAAGAACCGTATGTGATCATCACTTCTGTCTTTCCCACGCCCTTTACTTGACTTAAAATTTTCTGCAGTTTTTCTTCCTGCGAGTCTTTCATCTGCGTTTCTGCTCTAATCGTTTCCTGCGTTTCGATCTTTTTTTCTGATTCTGAACCAGTCGGAAGAAAAATAACAACAATTAAGATTCCAATAAGCAAAAAAATCAAAAACTGATCTTTTTTCATATTTTTAAATTGATTTTGAATTGTCCCCCATCTGCTTTCCATATCTTACTCCTGCATTACAATCCGAATCTTATTTCTGTCTATCTTATAGATCTCTTCTATCATTTTCATCAGCTCTTCTTTTTTTTCTTCTTCGTTTTCTTTTGATGGATAAAGAGGCGCTGCCTGTATATCTAGCGAAAGATCAAGGATTCTTTCTTCCTCATCACGCTCTAAATGAATCTCTATTTTTTTCACCGATAATTCACACAATTTTGCGCTCTCTTTGACTTGCTTTTCTAATTCTCTTTTCCACGCTTCTTCTACCTTTTGTGTCCCAAGCTCTTCCATTCCTGTCCATGTCATATTCAATTCTGCCAACTCTCTTTTTAACTCTTGAACCTGAACCAGTTTGTCAAATGATTCATCGAATGAAAACACCGAAATAATAGGTTTTAATACCATCAAAAGAATCAGTAATCCCGCATAAAAATTAACATACTTTCGATATACGGAATCAGGAACGATATGGAGCAATGCCTCTAAAAGGCAGATACTGCATATTATGTTTTTTATCCACTGCACACCAGATCATCCTCCTCTCAAACATGATGTCACAAGGGCAAGAGAAATAAAAAACATAAGCCCTGTTGTTAAAACTACTTTCAAAAGAAGCTCTGCCCCATCACCGACACTTTCCACACACATAGTCAGTCTTTTATCGGATACCGGTTGCGTTACGGCTGCTAAGAGACGATATAACATTACACAGATTGCAATCTTAAAAAGCGGCATTAGACAAATCATCGCTGTGATGATCATTCCTGCCGCTCCCACTGCATTTTTTACAAGCATTGCAGATCCTAAGACTGCCTCTGTCACAGAATTTAATACATTTCCGATTCCAGGAATACTGCCTGCCGCTCTATGGAGCAACGATGTCTTAAGTGAATCAACCGCTGGCATTACAAGGCATTGTACCGTCTGAAATCCAATCACAAGCCCTGTGATTGTTTTTAAAGCCCATATCAAAACCATCCGAATCAGCTTTGCAAATTTAGAAAAACGATCCTCTTGGTTTAAATGATTTAAAATAGATAAAATAACATAAAGATGTATTCCTGGCAAAATTACTACTTTTAAAATCCATTGTAAAATTGTGATCACTACTAAGGTTGCCTCTGAAAATCCAATCGCAGTTAAAGACCCATTTGCAAATGCAGCGGCAAGCAGATAAATCGGCAAGAGTGCTTTTAAGAAAGAAATGATCTGTTTTACTGCCTCCAGCACCATCGTTTCCATTGCCAAAAATGCTTTCAAAAGGATCATGACTAAAATCAGATAAATCAAATAGAAACTGATATTTGCTGTCTGACTTTTATCAAAAACATTTGTATAATTTGTAAATACAGCAGCCACGATTGTTAAAAGCAAAATCTGAATGAGGACCTGTCTTTGGCTGTTTATTTCTCCAAAGCAAATCTTAACCATTCTTTTTCCAATTTCTTGAAAATTTAATGTGTTTTCACCTTGCATCAGATCAAGCACCATTTTTTGAAAAGAAATCTCTTGACCATCGTCAAAAATTTCATCTAATTTTTCTTCTATTTCATCAAAAGACAGTTCTTCTATCACTTCTTCTGCATGAGAAGAAAACCCAAAAAAGAAAAGCCACCAGATGGCAAAAATTCTGATCCATTTTTTCAATTTTTTACTCCTGCCTTTTCAGGACATCACAAAACTTTGGACAGTTTCCAAAATCGCTGCCAAAATAGGGGTACTGACAGCTAAAATTGACAATTTCCCAAAAATTTCAATTTGTCCTGCCACTGCATGATATCCGGCATCTTTACAAATATTAGAAGAAAAATCAGCAAGATACGTAATCCCTAAAATCTTCATCAGAGATTTCAAATAAGAATTCTGAATCGTCAAATATTCTCCGAAAGATTGAAACGTATCCATCAGATACCACAACTTTTCTGTCAAAAAAAAGAATATCATGATACAAACGGTAATACTGATCAGAAGCGAAAAAGCCGGCTTAATCTCCTTCACTAAAATAGAGAGAAAGACTCCTGCTATTCCAATCATTCCGATTTTCATTACATCCATAATTTAAGTTCTCCTTCTTTCACAGATCAAATAGCTGTCGGATTGATTCAAACAGCTTTTGAATATAAGGAAGAACCCAAAACAATACAAGCAAAAGTCCTGCAAGGCTCGTCAAAAAAGCGTGTTCTTCCCTGCCGCTGTGTTTTAATACCTGACTAAGCACAGATACTAAAATTCCAACGGCTGCAATCTTAAAAATGATATTTACACTCATGGTCTCTCACTCCTAAGCCAGCAGAATCACCAGAAAAAGACCTCCTATGATGCCTAGGCAGTGATATACTCTTTCTTTTTCTCTATACTCTTTCTCTGCATCCTTACAGGCTGATTTTTGCTGCTCGATATAAAATTCAATCCCTTTTATCTGCATTTCCCGATCCAGATATCCAAGCTGATCTCCCACGCGATACAGCCGCTCGAAATCTTCTTTTTTTAGTCCTTTATTCTTTAATTGCTTTTCTGCACAATACTGTATGACCTCTTTTGCAGATTTATGATTAAGCTGATTCATCATATTCCCTGCTGACGAAAAAAAAGAACTGCATGAAGATGGCGCATGATGCGCTACATGTCCAAATGCTTCTGGAAGCGTCGCCCCCGTATACCGTATTTCTCCTTGAATCATCATCATTGCTTCTTGAAGATCATAAAGACTTTGAATGCGTCGCTTCATCTCTCTTGCAGCAGCTACTCCAATCGCTGAACAGATAAAAAAAATCATTCCTAATCCAATTTCTCTTAGCACAAATCTACTCCTTCCTGATACAGCCTCGTCCCCCTCTCATCAAAAATTTCTTTTATTTTTCCTGGGGTACTTCCCAAAATAACATATCGCTCAAAGACTTTTTGTGTCACCATTTGCTGAAGAAATGGTTTTTTCTGAATATCCTCAATCGAGCTTCCATGTACCGTAGCAAGTACTTTGCATCCACAGTTCATAACCGCCTCAATCGCTCTGCTATCCTCGTAATCTCCGATCTCATCGACCGCAATAACATGGGGAGACATCGAACGAATCAGCATCATCATCCCTTCTGCTTTCGGACAACAGTCAAGAACATCCGTCCTGATCCCTAAATCATTTTGAGGAATTCCCATATAAGATCCCCCTATTTCAGAACGTTCGTCCACCACGCCAACGGTCACCCCTGAAAGAAATTTATTTCCATTTGAAAATTGTCTCACTAAATCTCTTAGAATCGTTGTTTTTCCTCCTCGTGGCGGAGACACTAAAAGCGTATGGCAAATTTTTCCTTGCTCTATAATATATGGTAACAGTTGATCCGCACATCCTTTCTTTTCATGCGTTATGCGAATATTTAAAAATGAAATATATTTGATGTTTTTTATTTTTTTTCCCTCCATTACCATTTTTCCCGCAATTCCAACACGATGTCCTCCTTCAATCGTCAAAAATCCCTGCCGTACTTCATCCTCATACGCATATAGGGAATAATGCGTGATATAGGAAATGGTTTCCATAATCTCCTGCTTTGTGACAATGTCTCCTTTCTTTTCTTCTTTTGTCAATTCTCCCTTTTCTGTCACAAAATACTCTTCTCCATCTGCTAAAATCAAAAATGGTTTTTCGACTCTCATTCTGATTTCTTGAAGACTTTCCGCTTCTATTTTCATTTTTTTTACAATTAATTGGATATTTTCCGGAAAAATCTGAATTAATTCTTTATGTATGTTCATTTTCTCACCTCTTTTATTCAATATATGAGGCTGTCCATACTTTCATGATATTTATTTCTCTTAAAAATTTCTATAAAAACGTATAAAAAAAGAACCGGCTGCCATTTACCCTTTAAATGACAACCGATCCTAATGAAATTCTACCATATTATACCTCTTTTTCTGTTTCAGTTTCTTATTTTTTTATCTGCCTGAATTAACCGATTTCAAAAATTTAAAAATTTTAAAACTTTAAATTCTTTTTCTCAAATACAGATTCCTCATCTCTGTGAAAATTCAGGAATTCCGATTTTTTACTCTGAAACTTTTTTAAATCTTCCTTTCTCTTTGTATGGTACAAAGAGAACTGTAACTTATGTTTTCGGTGGTTTATACCTCTCTTTCTTTATTTGTAACTTCATTATAAATATCTTTTTCTTTTTTGTCAAGCTATTTTTTTATTTTCTATTAATTATCTGTTATTTTATATTTTATTATTATTTTTTTGTAATTTTATGTTTTTATCAAAAATGTTATCTTTCTTTTTCAGCAAAAAGGAGATCAAACAGATTTTCTGTCTGATCCCCTTTTTCATTCATTTTCTATTTTCCATCTGATAAAGAATGGTATTAGCAAACGCCCTGTGCAAGCATTGCATCTGCTACTTTTTCAAATCCAGCAATATTTGCTCCTACTACATAATTTCCTTCTGCATTGTATCGTCTTGCAGCATCATCCAGATTATGGAAAATATTTACCATAATCGTCTGAAGTTTCGCATCTACTTCTTCAAAGCTCCAAGACAGTCTCTCGCTGTTCTGAGACATCTCAAGAGCAGATGTTGCAACACCACCAGCATTAGAAGCTTTACCAGGAGCAAATAAAACTCCGCTCTTCTGCAGATATTCTGTTGCATCCAGAGTCGTAGGCATATTTGCTCCTTCTGCTACTGCATAGCATCCGTTTTCAACTAATGTTTTCGCATCTTCCAGTGTCAGTTCATTCTGTGTTGCACATGGCAGAGCAATGTCACATTTTACGGTCCATACGCCTTTTCCTTCATGGTATTCTGCATTTGGACGATATGTTTTATATTCGCTCAGACGAGCGCGTTTTACTTCTTTAATTTCTTTTAATGCAGCCAGATCTATTCCGTCCGGATCATATACCCAACCTGTAGAATCGCTGCAAGTCACTACTTTTCCGCCTAACTGCTGTGCTTTTTCAATCGCATAGATTGCTACATTTCCTGCACCAGACACACAGATTGTCGCTCCTTTGATATCCTTGCCATTACATTTTAACATCTCTTTTGTAAAATATAACAGTCCATATCCTGTTGCTTCTTTTCTTGCCAAAGATCCGCCATAAGAAAGACCCTTACCTGTCAGAACCCCTTCATATACTCCTCTGATTCTTTTATACTGTCCAAACATATAGCCGATTTCTCTTGCCCCTGTTCCAATATCTCCCGCTGGAACATCGGCATCTGCACCGATATATTTATACAGTTCTGTCATAAAGCTCTGGCAAAATGCCATTACTTCTCTGTCTGATTTTCCTTTTGGATCAAAGTCACAACCACCTTTGCCTCCGCCGATTGGAAGTCCTGTCAGTGAATTTTTAAAGATCTGTTCAAAACCTAAAAATTTAATAATTCCTAAGTTTACAGATGGGTGAAGACGCAGACCTCCTTTGTATGGTCCGATTGCGCTGTTGAACTGTACACGATATCCTGTATTAACCTGAACCTGTCCTTTATCATCTACCCACGGCACACGGAACTTAATCTGTCTCTCCGGATTTACCAGTCGTTCCAGCAATGCTTCTTTTCTGTATTTTTCTTCATTCGCTTCGATTACAACTCTTAAAGATTCTAATACCTCTTTTACAGCCTGATGAAATTCAGGTTCTGCTGGATTTTGTTTTACTACTAACTCAATGACTTCATCTACGTATGACATTTGTTGTTCCTCCTTAAAATCTTTTTTATCTGTTTTTCCCTTCCGTTTTGACGGCATTTTATTTCTTAACAGACTTTTATTTTTCCCAAAATTCAAAAAAAGGCTTCAAAAAACTATTTAGCGGAATTTCAATCCTCTAAATATTCTCTGACGCCTTTGTCATTTTTATTATATCCGTTTTTCTTTTGATATGCAAGTCTTTTTTTATTTTCTTTCATTTTCTATCGCATAAGCAGAACGATAAGCCGGGTTATGTCATGAATGATCATCTATCTAGACCTGCTGTCGCCAACAGGTTCCAGCGACCTACCTAAAGCTGACGGGCCGCCATATGCTTTTTTTCGGTCTTGCTTCGAATGGGGTTTACATATGCCCTTTTTGTTACCAAAAAAGCGGTAGTCTCTTACACTGCCCTTCCACCCTTACCAGCAGAGCTGGCGGTATATTTCTGTTGCACTATCCTTGGAGTCGCCTCCACCAGACGTTATCTGGCATCCTGCCCTGTGAAGCCCGGACTTTCCTCGTATGACACCTTTCGTTCTGTCATCCGCGATCATTTATTCTACTTATGCCGCATCAAATTTTAACACGAAACTTTATTCTTGTAAATAGATTTTTCTTTGTTTTTTATACTTTAAAACAACTTCCTCCGATAAATTCCCTCAAAATTGAATTTGAAGGAACATTTTCCGCCGGAATTCCCACGAAATAATCTAAAAATTTAAGAAGGCGTTTTGCCTCTTTATGTTCTGGCTCTTCTTTTGAAATTCCAAACAAAAGAGGTTCTGCATAAATTTTTAATACCGCCAGTTCATAGATCAAAGCAGAATTAAACATCACATCTGCCTCTTCCTGATACGGGAAAATATATGCCTCTTCCCCTCTTCCTACAGAAGGCCACATCGCAATCGTATTTTTAGCTGATGTTCCTCTTGTTCTGGCATCTCGAATGATTCTCCTCA
>CBCTVZ010000087.1:0-9451 GCA_965150505.1 uncultured Robinsoniella sp. | reverse complement strand
GGCTATCATCCCACGATTAAAATCGTGGGCTTTCCCGCCTATGTTTGTTGTAAATATGGCAAATATCTACATATTAAGTGATATACTATTATTATTCGAACTGTAAAATTCCGCAATCAAGATACAAGGAAAAACTTGACTTTCATGGAAATCCTATGATATACTACAAAAGTTAGAAAAAAACACGTATGTGGATTCTGCGAATGGTGCTGGAAACAGTCTTCAAGGAAAAAGAAAACATACGGAAGAGATCAACCAAAAGGAGAAAAACTATGAGCGTAATTTCAATGAAACAGTTACTGGAAGCAGGTGTTCATTTTGGACATCAGACAAGAAGATGGAACCCTAAAATGGCTCCGTACATCTACACAGAAAGAAACGGAATCTATATCATCGACTTACAGAAATCTGTAGGTATGGTTGACGATGCTTACAAAGCAATCTCTGATATCGTAGCAGATGGCGGAACAATTCTTTTCGTTGGAACAAAGAAACAGGCACAGGATGCTGTTAAAACAGAAGCTGAGCGTTGCAATATGTTCTATGTAAACGAAAGATGGTTAGGTGGTATGCTGACCAACTTCAAAACAATCCAGAGCAGAATTCAGCGTTTAAAAGATATCGAAACAATGCAGGAAGACGGAACATTTGATGTTCTGCCAAAGAAAGAAGTTATCGCATTAAAGAAAGAATTAGACAAACTGCAGAAGAACTTAGGCGGAATCAAAGAAATGAAGAGACTGCCAGACGCTATCTTCGTAGTAGACCCTAAAAAAGAGAGAATCTGTGTACAGGAAGCTCACACACTGGGAATTAAACTGATCGGTATTGCTGATACAAACTGTGATCCAGAAGAACTGGATTATGTAATCCCAGGAAACGATGATGCAATCAGAGCTGTAAAATTAATCGTTTCTAAAATGGCTGATGCAGTAATCGAAGCAAACCAGGGCGCAGAAGCAGAAGTGACAATGGATGACTTCGCAGCAGAAGAAGCAGCAGAAAAAGATATTGAAGAAGTAGCAGCAGAGGAAGATGCTGAATAAGACTGACAAAAAAGCGGATGAACCATTCGCTTGCTAAACATAGAGCCTCCGGCGAATTTTCGCCAGAGGCATATGTTTTTCAGATATGAGAAATAAAAAGGACTTTGTGCTTCCAGAAAACAAATTTTGGAAGAAAAAGCTTTATCATATTTTAAATATTAAGATAACAGAATAGTGGAGGAAAAAACGATGGCTATTACAGCAGCAATGGTAAAAGAATTAAGAGAACTTACAGGCGCTGGAATGATGGACTGCAAAAAAGCGCTGGCAGAAACAGAAGGAGATATGGACAAAGCAGTTGAATTCCTGAGAGAAAAAGGATTAGCTACTGCACAGAAGAAAGCTGGAAGAATTGCAGCTGAAGGTCTTTGTAAAGTATTAGTATCCGAAGACTTAAAGAAAGCAGTTGTTGTTGAAGTAAACGCAGAAACAGACTTCGTTGCAAAGAACGAAATCTTCCAGAGCTACGTTGCAGAAGTTGCTGCACAGGCTATGGATACAACAGCAGATTCTTTAGAAGCATTCATGGCTGAACCATGGAAAGCAGACACAAGCAAAACAGTACAGGAAGCTTTAGCTGGAAAAATCGCAGTAATCGGCGAAAACATGAACATCAGAAGATTCAAACAGGTTGTAGAAGAAAACGGATTTGTAGCTGATTACACACATATGGGCGGAAAAATCGGCGTATTAGTAGACGTTGAGACAGACGTTGTAAACGATGCTGTAAAAGAGATGGCTAAAAACATCGCTATGCAGGTTGCAGCTATCAAACCTGTATATACAAACAGAGGCGAAGTAGATCAGGAATACATCGAAAAAGAGAAAGAAATCCTGACTGTACAGGCTAAAAACGAAAAACCAGACGCAAATGACAAGATCATCAGCGGTATGGTTATGGGACGTATCAACAAAGAGCTGAAAGAAATCTGCTTAATGGATCAGGTATATGTAAAAGCAGAAGACGGAAAACAGAGCGTACAGGCTTACATTGATTCCGTAGCAAAAGAAAACGGAGCAAAAATCACAATCAAAGGATTTGTTCGTTTTGAAACAGGCGAAGGTATCGAAAAGAAAGAAGAAAACTTTGCAGAAGAAGTTGCAAAACAGATGGGAAACTAATCTGAATATAGCATAACTTAATAGAATGATAGAAAAACCCCTGAAATGACATGATTTCAGGGGCTTTTTATATATTGGAAATTGTAATAAGTTAGGAAACATAAAACAAAAAAAGCTATGATTATAAAAATATAAAAAAAGAAGAACCCCCATAATTTTCTCATATATCTGAATTATCGTTAAATTTGCTGTAAAAATATGCTTATTCGACTATCAGGACTGGACAATATTGATATTATGTGGTATACATTTATTATAAAAGTATAAACTGAAAAGGTCTGTGTTTTAAATTTTTCAATTATAATAAAAAAATGAAAATATAAGAAAACAAATACTTTTTATGTTTATAAATCATTATGTAAGGAAGGTGAGCAATTGGAAAACTATACTAAGTATAAGTTGAAAGAGCATGACGAGCTGGTATCTTTGCTGGCTGATAAGGATAACCTGTTCGTAATTGCTTGTAACAAGTGCTTCAAAGAATTTGAGACCGTTGACGAGCCGGACTGTGATGAGTTTTTAAAACTTGCTGCAGAGCAGGGGAAAACAGTTACAGGCAGCGCAAAGGTCGATTTTGTATGTAATAAGGTTCAGACTGAGAGAAAAATGCAGGATATGATTCCGGAAGGAACAGAAAATGTAGTTGTAATTTCCTGTGGTCTTGGTGTTCAGACAGTTGCAGAACTGTCAGGAAAAGCAACCTATGCAGCAGCAAATACACTGAATTATACAGGACATCACGGCATGGCTCTCACAAAGAAAAGCTGTGATGCGTGCGCTCAGTGTTACCTGAACCTCACAGGAGGAATTTGTCCAATCGTTGACTGCTCTAAGAGTCTTGTAAACGGACAGTGCGGCGGCGCAAAGGATGGAAAATGTGAAGTAAATCCTGAAAAAGATTGCGCATGGGCAAAAATTAATAAAAAACTGGAAGAGCAGGGCCGTCTGAAAGAATTTTTAGCTCAGCCAGTTCAGGTAAGAGATTACTCCAAGACAGATGTAGAAGTAATCAAAAAATATGTAAAAGAAATTCGCGAAGAGAGATGTGCAGGCTATTATGGCGGCGTTCATCCATCAGAGCATAAGGAATTTAGCGAGCATCTTGCTCTTCAGAGATTCCCAGAACCTAAGACAGTAGTGATTCAGATGTCTCAGCATCTTGGAGCGCCGGCAAACCCAATCGTTCAGATTGGCGATCATGTTAAAGTTGGACAGAAGATCGGTGAAGCAGCAGGATTTATCAGCGCGCCAGTTCACTCTAGCGTAAGCGGTACGGTTGTTGCAATAGAGCCGCGTATGCACGCTACAAGAGGATGTGAGATGACTGCTGTTGTCATTGAATCAGATGGAAAGAACGAATTGCACGAATCCGTTAAACCACATAAATCTTATGAAGAACTCACACCAGATGAAATCATTGAGATCATCAAAGAAGCAGGTATCGTTGGTATGGGTGGCGCTGGATTCCCAACATGCGTGAAATTAAAACCAGCAAAACCAGTTGATACGATTCTGTTAAATGGCTGCGAGTGTGAACCAATGCTGACAGCAGACCACAGAGTACTTCTTGAGTTTGCAGATGACATTATTTACGGTCTGAAAGCAATCCTGAAAACAACAGGTGCAGAAAAAGGTCTGATCGTAATTGAAGATAACAAGCCAGATGCGATTGAACATCTTCAGGCTAAAGTTGCTGATATTGAAAATATTGATGTATTTGTTGCAAAAACAAAATATCCACAGGGTGCAGAAAAAACTCTGATCAAACGTGTTATGGGAAGAATCGTTCCAAATGGCGGTCTTCCAGCAGACGTAGGCGTTGTGGTAAGTAACATCAGTACAGTAAAGGCAATCTCTGATGCGATTCAGACAGGTATGCCTCTGATTGAACGTGTTGCTACGGTTACAGGTCCAAAGATTAAAAACCCAGGCAACTTCATTGTAAAAATCGGTACAAATGTAAAAGAGCTGATTGATTACTGTGGCGGTACTACAGAAGAGGATGTTCTGATCAAGATGGGCGGCCCTATGATGGGATTTGCTCTGGATGACTTAAATGTTCCGATGATGAAAGGTTCTAATGGTATCATTGCGATTGATACGGATGAAACAGAACCAGTGGCATGTATTAAGTGTGGACGTTGTGTCGATGTCTGTCCTATGGAACTGTCTCCACTGTATTTTGCAAAATATGCAGATGAGCAGAACTGGCAGGGTATGAAAGACATGAATGTTATGAATTGTGTTGAGTGCAGATGTTGTGAATTTATCTGTTCTTCCAAGATTCCGCTTGTATCTAAGATTAAAGCAGGAAAGTTAGCAGTAAGGGAGCTGAAGTAATATGTTAATTACCGAATTAAAATCAAAAGAAACAATTGCGTCCCTGGTGGAAGGAAAGAAAGTTTTCATCATCAACTGCCATGGATGTAAAGAAGTTCGTTTTCCGGAGAAAGAAGCAGATGAGCTTCAGAAAGAAATGGTTGCTTCCGGAAATGTGACAGGAATTATGACAAAAGATTACATTTGTAATCCAGAAAATATGAAGCTGCGTCTTGAGAAATATAAAAGTCAGGTAGAAGAGGCTGATGTAGTTCTTGTATTCTCTTGTGGTGTAGGTGTTCAGACGATTGCGGAATACCTGTCCGATAAGAGAGTCTGCGCAGCGTGTGATACATATCCTGTGCCAGGATTTCAGGGTGTTACACCGACTGAATATGATTGTAAGCAGTGTGGAGAATGTTATTTGAACCTCACTGGCGGAATCTGCCCAATCACTGCCTGCTCCAAGAGTCTTGTCAACGGACAGTGCGGCGGTTCTAAAGATGGGAAATGTGAAGTAGACAGCAGTATGGAATGTGGCTGGGAACGTATTTACAGACGTCTCGCACAGATTGGTCGTCTGGATGTGCTGAAATGTCCAGTACAGGTGCGTAATTACGCAACAGATGATGAAGTGTCTAAATAATATCTGTAAAAAGAACTGATAGATAATCTAAATTTATAATGATTGGAGCAATGTGAAATGAAAATTACTGAGTTATTTGATCGTGGTGAATTTGTTGTAACTGCAGAAGTAGGACCGCCGAAAGGGATTCATATTGAACATATTTTAGAAGAAGCAAAAGAATATTTAAGCGGTATCACCGCTGTGAACGTAACAGATAATCAGTCTTCTGTTATGCGTCTTGGTTCTCTTGCAACATGTAAAGCACTGAAAGATGAAGGACTTACACCAATCTTCCAGCTTACATGCCGTGACAGAAACCGTATTGCTCTGCAGTCCGATCTTTTGAGTGCAGCAATGCTGGGAATCGACAATGTTCTTTGCCTGACAGGTGACCATACAAAAATGGGTGACCATAAAGGCGCAAAACCAGTATTTGACTTGGATTCTGTATCCCTGCTTCATACGGTAAAATTATTAGAGTCCGGCGTTGACCTTGGAGGAAACCCACTGGATGGCGAACCGCCAAAATTTGCAAAAGGTGCAGTAGTATCTCCTTGCAGCGATTCTGTTGATGCTCAGCTTGCAAAAATGGAACGTAAAGTAATGGCAGGCGCTGACTATTTCCAGACACAGGCTGTTTATGAGCCAGAAAAATTCATTGAATTTATGGAAAAAGCAAAACAGTTTGGAAAACCTGTTCAGGTTGGTATCGTTATTCCTAAAAATGTAGGTATGTGCAGATACATGAACGCTAATGTTGCTGGTATCCATGTACCAGAATACATGATTGATGAACTGAAAGCAGATAAAGAAAAAACAAAAGCTGGTATCACAGGCGTTGAAATTGCTGCTCGTATTATCAGAGAATGTAAACCATACTGCCAGGGTGTTCATATCATGGCACTTGGATGGGAAGCAAAAGTACCAGAAATTTTAAAATTAGCTGGAATCTAATGAGTTTCATCAGAAAATATGGTATCAATTTTTAGCCGGAAAAATCTATGATCTTTAGCGAAATCTTTAGATTATAGAAAAGATGGCATAATAAATGGGGTGAGATTTTTTGAAAATCTCACCTCATTTTTGTGGAAAAAATTTTTAAGTTATTTTATTTTTGATCGTTTTTTTGATGAAAAATGCCAGAGACAAAGAAAAATTGTCACAATGGCAACGGTACATTCTGTCAATGGATAAGCGCACCATACGCCTGTCATTTCCCAGAGAGAAGAGAGTAAAAATGCGATTGGAACTAGCACAAAAAAGCTTCTCAAGAAGGAGATGATCTGTGCCGGAACGGGTTTGTTGATCGAAATAAAATAAGTAGAAAATACAATATTCAGTCCGATAAACGGGCAGGCTGTAAAATACAGTCGTAAACCTTTGATGGCATATCCCTGAAGAACTAGATCTTTTTCACTGTTAAATACAGAGACAAAAAGCTGGGCATTCCAGAAAATTATACTATAAATGATAGCGGACATCGCAAAAGATACGATCAGACCATACTTTAAGACTTTATAGATACTTTTGGTATCGTTTAAACCATAGTATTGACTGATTAATGGCTGAATACCTTGTGATAGCCCAGTATAAAGAGAGACAACAACGAGCGAAATAACTGTGATCACGCCAAAAGCAGCAACACCTGTATTGCCGGTTAATCTAAGGATAATGAAATTAAATAAAAACATGACAACTCCAGAAGCGGCTTCTGTCAAAAAAGGTGGGATTCCATTTGTGATAATTCTTTTCACACAAGATGTGTTGAATCCTAATTTTGAAGAATACTTTGAAAAATGGAATTTGTTTTTCTTTTTTAAAAAATAGGGCGACAATACCATCATACTGATAATAGGCGACAATCCTGTTGCAAATGCAGCGCCGAAAATTCCCATTTGACATGGGAAGATAAAAATATAATCTAAAATAATATTAGATAAACTTCCGATCATCATGGCAGCCATGGAGAGAGACGGAGCGCCATCATTTCTTACAAAACACTGCAGGAGATGATTGAGCAGAAATGCTGGCGCAAACAGCATTAAGACTTTTAAATAGATATTTGTAATGGCAAATACATGATCGTCCGCACCTAAAAGTCGTACAATTTTATCCGAAAAAAGCAGTCCTGACAGAAAGAAGAAAGCGGCAAATGCAGCTGCAAGATATATCGCATTGGTGAAAACTTGATTGGCAGATTGATGATCTTCACGGCTTTTTAAAATTGAATAGCGTGTTCCACCGCCAATCCCGATCATCAGCCCGATTCCGCTGATGATGCAGAAAACAGGGAAGGCAAGGTTTAAAGCAGTAAGACCGTTCGTTCCTGTTTTGATTGATACAAAAAAGGTATCAGCCAATGTGTAGCAGGAGTAAGCAATCTGTCCCAAAATATTGAGAGATACATATTTGCAAAAATTTTTAAAAATGTGGTTGTTCATAAATAGAATCCTTTCGTTTTAAGTAGGCAGAAACTCATTTTTTTTAGGAGGTGGAGAGTTGATATGGCCCTCCCGTATTGCTTAAATTTTTAAAGTTATTTCGAGAAAATCCGATTGCCTTTAGGTGATTGGCCATTTGCAGCAATAAAAAACGCCCAAATACAAGTAGCCTTTGTATTCGGACGCGTCTCAAACCGTGAAAATAGAATATCATATAATAAAAAAGAAAACAACGGTATGATTTGAAAAAATGATTTTTTTCTATTGGAAAAAAATTTTGCGTAAATAAAGTGATCTATTTTGCAAATAGCACTTACGCTTTGACCTGTCGAACAGGCGGTGTATTTTTCCGATAGATATAATAAGAAAAAATAGCTGTCACAATTTCAGCAAATGGGAATGCCCACCATACGCCAGACGCACCGAGAAACTTACTGAAAATAAAGGCGGCAGGGATAATGACTACCACATATCTGGAAAGAGAGATCCAAAGAGAAGGCAGTCCTTTTCCAAGTCCCTCCAACGCTCCAGAGGAAGTGACAGAAACAGAGGAGGCGATAAAGCCTAAACTGATAATATGAAGCGCTGTGATTCCTTTCTGGATCGTATCACTGTTTTCCGTAAATAAAGAAAACAGTTGATCTGGGATAGCCCATGATAAACCTGTTCCAACTACCATGATAATCATGGAGAGACGCAGGGCAGTGCTGTATATTTTATGAACGCGCTGATATTCGCCAGCTCCAAAATTATATCCGACAAGAGGACGGATACCTTGAACAATTCCATTCGCACTTAAATAAATAAAGGTTTGAAGTTTATAATATACACCTAAGACTAATACATAAGCGCTGGAATAAACAGCAAGAATACCATTTAATGCAGAGATCAAAAGAGAAGGAAGCGCCATATTTAAAGATGCCGGAATTCCTACCGCATACATTTTACTTAAGATCTTGCGATCTGGAGCAATATCGTTCCACTGAATTTTGAGAGGAAGGATTTTAAGCAGGTAGGCAATCAGATAGACGGCAAATGAAAGCGTCTGTCCAATTCCGGTAGCCAGTGCAGCTCCTTCAATTCCCATTTTTGGAAAAGGTCCGATACCAAAAATCAAAAGAGGATCAAGTATGATATTGGCGGCAAAACCACAAATCATACTGATCATAGAAATTTTCATTTTTCCAACTGCCTGAAAGATCTTTTCAAATGATATTCCAAGTGAAATAATAATGGAAAAAGCAAATGCTATGTTGGAATAGCGCAGAGCAAGGGATGTGACTTGGGCATCAGGAGTAAACATTTTAAGGAAAAATGGCATTCCAACGATAGAGAAGAGAGTCATTAAAATTCCATGTATAACGCTTAAAAATAGACCTTGCGTCGTTGCACGATTCGCTTTTTCTTGTTCATTTGAACCCATATAATAAGCGATCACAGCGTTAATGCCGATTCCAAAGCCAACAGCGATAGCAGTAATAAGATTTTGGATGGGATAGATTAAAGCTAGCGCTGTCATGGCATTTTCACTTACCTTTGCCACAAAATAACTGTCAACGATATTGTAAAGAGAATTTACAGCCATTGAAATTACCATAGGCAGTGACATTGACAGTACAAGAGGCAAAATTTTTTTCTCTTTCATAAAATTTTGATTCATTTTATCACTCCTTTTGAACATAATAAAAGCCACACAGTCATAAGAGAACGACTGTGTGGCGAAAAAAAGATTTCTCCTGAAAAATCCACATCCTGTTACGGTTTTAGGCTAACATTATATAATAGAATAACAGGAAAGTCAATGAGCGAAAGTCAACTACCCACGACCTAAAGGTCATGAGCTTGTAACTGCCCAGTCGTACGAACGACTTACGTCTCCGACCTTTAACCCCAAT
>CBCTVZ010000086.1:0-9459 GCA_965150505.1 uncultured Robinsoniella sp. | reverse complement strand
ATCCGCTGCGAGTACGGATTTATTGCAAAGGGAGCCAGAAAAGACCGGAAGTTTGATTCCAGTCTGGGCGGCGGAGCGTTGTTAGATATTGGAATTTATAATCTGGGTTTCCTTCATATGATAACGAAAGCAGCGCCGGAATCCTTTCAGAGCCAGGTACATATAAACGGATATGGAACTGATGATTTTTCAACCATCCAGTTATCTTATCCAGGCGGATGTACGGCTTACTGCGCCCAGTCCATTGGAATGGTAATGGACAGACAGGCAGTGATTTTCGGGGAAAAAGGAACAATTTCCTTCCAGGATTACCAGCACGCAGAAAGTTTTTGCGTCCGTCTTTATGACGGCCAGGAATATATGGTAAAAGTTCCATTTACAATCAACGGATTTGAGTACCAGATAAAAGAAACCTCCAGATGCGTGGCAGAAGGAAGAAGCGCCAGTGACAAATTCACACCAGAAGACAGCCTGACGGTTCTTCAGCTGATGGATGATATCCGAAAATCCTGGGGAATGAAGTTTGAGTATGAGGCATAGCATTTTTTTTGTTTGTTCGGTTGCAATAGCACATATAAATAGGTTAAATAAGAAAACTATGAAAGAGACATGGAGTGCCCTCTCAAAGTTGGACTTTTACGAGACGACCGAAGTCGTCTCGTTTTTCTTTATGTAGCCAGAAAATGGAGCCTATATTGAATTGGACTCCTCCATCTTAACTTTTCTTTTATTCGCTTCTCATTATAGTATTTTATAAAACGTTCTATTTCAGATTTTAATCCCTCATACCTATAGTAAACAACGCCATAATAAATTTTGGTTCTTTGTCAAGAGTTTGGGTAACTATTTTTTACGAGACATCGGAATTTAATTCCGGTGTCTTTTTCTAAATTGTATTGTAGTTCTATGAAGTATAAGGAAATCTAAAATTGTCGAATAAAATATCGTATAAAAATATTGAATGAATGGTAAATATAATATATACTGTTACTATCACAATATAGACATTTTGGAATCTTAATATATGGTATTAAGGGTTTGATAAATATAGACATCTTGGAATTTTTAATAATAAGAAGAATTAGAACTGAAATAAATGGATAAGTCTTTTATGATATATGAATATAGGCTTTAATAATATTATATAACCCTTAATATAATATAGGATTGACAAATGAAAATAAAAAGTGTATGATAACAACATAAGAAAAATAAAGAAAGAAGGTGGTAGAGATGAAACTGTTAATAGAATTTTCTTTAGACAAAGCAGAATTGCCAAAAGATTATCGAAGAATTTTTATCCATTTATTTAAGACAGCTCTTTCAAATGCAAATGGGGGAAAATATTACGAAAACTATTATGCAGCAGGAAAGAGCAAAGATTATTGTTGGTCAGTTTATTTAAAAAATCCTATCTATACAGATAAGATTGTAAAACTGGAAGATACACGAGGGAAATTATATTTTTCGACCAGTGATAAAAAGACAGGTTTTATTTTCTTTGCAGCGTTAATGGAACAGAAAAAACAGATCTTGCCTATTGGAAATGAGAATGCACTTCGTATATTATCTGTGAAACAGATTGCAGAAGAGCGAGTCAGAAGCAGCAATGTTTTGATAAAAATGGTAAGTCCTCTCTGTATTCGTTCTCATAATAAAGAACGAGATTATGATTTTTATTATTCTATTGCTCATGAAGAATTTGAACAAGAGAGTAGAAGAGTACTAGCTTATCAATTACAAAATGCAGGATTTTCAAAAGAACTGGCAGAATCAGCGAGACTTATCCCTGTTAATGCTAAAAAAGTGATTGTTAAGTTTTATGAGTCATTGATTGAATCTAGTCTTGGCTTTTTTGAATTAGAGGGAGATCCGGCTGTGATTAATTATTTGCTTCAGGCAGGAATAGGTAGCAGGAAATCAGCTGGATTTGGAATGTGTTTATTAAATGCAGAAGGATAGAAAGAGGGTGGTGATTTGAAAATACAAAGAAAAGAAGAACTGTTAGATACAATTTTATTACCGACAGAATGGAGATATTCAGCTGCCATTGTAGGATTAATACGATATTTTGATTTTAGAAATGAAGAATTTGAAAGATTAGATTATCAAGAAATTGAATATGAAGGATGGAGTGGAATAGCATATTCAAGCAGTTGGATTCGAGAGGACAGATTTTTAAAATTTACAGAGTCATTTTATCCACAGGAATTTTGGCATTTGAAAGCAGAGAAAATATTGCAGGGAGATGAGTGGACAGAGGAACAAATAAAAACCATTAATGTTTTTTTGACAGGAAATACAGTATTAAAGAAAATTTTTGGGAAAAATAAATTTAATGGTGAGAATAAAGATCAGATTTTAGCATTGCTAAATAAAAATAGACTAGAAATTATTAAAGAAACGTTCCGCTATAAACCTGAATTATATCGAAAGTTTTGTAATACAAATTTACTTTTTACAAAAGAAAATCCGCATTGCCGTTTATTAGGATACAATGTTGACGAAAATAGGAAGAGTAAAGAGACAAGCTTTTTGTTTGATTCTAATAAAATTGTGACAAATGACATGATAGAGTTTGACTTTATTCCTTTTGCATTTACGAATACAAGACTTGGATTTTTTGTAAATAATAATTACAATATACGTTCTTTGCGTAAGGAAAATCAAATTTTTAAAGAGAGATTAGAAGAACAAAAAGAAGAAAAAGAGAGCGCAAAAATGACATTGCTGCGTCAACTTATACAATCATCAAGTTTTTTAGACTATGATGTGGAAATTATTATAAAAAGCCAGGATTTGGATTATTATGAAACTCTTTTTATCAGAGAAAATGCAAGAAGAAATATAATGAATTTAAAAGATCCTAAGATCTTTAATTTTCGTTATAAGCTAGGTGAAAATTACTGGTTAAATGTAGAAGAAGAGTTATTTGACAGATGTATGAATCATATGGTATTGGATGATTTGATTGAAACCTTATTAAAAATAAGGATAAGGGAAAATATACAGTATCTAGATTTTATGATAAGTCACCTAGTGGATATAAACGTGGAATGGAAGGAGGATATTATGGACAGAGGAGAATTACATAATCGGATTGAACAGGCAAGAAAAGCAGGATATTTCACAGCAAAAAAGTTGAAAGAGAAAAAATTAGAGAATAAAATCACTTCTTATCGTCAAAAATTGACAAGTGCAGTGGTATTTCATGATTACGACAGAGTAAATGAAATTTTACTTCAGCTTGAAAGTTATGTGGGGATGGATTATTCTTTCGTATATGATTTGTTTGAAGATGGAGAGAAAAATAAGGATATTACCTTTGCTTTTATCTCAGCTTTAAATCCAGAGATTAAAGAAAATAAAGCAACAAATGAAGAAGGAGGAATTTAATTATGAAAAATGCACTTACATTGACCGTGATCGCAAATATGACAAGCAATTATTCTGAGGGACTTGGAAATATTTCTTCCGTGCAGAAAGTTTTTAAAAACAGAAGAATATATGCAACAAGAAGTAGAGAAAGTTTAAAAAATGCAATTTGTGTACAGGCGGGGCTTTACGATGATTTGAAAACATCTTTAGATGGAGCAATGCAAAAATATGTTTCAGAGGATGTAAATGCAGCTACTTGCAGAGGATTAGAGGGTGGATATATGTCCACAAAAGGCATTACTTATGTTAGAAACAGTTCTTTTTATTTAACAGATGCGATTGCTTGTGAACCGTTTGTGAATGAAACTCGTTTTCACAATAATTTATATTTAGCATCTATACATGCTAAAGCAAATGGTCTGAATGTACAGGCAAATGCGAAAGATACAGGGTTAATGCCATACCAGTACGAATATGATAAATCTATGAAAGCATATAGTTTGACAATAGATTTGGAAATGATTGGAAAAGATTTAAATTTTAATGCAGAAGCAGAAAATGAGGAGAAAGCAGAAAGAGTTATCGCATTATTAAATGCTATTCAGAATCTTTCCCTTATTGTAAAAGGAAACTTAGACAATGCAGAACCGCTTTTCATTGTAGGAGGACTTTCAGAAAGAAAAACACATTATTTTGAGAATGTTGTAAAGGTACAAAATGGTGCGGTATTAATTACCGAAGATTTAAAAGAAAAGTTAGAAGAAGGATTTGAATGTGCATTGTTGCGAGGAGATAATTTTACAAATGAAGATCAGATTGTGAGAGAACTACATCCAATTACGATGAAAGTATTTTTTGATAATCTGAAAAATTTAGTAAAGGAATATTACGCAGTACAGCAGTGAGAAAGGAGCGGCTATGAAAGCGGTCAGGCTTAAAATTTGCCAGACAAGTGCAAATTATCGAAGAGAAGAAACAATAGATAATAAAATGACATATCCATTGCCGCCATTTTCTACTTGTATAGGAGCAATTCATAAAGCATGCGGATATCAAGAGTACCATCCAATGGAACTTAGTATTCAAGGTACATATGGAGCGTTAAAGAGAGAAGTTTATCAAGAGCATTGCTTCCTAAATTCCTTACAAAATGACAGAGGAATTTTAGTCAAAATGCAAAATCCGGATTTACTATCAAAAGCATTTGTGAAAGTAGCTTCAGCAAAAAAAAGTCAGGGAAATGATTTCAGAAAAGGGATTACTATTCAAGTTTATGATGAAAAACTTTTAGAAGAATATAGACAATTAAAAGACAAAAAAGATGAAATTGATTCTTTCAAAAAGCAAAGAATAAATCCTATTTTGGCAAAAATAAAAGAATACAAGAAAGTATTATCCGAAAGAAAAAAACGGTTTTCAGATAATAAAGAACGGCTTTGCTACATTAAACAAAGAGAAAATGAAATTAAAAAAATTGAAACACTAATTAAGGACCGAATGAAAGAATATGAAGAAGTAAATTATGATAAACCATATTCTAGATTTCGAACGTTGACATGTGGACCGAAGTATTATGAAGTATTGTCTGATATTGAGTTAGTCATTCATATTAGAAGTGATGAAAAAGTTCTAGAGGATATCATCAAAAATCAACATAATTTTTCTGCTTTAGGAAGAAGCGAAGATTTTGTTCAGGTAAAAGAAGCTGAAATGGTAGAACTTGAAGATATAGATGAAGATATTGACGATATTTTACCAATGTATATACCGGCGGAATTAGTTAATTCTGGAGCAATAAAAATTGCTACTAAAGGGGGAACAGAGGATACAGGTGGCGGCACACGATATTATCTTCCGAAAAACTATATTTTGGAAAATGAAATTAGAAAATTTGAAAGAAAAGCAGTGTTTTATGCTTCAAATTATACGATAGAAGATACCGAAGCTGCGAAGGGAAAAATTTATTTGGATCGAGGAAAGAAAGAATACATTGTTTGTTTTGTATAAATAATAGGAGAAAAAAGTATGACGCTGGAAAAAGAATTGTCTTGTAAAATGGCAAAAAAGAATCAGACAATCAGAGAACATACAGACGAAGTTTTAAAAGAAGCAGATCTTTTGATTAAAAAAAGTGGAATACACGATGAAAGATTGATTACATTGATTAAACAGGCATGTGAATATCATGATTACGGGAAAATAAATAGTGAATTTCAAAAGAGAATCAAAACAGGAGCAAAATTCAGTGAATATAATGAGATTCCACATAATATTTTATCGTATTTCTTTATAAATAAAGAAGCTTTTGAAAATGCATATGATTATAAATTAGTAGCTTGTGCTGTGATGTATCATCATTATCATAGTGACATCACAAGTATTCTAAAAAATGAATCAGAAAAAATTGAAAAATTATTAAAACCATTTGAAAAAGATACGATTGGAAAGTTTAAATTGAAAGTGAATCCTTGCCAAACATTGATATCAAAGAAAAATAAGGAAGAAATTTTAATAAAAGGCTTTCTTCATCGATGTGATTATAGTGCCAGTGCTGGGATTTTATGTGAATATGACAATAATTTTCTGCAGCCAGGTCTGGAAAAAGAGTTGGATCAATGGAAAATAAAAGATAAAAATGCTTCTTGGAATAAATTGCAGAATTTTTGTAAGGAACATAGAGAAAAAAATCTGATTGTCACAGCGCCAACCGGTATGGGAAAAACAGAAGCAGGATTACTTTGGATAGGAGAGAAAAAAGGATTCTGGATACTTCCGCTTAGAACAGCAATCAATGCAATGTATAGCAGGGTATGCAGACAGCTTCACATTGATAATCCAGCTAATTGTGTAGCATTGCTCCATTCAGATATGCAATCTTATTATTTTAAAAATCAGTTTGATAATGATACTGATGAAGAAACTATAGAATACTGTGTGAAAAGCAAACAAATGGCATTACCGCTTAATATATGTACACCAGATCAAATTTTTAATTTTGTACAGCAATATCCAGGGTATGAATATAAATTAGCGACACTTTCTTATTCAAAAGTTGTGATTGATGAAATTCAAATGTATGATCCAGAATTATTAGCGTATTTAATTTGTGGAATAAAAATGATTCATGAAATGGGAGGGAAGGTTGCAGTGCTTACTGCAACACTTCCGCCATTCATTCGACAAGAGCTAAAAAAGATACTGGGCGATGAATATGCAGAGGCAGATTTTTCAGATCAGGGAATTTTAAGACATAATATAAAGATAATAGAAGATAAATTAGAAGCAGAGGACATTATACAATTCTGTCATTATTTATCTGAAAAAAATAAAGAAAGCAGAAAGATATTAGTAGTTTGTAATTCGATTCAGATTGCACAGGAAATCTACAAGGAACTTTCAGAATCAGAGATAGCAAAAGAGTACGAACCAAAATTACTTCACAGTCATTTTATAAAAGAAGACCGATTAAATAAAGAAAAAGAAATTGTACAAGATGGACGTACCTTTACAGAAGATGGAAAATTACATTGCAAATCTCAAATATGGGTCAGCACATCGATTGTGGAAGCAAGTTTAGATATTGATTTTGATTATCTGTTTACGGAATTGATGGATTTATTATCAGTATTCCAGAGAATGGGACGTTGCAATCGAAAGGGAGTAAAGGCTATAAAAGAGTATAATTGCTTTATTTATACGGAAAAGCAAGGAAATGTGATGAAATATATTGATCAACAGATCTTTGATTTATCAAAAGAAGCAATAGAGAAATGGGATGGCGTGATTTCAGAAAAAGAAAAAAATGAGATGATTCAGGAAGCATTAGCTGTAGAAAAAATGGAGTCAGGAAAGAGAGAATACATTGAAGAATATAACAACTGTTATAAGCAGATAGAAGATTTATATACATATGAGAAAAGTGATGGAGACTTTAGAAATATTGAATCGGTCCAGATTATTCCTCTTCCTGTGTACGAACAAAACATAGAAAAGATTCAAGAGTTGGAAAAAGAACTAAAAAAGAAAGATCTTACATTGAGCCAGAAGATTCAGCTAAGAGAGGATATACAGCAGTATTCTTTATCTATCACAAAAGTTCAATATAAGATCAGCGAAAGTAAAGGAAGCGTTACTGTCAGCTCAAAATGGAAAATTCCTGTTATAAATGCACAGTATGATTCAAAGTTAGGATTTCAGCTGATAAAAAAAGAAAAATGTGAAGAAGGAAAAGGCGAATTTATATAAAAGGGGATTTATGGAAGAGCAAGAAAAGGAATTAAATCGAATTACAGGTTTAATGGTATATTATTATTTTGTATGCAAAAGGAAACTATGGTATTTTCGAAATGAAATTAACATGGAACAGAATAGCGAAGCTGTAGAAATGGGGAAAATATTGGATGAAACTTCTTACCTAAGAGATAATAAACATATTAATATTGATCAGACAATAAATATTGATTTTATACGCGAGACCAATGTACTTCATGAAGTGAAAAAAAGTAGAAAAATGGAAGAAGCATCTATATGGCAGGTAAAATATTATATATATTATTTGAAAAAGAAAGGGATGGAGGGAGTAACTGCTAAAATAGATTATCCCCTGTTAAAAAAGAACATTTTTGTAGAATTATCTGATGAAGATGAAAACACGATGGAAACAGTTTTGAATGATATTAAAAAGCTGATAAAGGCAGAATATCCTCCTAGATTGCAAGAACAAACAATATGTAAAAAATGTGCTTATTTTGATCTGTGTTATATATAAACAAAGGAGAAAGGGATGGACAAAAGCTATTATATTTATACAGCTGGGAAGCTCTCTAGAAAGGATAACACCTTACGTTTTGAGTCAACTGAAGGAGACAAAAGAGATCTTCCTGTAGAGAAAATTCGGGATATTTATATAATGTCAGAAATGTCTTTAAATACTTCGCTATTAAATTTTATAGGACAAAAAGGGATTACACTGCACTTTTTCAATTATTATCAATTTTATACTGGAAGTTATTATCCCAGGGAACAACTGTTGGCAGGTAAACTGCTTGTACATCAGGTTGAAGCATATTCAAATGCAGAAAAAAGATTAGAAATAGCTAAGAAATTTATTCAGGCTGCATCTTTTAATATTTATCGTAATTTAAGATATTATAATGGACGAGGAAAAGATGTAAAAGAGAGTATGCAGAAAATTGAAGACTATAGAAAACAAATTGATAAAGCGACGAGTATTGAAATGTTGATGGGAATTGAAGGGAATATTCGCAAAACTTATTATAGTTCATGGAAAAATATAATTGATCAAGAAATAGAGTTTGATAAAAGAGTGATGAATCCGCCTGATAATTGCATGAATAGTTTAATTTCATTTGTAAATATGTTAATTTATACAAAAGTATTGACAGAAATTTACCATACACAATTAAATCCAACTATTAGCTATTTACATGAGCCAGGTACAAGAAGATTTTCATTATCATTAGATATTGCAGAAGTTTTTAAACCATTAATAGGTGATAGATTGATTTTTTCATTATTAAATAGAAATCAAATTTCAGAAAAGAGTTTTCGGAATGATCTAAACGGGTTGCAACTGAAAAAAGAAGCTTCTCAATTAATTGTAAATGAATTAGATGAAAGACTACAGAAAACGATTAAACATAAAGAACTAGGACGTTCAGTATCTTATCAGTATTTAATTCGATTAGAATGCTATAAATTAATTAAACATTTAATTGGTGAAAAAGAATATAAAGGTTTTGAAATGTGGTGGTAATATGTACTCAATTTTGGTCTATGATATCGTTATGGATGAAAAAGGAAAGAAGATTTTGCCAAAGATATTTAAAATATGTAAAAAATATATGATACATATTCAGAATTCTGTATTTGAAGGAGAATTATCAGAGGCAGATAAAATAAAACTTCAAACAGAGCTAAATAAAATTATCCGCAAAAATGAAGATTCTGTCATAATTTTTACATGTAGAAATGAAAAATGGTTGCATAAAGAATTTTGGGGAAAAGAAGATAATAAAATGTCTAATTTTCTTTCATATGCCGTAAGCAAGAAATCTCCCA
>CBCTVZ010000085.1:0-9612 GCA_965150505.1 uncultured Robinsoniella sp. | reverse complement strand
GTATCAGATTATAAACCTTGCGACAACAACCAAAGGTCTGTGCAAACATCGTAGCTTGTTCCTTTGTAGGATATATTCTATACTTGATTGCTTTATTCATAACTGACATTTTTTCTGTTTTTCTATATATTTAAGAACGTTTTCTTCCGATGTTTCACCTATTGTTTCGCAAAAATAAGAACCATTCCATAATTGACCTTTCCATAAGAAGTTGCGTAGCTCAGGAAATTCTTTTAGTAACGTGTTGCCGCTAATACCTTTTAGGTATTTTACGATCTGAGTAACCGAAATCTTTGGTGGTGCAGATACGAAACAATGAACATGGTCGCTTTCTTCAACTTTACAGTCTATGATAGTAAAGCCTTTCTCATCGCCTATAGTTTTTACTAATTCGTATAATCGTTCTGATAGTTGCGGGGTCAGAACCTTTCTTCGATATTTTACACACCAGACAATATGATAGTTGATGTTGTAGACACTGGTTCTTCCGTGAATATACGTATTCATATGTATCACCTCTTACATATAGTATAACATATATCACAAAATAAATCAATAATTATTAGATTTATAATAGATACATATAATTTATATCTTTCAATAAATAAAACGGGTTTTCATCTCGGTTATCTATATCCAAGATGAAAACCCAAAGTTTTAAAATGGAAAGAATCATATTTGAAAAATACTTCAAAGTATGAATTTTGAACTGTTTTTCCGTTAGCAGATATCGTATGATAAAGTCATTGATAAGTGAAAAAAGTTGCGGATGAATAGGAAAGAGTTATGATATATGATATACTTTGCTGTATAGGAAGATGTGTGAAAGACTCATTATATGAAGTTTGGGATGGTGAAAATGTCAGGAAAAACAGGCTATTTTACAAAGGAAGAAAATCAAATTTTATATCAAAACTTTTGTTCTTCTGCTCAGGAAAAGAAAAAGTTGGATATTGCCTTGGAAAATATTCTATATCAGGAGGAAGTAGATCTAGCAATAAAAGACACTTATCTTTGCTATATAAAAAGAAGATATCGCCCTGCTGTATTACTGGCAAGAGAAATAGAGCAGGAAGAATTTTTATGGAATAAAGATCTTATAAAAGATAGAGTGTGGGGAAATGTCAGATGGAATCTGGCAAGAAAATATCCATACTTTGCCAGTGCATTTACGGTATTAAAAGCAGTTTCGGGGAAGGAGTTTTTAGCGGGATGTGACGGCACTTATCTATACTATCCTAAAATTTGGGATGTGGAAAAAGGGGAAAGAGAGTTACAGGAACTATGCAAGCTTTATCTTCATATGGTATTGCATTGCCTGTTTGGACATATATTGCAGGCGGAAAAGAAAGAGAAGGAAAGATGGAATTTGGCCTGTGATTTATATGTGGAATATATTTTGAGGGAGGATTTTCCAAATCTGTTTTCTTTAAATTTTCCGGAGAAAATAAAGCAAAATGTGCTTGGAGAAATAGTGGATAGGGAGGAGAAGCAAAAAAAAGAGATTCTTTCTATGTTAAAGAAAAAGGTGCAGTCCTTTCAAACAGAAGCGTTATATCATTATCTGAAAGAACAACCGGAAACGAAAAGCTGGACAAAACTGTTTGAAAGGGATTCTCATGAAGTTTGGAAACGAAATTTTTATGGGACTTGTACAGGAAATGACGGAGAAAATCAGTCTTTGCATAGGGAAAAGCAGAGCAAAGAGAGATTAGAAAAGGCTAAAAAATGGAGTAGAATCAGAAGACAAATACAAGTAGAAAATGGAGGCAATATAGGAAAAAGAGGAGGAACTCATGGAACACAAGAGGAAGAGATAATTCTGAAAAAAAATAGAAAATATGATTATCGTAGATTTTTGGAACGGTTTACATTTTCTGGTGAGGAAATGATGCTAGATGTGGAAAGTTTTGATTATATTCCATACACATATAGCCGTAATTACTATGAAAAACTGGTTTTTTTAGAGCCGTTGGAATATGCTGAGGTACATAAATTGAAGGAATTGATCATTGCTATTGATACGTCTGGCTCTTGTAGAGGAGAGGTTGTTCGACAATTTTTGGAGGAAACGTATACCATTCTTAGCAGAAAAGAAAATTTTTTTCAAAAAATGCGGGTGCATTTGATTCAATGTGATTCTATGATTCAGGAATATGTTTGCATTGAGAGTCAGGAACAGTGGCAGGAATATGTGAAACATTTAAAAGTAAAAGGATTAGGTGGCACAGATTTTCGACCTGTTTTTGAATTAGTAGAGAAGATGAGGGAAAAGGGAGAAATAGAAAATCCGGGCGGTTTGATTTATTTTACAGATGGAGATGGCATCTATCCGAGAAAAGCACCGCATTATGAAACGGCATTTGTCTTTTTGAACGATGCATTAAAAAAGGGAAAAGCGCCGTCATGGGCTATAGAATTGAATTTGCAGATTGCAGTGAAAGAAGAATAAAAATAAGGAGACTAGGTATGAATATTGCACAGGCAAAGGAAGAACTAATCAATACGGTGAAGACGTATTTGGCAAAAGATAAGGATGGATGTTATCGAATCCCAAGAGTTCGCCAGAGACCAATTTTGCTTATGGGACCGCCGGGAATTGGAAAGACTGCGATCATGGAACAGGTAGCAAAGGAATGTCAGATTGGACTGGTTTCCTATACGATGACTCATCACACCAGACAAAGTGCAATCGGACTTCCGATGATCGAAACAAGGAAATTTGATGGACAAGAATATAACGTGACAGAATACACGATGAGTGAGATTATCGCCTCGGTATATGGTCTTATGGAACGTACTGGATATAGAGAAGGGATTTTGTTTTTAGATGAGATTAACTGTGTATCAGAAACACTTGCACCAGTAATGCTCCAGTTTTTACAGAATAAAGCCTTTGGCAGTCATCAGCTTCCTAGTGGCTGGATTATTGCGGCTGCTGGAAATCCGAGAGACTATAATAAGTCAGCCAGAGAGTTTGATATTGCTACGTTAGATCGAGTCCGCAGAATGAATATTTTACCAGATTTGGAAGCGTGGAAAAAGTATGCGCTGTCAGCAGGTATTCATGGAAGTATTTTATCGTATTTGAATTGTCGCCCAGATTCTTTTTACCATATTCATCAGACGATAGAGGATATGGAATTTGTGACAGCCAGAGGATGGGAAGATTTATCTGTTGTATTGCAGGAATATGAGTATCAAAGTCTTTTCGTGACAGCAGATTTGATTAAGGAATATCTGGTGTGTGATGAGATTGCAGAGGATTTCTATACATACTATATGATGACACGAGAATACAAAAAACATTGTCCTATAGATAAGATTTTAGACGGAACTTTGACAGAGAAAGAAGAAGATCAATTACAGATACATTTCCAAAATGCCGCAAAAGATGAAACATTCAGTGTGAGCGGGTGGCTTTTGACGGGAGTGCTGCACAGTCTTAAGATGACAGAAAAAGCACATAGAATATGGAAGCGACTGGATGAGATGATAGAAATGTTTTTGAATTCTGTAAACAGAAATCCAGATAAAAATATGGTAGATATTTTAGAAGAATATATAGAGAAAAGTCTATATGCATTGTCAGTAAAGGAAAAGAATGGACTGATTCAGGAACAGCAGATTCAAGAGGAAAAAGACGGGATTAACAGTTTGCGGGTTTCGCTGTCTTATTGTAAGGGAAATAAAAAGAGAAACGAAGAGGAAATCCGAAAGGTATTGCAGGAACAAAAGATAGGAAAAAAAGAAATATGGGAAAAAATGCAGACAGAAGCTGCTTTTCATGTACTTCGAGCAATCCGATTTATAAAAAAAGTGTTTGGAGAGGGAGAAGAAATGATCTGTTTTCTGACAGGGATTTATTCACATCCAGAAATGAAAGAATTGGAAACGTGGGGGGAATTACAAGATTATAGGGAAGCGCTTGATTGGAAGCGCATAGATGAAAGAGAAAGACAGATAGATCGGCTTTTAAATTCAAATCTATAAAAAGAAAAAACAATAAATGGCGAGAAAAGGATTCATAACTTTCTCGCCATTTTTATTGTTAGGCCAAGGGCCTGTTTCCATTGTAGAATTTTTCGCTGATCCGAAAAACGGAACTTTAGGAACAAATAAACCGGATCATATGAAATACTATTATATTATTTTAAGTATGGGGAACGCCACAGACTTTTATAAAAAAATCAATCTTAGTTTTTCAATAAACTTTTCAGATGCTTTAGAAAATACTTGATATTTTTTCCAAACAATGTGCATACCAGCTTCTTTTTGCGGAGAAAGGGGACGAAAACACAGCTTGCTGTTTCCGGATGTATTGATGATTTTATCTAATCCGATTGCATATCCAAGTCCTTCTTCAACCATCAAAGACGCATTAAACAGCAAATTGTAAGTTGCTACGATTTCTAATTCAGACAGTTCTTTTTTAATCCATGCGATTAAAGTCGTCTTGCTGTCATCCTGATTTGATACGATTAAAGGTTTATCCCATAAGTCTTTTGGTTGAATTTTTTCTTTGGCAGCCAGCGGTGAATCTTGCCTCATCAAAACACCCCATATATCTTTAAAAGGAAGTTCAATCGAATTATACTTTGAGTGATCTACATTCCCAAATACAATTCCAAAATCAATCAATCCCTTATCCAGTTGTTCTCTGACAAATTCGGCATTACCGCTGGAAATATGATAATGAATGCCTGGATAAATCTGATAAAGTTCTTTGGCGGCTCTAGCTATAAAACGAACCGCATCTGTTTCACCAGTTCCAATATAGACATCTCCCACGATTATCTGATCAGAGAGAGAAATTTCTCGTTTTGTTTTTTGCACAAGGTTTAATATTTCCTCTGCACGCTTGCGAAGAATCATTCCTTCCTCGGTAAGCGTTACTTTTCTTGTTCCTTTTGTTCCACGAATGAAAAGTTGTTTGCCAAGTTCTTTTTCCATCGCCTTGATTTGTGTAGAGAGCGTGGGTTGTGAAAGATGTAGCGATTCTGCTGCACGAACAATGCTTTGTTCTCTTGCAACTGCAAGAAAGTAGCCAAGTACTCGCAGTTCCATAGATAATTTCCTCCCTTCTGTTTCAGTTGATTACAGTATAATTTGTTTTTCAATAGGTTTCAACTATTGAACTCAATATAATATAAGTATTTGCTATTTTATTTTTAAGTCACTATAATGGAGCTAAGAATATAGAAACAGGATTTTATTTTTATAAAAAATAGTAAAGTAAAATGGAAAATACACAGATAGGCGGTGCTATATATGGATAGCAGAGAACGGAAAAAGAAACATCTTTTGGCAGATAAAGTGTCTTGATTATTTGGTGTTTCAAATAGGACGCTGTTCTTTTTTTTATGATGAGCGATAAGGAGGAGATGGAGTATGAAAATAATAGAAAATCAAACGTTTGACAAGGAGCGAGCTTTTTATGGAAGCCATGAGCTTTTGATAAAAAATTGTTCTTTTGACGGAGTGGCAGATGGGGAAAGTGCATTTAAAGAAAGCAGTCAAATTGAAGCAGAGCATTGTTTTTTCAATCTCCGATATCCATTCTGGCATGATCATGGAATTGCAATTCGTCATTCGGAAATGACATCGAATTGTAGGGCGGCATTGTGGTATTCCGATCAGGTAAAGGTGACGGACAGCAAACTTCACGGAATTAAAGCATTTCGGGAATGCTGTAATGTAACGGTTCAAAATTGTGATATTATTTCACCAGAATTTGGATGGTCTGTTCAGGGAATCTGTATGGAAGATACCACAGCAGTCAGCGAATATTTTATGATGCGTTCGGAAGATTTAACATTTCGCAGGGTACAGTTCCAGGGAAAATATTCGTTTCAATACATAAAAAATGGAGTCTTTGAAGATTGTGTTTTTAATACGAAGGATGCCTTTTGGCATGGAAAAAATATTACGATCCGAAACAGTACGATAAAAGGAGAATATCTGGCGTGGTATTCTGACGGACTGACGTTTATCAACTGTAAAATCATCGGCACTCAGCCATTTTGCTATTGCAAAAACTTAAAGCTAATTGATTGCGAGATGATAGAAACGGATCTGGCTTTTGAGAAATCTCAAGTAGAAGCAACACTTATCACAAAAGTTGATAGTATCAAAAATCCATTGTCTGGACGGATCACAGTGCCGGATGTGGGGGAATTGATTTTGGACGATGTCAATGCGAAAGCTGAAATTATCATTACTTCTTAATATTAATGTTTAGTATCACTGTTTGTGAAAGGATATCTACTTCAGATAAAGCGACAATTAACAGTGTTCCCTAGAAATAGAGGTTTTTGAGAGGAAAGCATAGCAAATTTTTGACGGTATGCTTTCTAATGATAAAGTGGTATAATATAAATTAAATGGAAAATAGAAAGGAACAATCGTAAAATAAAAAAGGGCAGTTTTGTTTAACGAAAGGGAAAGGATTTTATTTATGAAATTTTGGACGATTCAGACAAGAGAAGTACTTGAGATGATTCAAAAAGACGGCGTGTATCAGCCAGATTTCAGCAAAAGCCGTTATCTGAATGAAAACGAGGCATTGAATGATCTGTATTATTTTATCTTACAGGCATTCAATTCTCAAAATCAAAAAAATTTACGAGGTCTTATTTTTGCTTTTGCAAGAAGCGATGATAGATCAATTTACCCAATCGGTACGATTGAAGAATTTTACTCATTTATGCAAAGTAAAAAAGCAGTACTCGGAGGATTTTTAAAAAACATAGATAAAAATAACTCTGTAATTATGGAATTGAATTACACGGAGAGCTTTAATCCTATTTTTATAGACATCAATGATTTTCAATTTTTGATGCCGCCTATCATGCTGCTTCCGCCATATACAAAAGAATCTCTTTTGAGGATACAGAGAAATATTATACAGGGACAGATTACTGTTTCTGAATTTCCAAGCAATGTGATTCAGGCTCATTTGCCTTATATAAAGAAAGAAAATATTGTAAATGCCTATCAAATGTTTGATGTAGAGTTATAGTATTGATAGACTGACTACTCTCACGGCAAGCCCGTGGGGTTCTTAACGAATTTATAACACGGCAACCGTAAAACACAGAAAAAATACATATCCTTAGCAGGGACAAAAAAGGCGTTGATTCATATTTATGTTTCAACGCTTTTTTTATGTCCTATAATTAGGGGACTGTTTCCGTTTTTTTGTTATTTTTATTTTCTTATGATCTCTTGAATTTGAACTACCCCGATCGACTCCACGTCGGATGGGGGGTCTGCTCTGTAAAAGATAAAATAAGGAAGTTGATACAAGATGAAAATAATAAGAAATAAAATTTATTTGTGCGTATCAAGTATAATTTCACAGAAAACATCGGAAAATTCTTGAGAAATTTGATTATTTAAACGCGCGTTTGCTTCCTGAACATTTTTTACACATATGGTATCAGATGTCACTCTAAAGTAAATAGCAACCCACATTTTACGTCCTGTTCTTGAAATATCATAGAATACAGGAGTAAAAGAATAGTCCTCTAATATTTTGCCAGATAATTCTTTGATTTTAGTGACAGTCTGCTGATCAGGGGAGAAAAGAAAGAGTTCTCGGAATGTTTCGATCAACATTTTAACGGTCTCAGGAATCATAAAACACATAATTAATATAGAAATAATCTGATCAAAATAAGGAGAAAGAAAAGCAAGGGAGGTATGCTGTAATTGTACTGCAATAAAAAATGCAAAAGACATACCAAGACTGTAAACAACGTCTAATTTCCAACCAAGTATTTCTGCTTTTACAGTTGGGGATGAAATTTTACGGCTCATAAATTTCATAATGAATAAAATGATTAGACTGACAAATCCAAGGATCAACTGAAAGATAGAGACTTGTCCTTTGTTGATATTATTTCCGCCTGAAAGCAGCTTTTCAATAACACTTGTCAAAACACTGCCTGTAACAGAGATCATCATAGTATTTTTAATCAAAATAAAAAAAGATTCAATTTGAAAAAATCCATAGGGATGTTTCTCTGAAATAGGTTTGTGAAACAGAGGTGTTAAAAATAAGAGCAAAATGATAAATACTAACTCTGAAGCGTCATATAACGCATCCATCAATGTAGACTGAGAATGGCTGTATATAGCATAAATCAATTCGACAATAACAAATCCTACCCCTGACAGAAAGGAAAGCAGCAAAATTCTTTTTTCTAATAATTCTTCTGAGCTTTTTTTCAAATGATGGCTCATGATCAAATCACCTTCTTTTTGATATTTTTTGCCATTCTGTTTACAATTCAAAGGGCATTATACAATTTAATCAGATTGAAAGCAAGGCTAAGCAGATTTTTTTCGTCTGCTCAGGGACCTACTCGGTAATTAAATAACCGAGGATTCCTATTTGTCATTCTAAAAACAGAAAGATCCACAGAAAAAAAGAGCCAATTATTATATGACAAGAACTATTAAAGTAAAACGGCGTGATTGGACTTGCATTCGATAATTTTAAATTTTATAATCAAAATAGTAAATGAAAATGAAGTTCGCAAGAGGGAATCGTGAGGGAAGGAGAGGGGTGTTTTATGAGTAAAAAGGAGAAAAGGAACAAAGAGAGCAGTAAGGCGATGGCGAAATGTCCGAATGATCTCTTACAGACGAATATTTCGTTTAACAAAAAAGGTGTTTTTTTGATCAGTGGGGCGCTTCTGATTATTATTGCGATGTTTTTTTTCAATACGATTTATATGCGTCAAAAGTTAATAGAAGAAACGAGGCGATATGTGACTGACGTAAGCACACATGCTGTTTCAAACCTCTCTTCTGTTTTAAGAGAAAGCAGTATCTGTATTGAAGAAATGGCAGATTCTTTTTCGAGAATACCCAAAACGCTGATGACAGAAGAAGTCTTAAAACGGAAAGCATCTATTTGGGAGTTAGACGGTCTGGCTATTATAAACTTAAACGGAGAGCGAAAAGCTTCTGATACTTTTTGTGAGCGTTTTGATAATTGGGTGGAGTCGCATCCAGAAATATATGATGAAAATGTTGTTTCTTATATTTTGAATCATAAAATTATTTTCTCTTCTCCAATAATAAGAGAGGGCGAGGAAAAAGCAGCTTTGGTTGGGGTAAAAAAATATGATACGGTACAAAAACTTCTCTCGAATACAGATTTTCAGGGAAGAGGACAATCATTTATTGTAAATAATGATGGCATTGTCATTTTTGATCCAGAAGAAAAAAAGGATACGATTTATGACATATATGGAATCCATAGCAATTTTATCACAGAAAAGCTGAAGAATGGGGAAGAAGGTATTTTTGATATAAAAAATGCGAATCATTCCCATATATTAATATCGATCCAATCGCTGAATATAGAAGACTGGAAATTGTTGACGATGGTACCGCAGGATATGCTGGTCAAAACAAGTATGAGACCAGTTTTTATCTTTATGTTTATCATTATTTTGAGCGCAGTAGTATTTTTGATGATTTTGATTTACATATATAAATTTCAAAAAGCATTAATTCAACAGTTGACAGAGTATTCTTTTGTGTGGTGCTAGAATATAAATAGTACAAGTCAAAATGAGAATTCCTTATAAGAAAAAT
>CBCTVZ010000084.1:0-9782 GCA_965150505.1 uncultured Robinsoniella sp. | reverse complement strand
GGCTTTTGAAGTATAGCTTTCTTCCTGTTCGACGAATCGAATACCAGCACGTTCATAAAGATAAGATAAAATAAAACACAGCTTTGCATGATTTCAGAGGATTCTGATATTTTACAGACTCTTTTATGATTCATGAAATATATGGGTTGTTCCATTTTCCAATGAAACAACATTGTCACACGCTTCCATTGCTGCTTCTCGGTGAGAAATACAGATCACCGTTTTTCCTTTCACTGTCCTTAAATTAGACAATAAATTCTTTTCTGTGTTTAAATCCAATGCAGAGGTACATTCATCCAGAAGTAAAATCGGCGCATCGCTGACAAGCGCTCTTGCAATCGCAATCCTCTGTCTCTGTCCTTCTGACAGACCGATTCCTCGTTCCCCTAATACTGTATCTAATCCATCCGGCAATTCTTTTATTACTTCTGTCAGACATGATATTTCCAACGCTTTGTCTATTCTCTCTTCATCCGCCTTCGTATTTCCAAACAAAATATTTTCCCGTATCGTTCCTGATAAAATCATATTGCCCTGCGGAACGTATGCAAACATTTTTCTTGTGCCTGCATGAATCCTCTGTTTTCCTTTTGATGTCTGAAAGAAAATTTCTCCTTTTTGTACCTCAAACAATCCCAACAATAAATGGAATAATGTACTTTTTCCATTTCCCGATTCGCCTATCAGAGCCGTCACTTCGCCTTTTGGAAATGTGACAGATAAATCTTTTAAAACTTCTTTGTCATCGTACGCAAAAGAACAATTCTCCAGACAAATTTCTTCCATTTCTTCATAAAAAACAGATACGTCTTCGATCTCTGATTGGATCTCATCTTCTTCCAATTCTTCCAACTCCATCAGTCTTTCCGCCGATGCAATCATACTGTCATATCGAGGAATAATCCCTGAAATATTTCGAAAAGGCGCTTTAATCTGATCCAAAATCTGCAAAAACGCAGTCAGCGTACCAAAAGAAAGTATGCCTTTTGAAATCTGAACAGCCCCCCATGCAAGCGCTGTATAATATCCCGTCACTGTCATAATATAAATACTCGTATGAGCAATATTACTGATCATATTTTGCTTCACTCGAATCTGATATGTTTTCTTCTGTTTTTGGGCAAGCTCGTCCAATGCCGATTTCTCTCCCACAAACGATTTGATTACAAGAATATTTTCCAGACATTCCTGCATAAAAGACTTTGTGATTCCAACTGTCCTCTGTACTTCCTTATGTAAAAACCGAAATTTTTTGCTGTAAAGTCTGCTTAAAACCGCCATCACAGCGCCGGCAAGCAGAATAACGACTGTAAATTTCCAGTCCATAACCGCCATCACGCCAAGTCCTGCAATGATCTTTGTGAAAAGCGAAAATACCTGCGGAATCAGTCCTACAATTCCCCCTGCCACAATCTCTACATCGCTGCTTAAACGATTCATCAGTTCACCGGAATGAATCCCTAAGATTTTTTGATACTTCTTTTTCATCAGAGATCCCAACAATCCACTTCTCATCTTATTTTCGATATTCGTCTGACTGCGCACACGAATATTGCTGTTTATAATATTGCCGATTCCCTGTCCTGCAATGATTGCCAGAAGTGTGAGACATAATCCTAAAAGATTTCCATTCTGATTTCCTGTTGCTGTATCTAAGATTTGCTTTGACACGACAGCAAGCGCAATAAAGCCAGCTGCAATTCCTGTGCTGATCAATGCCATAAGAAAGATCATCCACAGATACTGTTTACTATATGAATAGATCCAGTGCAAAGCATTTTTTTTGTTCTTATTTTCCACGCTTCACACACCTCTTTATTTTTTCTATAACACGCATTCCAAAAAGAAAGATTCTGCGAAGAGTTAGAGAGCAACACCAAAATTTGGAATAGATGCGATATCCTTTCGACTGTATGTCAATATATCGTTTTTCTCCCCGATAAAATCCCTTCATTACAGCTAAAATCTGTTCTTTCTGAATGCCATATTCTTTTATATACTGGTTATCTCCACATAAAATATAGCCTTTTTCATTTTGACCCAAGATGCGATGCAAAATATATTTTCCATTTTTTCGCTTATAAAGAACCACATCATATTTGCCGATCTCGCTCGTATCCCTGCTAAGAAGCACCACATCACACTGTGGCCGAATCAAAGGCAGCATACTCACTCCCAGCGGTGCAGAGACAAATTCACCTTTTTCTTGTAATACTTCTTCAATCGTTTTCACAGAAAAGTCCTGCCTTGCTTAACGTTTGAATAAAGTTTTCTACATCTTTTTCTGCCTGTTCTGGTGTGACATCATATGTATCTAAGAGATTTTTGATAACGCTTTCTTTATCCGTCTCTGTGCTGAACTGTTTCCATAAAAATGCCCCTGTTTCATTTAACTGAATCATTCCCTGAAAACTCGTTTTCTCTGTACTGATTGATACTACTACATAATGATCCGCAAGTTCTCTGATTACAAATCCTTCTTTTATTTTCATCTTCATTCTCCTCTCATCGTCTGATATGATAAAATTGCTGCTTCTTCTGAAATATTACATTGCATCCGATAGATTGGAACTTGACGCAGAAGCGTTTCCATCATCGGAAATAATAAATCTATAAACTGTTGGTTTCTAGGAAGTATCGTCTGTTGGAACAAAAGAGGAATCGCCTCCCCTGCCTCTATTCTCCAGATCTTATTCTCGCTGCCACGCTCAATCATACAGATCCCCTGTAATGGGGCGCAACGGTTCAAATTTTCATCGGTCTTTCCGCTGAAAGGCGTACCGTATACCATACAATGATGATTTTCTATTTTAATTGCAGGTTTATCATCATTGATAATTAAAGCCTTATCTGCTCCAAAATGCTTCTGCCATAATTTTGTATGCGTTGACTTCCCTGTCCCACTGCGCGCTGAAAATAAATATGCCTTATGATCCACTTCCACAGCAGAGGCATGAAGAAAAAATCCCTGATGCAAGATTAACTTTCTGTAAAACTCCGATCCGGCAAAAATATATTCACACTGATCCACGGTCAGATGTGGATTCTCTTTCTGCTTCTGCTCACAGAAAGGACGTGTAATCGAAAGCGTGATATCCGGATCTTTGCTCGTTTCAATACGATATGCTTCCATCTGCCCGCCTAGTAAAGGATAAAGCGGCGAGTAGGAAACGATACAATCTGCTATTTTATAATATGCCATGTTTTTTTACCTCTTTTTCCTTTTAATCTAAACCAGCTTTTTTACGGATTTCAATAATTTTATTTGCATTTTTTCGATTAAAAATCTTTTTTATAATATTAAAAACTCTTTTTCTTTCAAAAATCAATTTGTAGATACCTCTATGAATCCATGCGATTGGGAGTAAGAAAGAATATTTTTTTATATAAGAATATTTTTCTTCTAATACTCTTTTTGTTGGAAATAAATATAGTTTCACTAATTTTATTTGATTTTTTAAAATTTTACTATTTGATGTTCCATTTTTAATTATCTTAGAGCTAATATTATTTTTTGATGTCCCTTGTAATCCACTGTTTAATATAAAGTCTAACAGTTTTGTTTCTGTAGAATCCATTGTTTTCTGCTCAAAACATTTCTGAGCTAGGTTATTTATTTTTCTTTCTATTTCCAAAAGATTTGCTTGTTTTAAAATCTTTCCTATATATTCTTGATCACACTTTTTTTCTAATTTTTCTTTAAATACAATTAAATCTAATAAACTGCGAATACCTATTCCACCATATATAAAATGTTTTGCCATATGACCAATCAAAAAGAGATAAAAATCATCCCAAGTCATCTCATAAGAAAATTTCATTCCTTCTCTTTTCTGACTTCTATCCCAAATAGATGAAAAGTACTTATCTAATATTTCATTATGTGTATAACATTTTCTATGTAATTCTATTACTGTATACGGTAATTTACTGTATACGTCATGATCCCCCCCATATGTTCTATTTTATATCCCAGTTTTTTTAATACTTCTCCAGCTTTTTCCATATCTTTTTCCTGACATAGAATATCCATATCTACCATAAAACGTATGTCTGGTGAAGGATAATAATATTTTAATACACTCCCCTTTAAAGGTATATTCTTAATTCCTTGTTCTTCAAAACTTTGTAAAATTTGCTCATATTCAATCTCTTGAACTGCCTCTCTTGCTTTTGCTTTCTGCATAGAAAGTTTAAACTTATTTACAATATTTTGAGGAATCATTGTTGAAATAGGATCACTGCAAATTTTATACGCTATTATATTATCAATCTTATGATAACTACAAAGTTTATAAATATATTCCCAGTTCAATTCATTTATATCATATTGAAAATCCTTATCGTTGCTATCACATAATATATTATTCAATAATTGAAAAATATAACTTTTTTCCCTTTGATATTCCACTAGGTTTCTCTTTCTCCTTTTTATTACTGATATCTTCAAAAATCATCTTTTTTTGAAAATAAAGGTATGTAAATTTATCTCAAATTCACATACCTTTATACTTTTCAAATCTATGTCATTATAAAATTTATGGAAATTATTTTAATTAATCAGCCCCAACCAGAACCGCTTTCATCAAAATCATTATCTCCAAAACCGCTCATTAAAATAACTTCTTCCTGAAATTTTGTAATTTCTACTTCTGGTGTTATATATTCTTTTTTCATGCCTTTCATTTCTCCTTCTCTTACTTTGTACTTCCTACTGACAAAACAGAATATTTTACAAATTACTCATCCAATTTATATGTATATTTTTTATATACGATATCTTTGCTACCTTCATGTTCTTCCATTATCAGCCGAGATCTTCATCTCCCCATGGACTTTCCGCTTCATTCTCCACTCCACTCATAAGAATTACTTCTTCTTGAAATTTTGTAATTTCTATTTCTGGTACAGTATAAGTCTTTTTCATATTTATAATCCACCTTTCTGCGAAAGGCACCAATGCGTCATGAAACATATTGATTGCCTTTCACCTTTCTAATTTATCTTCCTTTTGATATTATTTTCCTATAAGACTGACACACTACAGAACACGTGGAGGTGAGTGGCGGGGCTGTATAGCGGCGACCTCGCATATTTATATGTTGTCGGTCATCCGTTAAGGCATCAATGATTGGCGCATTACCGTAGCCCGTAAACTTATCTCTTCCAAAGTCGACTCGATTTTGCCGGATGACCAGTCACTGTCAGTTTTATAACCATAAATCATAAGGAGGTTATTTTGTGTCGTTTAAAATTCTAAAAAATAACTGCTGTGGACTTGATGTCCACAAAACATGGATCTTTGCCTGCATTGGTATTACGGATTCCCACAGCCGTACAGAATATAAGCAAGCTCGCTTTTCTTCCTTTTCTAAAGGATTGCAAGAGTTGTGTGACTGGCTTACGAAATATCACTGTTCCGATGTCTGTATGGAATCTACCGGCAAATACTGGATTCCTGTTTTCAATATTTTGGAGAAGAATAATATCTGGATTACTCTTTCTCACCCCAAATATACCATGCCACAAAAGGGCAACAAGACTGACCGTAAGGATGCCAAATGGATTTGCGATTTATATATGTGGGAATGGTCAAACCTTCCTTTATTCCACCTGCTGACATCCGTGAATTAAGAGATTTGGTAAGATATCGCTTCAAGCTCACCTGCATGATTACCAGTGAGAAGAATCGTGCTCAAAATTGTCTTACTGTCTCTAACCTAAAATTGGATGATGTCTTTTCTGATGTATTTGGTAAATCTTCCCGTTCTATTACGGAACAGATTTTACAACATCCTGGGGAAATCTTTGATGTAACGCCTTTTGTGGATGGCAGATGTAAAACTCCTATTGAAGAAATACAGGCTGCTGTTAATGGCGCTATCTCTACAGAACAGGCAGTGAAACTCAGACAATGCCTCAATCACATCGATGAATTAGAAATGCACAAAACAGAAATAGAACGGGAAATCTTTCGTCTCAGTGATAAATACGAAGAAGCCCTTACCCTTATTCGTACTGTTCCCGGATTCAACAAGAATCCTATGACTGCTATTCAGGTGCTCTCTGAAATCGGAGGTGATATGTCTGTCTTCCCCACAGCTAAAAACCTCGTCTCATGGGCAGGATGTTGTCCTCGCAACGATCAAAGCAATCAAAAAATCAAATCCACTAGGATTTCCCGTGCTGGTTCCTATTTTAAACCAGTTTTGGTGCAGGTTGCAACTGCTTTAATCAAATCGAAGAAAAATCCTGAATTTACTAACCGTTATCAACGTATCAAAGCACGTCGTGGTCACAAAAAAGCCATCATTGCAATCTGCCGTATGCTCCTGACCGCTATCTGGCACATACTCTCAGATTTAAAACCTTATACAACGGAAGTCTTTCGTGAATCACGTCCTGTGAACGAATCAAAAGTACTGACCAGCTCACAGGCTCTTAATTTATTAAAACAACGTGGTTATATTATCAAAGATGATCTCCCACCTGCCATAAATTAAGTGTCGTATCTATATTTATTTTTTGAAACCACCCTAAGGATGGTTTGTTTGCTATGCAATTTTATTTTTCTCTAACCACTACCTCTTTGTTTCAAACTTTCCTCCTCCCATATCATAACAAAATTGATAAATTTATTTTTCGCAAAAATTATAACAAGACTATTTTTTCAAGTCAAGTGATTTTTTATCAATATTTAAAGCCAGAATATTCTTATATATGGATTGCTTCAACTGTACTAAAATGTTCTTCCATATATGCTTTTATCCAACAGTAAATTATGCTTCTTTAGTTGCCTTAAATTTACTAATTTCCTTGCCTGTGCTTTCTATTCTTCATCATAATTTTTTTATCTGATGCCATAATTGTTCTATTCTTGTATTGATTATAATCATATATCCAAATCCTTAAGAATAAGAGGTACTCTTTATTGTAAAACGTTATTATCTTTCACTGACAAATATCTTAATATTTTTCTATTATTAGCGACATTTTAAATATTTTATATTTTTTTTTATTTTTTATGTTATTATTATTGACATTTATATTTGTTTCTGATAATATCATATTATCAATAAAAACAAGTATTTTTTTCAACAAGTGCGATAAATAATAATATTTGGAGAATGATATGAAAAGATTATCTTATACAAAAATGGCAGATATAATTATTGCTAAAAGAAAAGAACAGAAACTCACCCAAGCACAACTTGCAAAAATGACTGGTATCAATAGAGGAATGATTAGCCGATTAGAAAGTTTAGACTATATTCCTTCTATTGAGCAACTTCATGCCATTGCTAAAGCTCTTAATTTTGAAGTTGTAGACTTATTTGAAGATGACAAACCAGCCGATAATAAACTGGTTTTGGATAAAAAATATAATATTACAGTTGCCGGTACCGGTTATGTGGGACTTTCCATTGCCACTCTACTTGCACAGCACAACCATGTAACAGCTGTTGATATTATTCCAGAAAAAGTAGACCTTATAAACAATAAAAAATCTCCGATACAAGATGATTACATCGAAAGATATCTTGCGGAAAAAGATCTTGATTTGACCGCTACGCTTGATGGAGAAGAAGCATATAAAAATGCAGACTTTATTGTCATTGCAGCTCCTACTAACTACGACAGTAAAAAGAATTTCTTTGACTGCTCTGCTGTAGAAGCCGTGATAGAACTTGTATTAAAAGTAAATCCAAAAGCAACTATGGTTATTAAATCTACCATTCCAGTTGGATATACTGCATCTATCCGAGCAAAATACAATACAAATAATATCATCTTTAGTCCGGAATTTCTTCGTGAATCCAAAGCTTTATATGATAATCTTTATCCATCCAGAATTATTGTATCATGTGATGACAATTCCAAAGAAAAAGCCGAAATATTCGCAGCTCTTCTTCAGCAAGGCGCTATCAAGAAAAATATAGATACATTGTTCATGGGATTTACTGAAGCAGAAGCAGTTAAACTATTTGCCAACACTTACCTTGCCCTCCGTGTATCCTATTTCAACGAACTGGACACCTATGCCGAAACAAAAGGCTTGAACACACAGGAAATCATCAATGGAGTATGCCTTGATCCACGTATCGGTTCCCATTATAATAATCCAAGTTTTGGATACGGCGGATACTGCCTGCCAAAGGATACTAAGCAACTTTTAGCGAACTTCAATGATGTACCTCAGAATATGATTTCTGCTATCGTTGAAAGTAATCGAACAAGAAAAGACTATATTGCAGATCAGGTTCTTGAAATGGCAGGCGCATATGAGTCAAATAGCGCTTGGGATCCAACCAAAGAGGGTGAAAAAATCATCGGTGTATATCGACTCACTATGAAGAGTAACTCCGATAATTTCCGTCAGTCTTCTATTCAGGGAGTTATGAAAAGAATTAAAGCAAAAGGGGCAAAGGTTATTATTTACGAACCAACCTTAAACAATGGAGAAACCTTTTACGGTTCTGAAGTGATCAATGACTTAAAGAAATTCAAAAAGAAAAGCCAAGCAATCATTGCCAATAGATATGATTCCTGCCTTGACGATGTAAAAGATAAAGTCTATACAAGAGATATTTTTAAAAGAGATTAAGAGGTAAAAGACAGAAATGAATCATATTGATTTAAAAAATAAAACTATATTCATCACTGGTTCTGCTGGATTTATTGGCAGTAACCTTGTTCTTGAGCTTTTAAGAACACAGTCACCTATTCATATCGTGGGACTTGATAATATAAACGACTACTATGATGTAAGTATCAAAGAGTGGCGCCTACAGGAAATCGAAAAATGTGTAGCTGAACATACAGATTCTACCTATGTATTCTATAAAGATGATCTGGCAAACAAAGCAATCATTGACAAAATTTTTGAAGAACATAAGCCAGATATCGTAGTAAATCTCGGTGCTCAGGCCGGAGTACGTTATTCTATTTCCAATCCGGATGCTTACATCCAATCAAACATGATCGGTTTTTATAATATTCTGGAAGCCTGCCGTCATTCCTATGACAATGATGCTAAAGGTGTAGATCATTTAGTATATGCTTCATCATCTTCTGTTTATGGGACAAACAAAAAAGTTCCATATAGTACAGATGACAAGGTAGATAATCCTGTTTCTCTCTATGCTGCTACAAAAAAATCTAATGAATTAATGGCTCATGCATATAGCAAACTGTACAATATTCCTTCTACCGGACTTCGCTTCTTTACTGTATACGGACCGGCCGGAAGACCAGATATGGCTTACTTCGGATTCACAAACAAGCTACTCAAAGGCGAAACGATCCAGATTTTCAACTACGGAAACTGCAAGCGCGATTTTACTTACGTTGATGATATCGTAGAAGGTGTCAAACGTATCATGCAGGGCGCTCCGGAAAAGAAAAACGGAGAAGACGGACTTCCAATCCCTCCATACGCTGTGTATAACATCGGAAACAGTAACCCTGAAAACCTGCTGGATTTTGTTACTATCCTTCAAGAAGAATTGATCCGTGCAGAGGTACTTCCAGCAGACTATGATTTTAACGCACACAAAGAACTTGTAGCTATGCAGCCAGGTGATGTACCTATAACTTATGCAGATACAAGTGCACTGGAAAGAGACTATGAATTTAAGCCTAATACATCCTTAAGGACAGGGCTTCGTAAGTTTGCAGAATGGTATAAAAAATTTTATAAGATTTAGTCAAGACCACCGGCTAAGCCCAACATCATAAACTTAAGAGAATCTGCTTCGATATAGGCAGGTTCTTTTATTTAT
>CBCTVZ010000083.1:0-9791 GCA_965150505.1 uncultured Robinsoniella sp. | reverse complement strand
AAAAGCTTTCAAAATCATCATATTTTTAAATTCTTTTATTTTAGAAATCATCGTATATTGTTCAGGATCGTCTAAAAATTCATTAAAACATTCATCTAAGACGACAAACACCCCATACTTTTTACATTTTTCCAAAATCTTTAATAAAATATCGCTTTCTATCAACTGTCCTGTAGGATTATTTGGATTGCACAAAAATACCATCTCGATATCTTCCCTTATAGATTCCAGATAAGAATTTTCCAGTAAAAATTGATCCTTTTCTTTTAAAAAATAATGTTCGATCTCACATCCAAATGCACGGGCAGCCTGCTCATATTCTGCAAATCCTGGTGAAACCACAAGTACCTTTTTTGGTTTTAATGCCGATGTCACTGCAAAAATCAGTTCCGCAGCTCCGTTTCCGAAAATAAAATATTCCGATGGAATATTCTTTTTTTCTGATATCTTCTTTTTTAATTGCCTGCAAGAAACATCAGGGTAGTTGACAGAAGATAAAATCCCTTCCCAAGCTGCATCTTTCACACTTTGTGGCATACCAAACGGATTAATATTTGCCGAAAAATCCACCTCATACGGCTCAGAATACACATCTCCTCCATGTCTGTGCATATACATTTTTTGTTCCTCCATTATTATTCCATAATCCTTTTTCCTTTACAGGACAGACGCATTTTACCATCCAAGCGTCATGATGATGAAAAGACGAAGCGCTCCAAACAACAATATTGTAAAAAATGATGTTACATATAATAACCGATTTGCCCTCTTAATGTCCTCATATTCGACAGCACGAAGCGGATCTCCTATCGTCTTTTTCTTATATTTTTTTCCAAAATACCACGCATCTCCTGCTAGCTGAACATGAAGCGCGCCAGCCATCACTGCCTCTGTCTGGGCAGAATTTGGACTTGCATGATTATAGCGATCTCTTTTATAAATACGATATGCTTCTTTTGCATCCAGTCCTGAAAAAGGGCAGGAAAAAATCATCATCCACGCGGAAATTCTTGCCGGAATATAATTCAATATATCGTCAAATTTTGCCGCTGCTCTTCCAAAATACAGATATTTTTCATTTTTATATCCTACCATAGAATCCATTGTATTGACTGCCTTGTAAAAAAATCCCAACACAGGTCCTCCAATGACCATAAATAACATGGGAGCTAAAATTCCATCGGATGTATTTTCTGCCACCGTTTCCACTGCTGCCTTTGTCACACCAATCTCATCCAGACTTTGCGTATCGCGCCCTACGATCATAGAGACTGCATATCGACTTCCCTCCAGATCATGTTCCTTTAATTTTTTATATACTTTCATACTTTCCTCCTTTAGCGCCCGCGTCGCTAAAATCTGATAGCACATGATCACTTCTAATCCACATTTTATAGCTGGATGGATTAAAAATCCTATATATAAAATTCCCGCCGCCGCTGCTGTTGTAATACCAGATGTTAAAATCACAAGAAATACTCCAGCTGTCAATTCTCCTTTTTCCGTCTTAGGAAATAATGCTCTTAGAGCTTTTTCCAAAAGACTGATTAAATTTCCGACAAGCCGAATCGGATGATACACCCCATGTGGATCTCCTATCAAAAGATCGATCAGATATCCCACTCCAACGGCTGCCAATGTTTCCTCTATCATACTATGTTTCCTTTCTTAAATTCCACACACGCTCTCAAAAACTGTTCTGGAATTTTTCGATTTGAATAATAATAAAGATGTGGAAATCCTGCAATCATTCGCTTTTCTCCATGAATACAGTTCCACCCTCTCTTTCGCAGCGGCTTTTCCGCATAAAAATAATCTCCGCATGAGGTACTGTCAAAGTAATGAAATTCATGGGCAAGTATTTTTCCCACTTCTATTCCTAACATTTGCTCCTTTTGGGGCTTTATTTCTATATAGCCAAAACGCCCTAATTTTTCTGTCCGAAATGCCTTTCCTTTGATCACGCCTGCCATAGGCCATACGTGACCATCCATATCTTCCATTGTCTCATGCAGATACATAAAACCGCCGCATTCTGCCATACATGGCATTCCGGATCGAATCGCATTCTCTATGCTTTTACGCATCGGCATATTTTGACTAAGCTGTTTTGCCGCTAATTCTGGATAACCGCCATATAGGAGCAGACCTGATGTGTGATCCGGCAGCTTTTTATCATGAATCGGTGAAAATTCCACCAACATTGCTCCCATTTTTTTCAGCAATTCCAAATTATCTTCATAAAGAAAACAAAACGCCTCATCTTTAGCCACTGCAATCACTGGATTTTCTTTTATGTAAGGAACTTCTATTTCTATTTCTTCTAATTCTTCTGCATTTTCGGCAATCGCAATCAGCTTGTCCAGATCTAATGTCTCTTCTAACTTCTTTGCAAATTCCTTTATTTTTTCATTCAGGCTTTTGATTTCCTGAGGCATCACAAGCCCTAGATGACGACTTTCCAAAGATAAATTTTCGATCTTAGGTACATATCCAAGAACTTCTATGCAAAGTTCTTCTTCTATTTGATTTTTTAACTGCAGATACATCATAGGAGAGATCTGATTTAAAATCACACCGCAGATCCTGCTGTCTTTCCTATATTCCATAAAGCCTTTGATATATGCTGCTGTGGACAGGCTCATTCCTTTGGCATTTATAATAAAAATCACAGGTGTCTTTGTCACTTTTGACACATCGTACGCACTTGCTTTCGTATCAATACCACCCAATCCATCATAATATCCCATCACACCTTCGATCACTGAAATATCAGTATCTTTTGCATTTTGTTCTAACAAATACTGTGTCGTTTTCTCATCTGTAAAAAAGGTATCCAAATTTCTGGACTTTGTTCCAATTACCTTTGCATGAAACATCGGATCAATATAGTCTGGACCACATTTAAAAGAAGATACTTTTTTTCCCCTGTCGCAAAGCGCTTGTAAAATTCCACATGTAATTAACGTTTTGCCGCTTCCGCTCGCTCCGGCCGCAATCAAGATTCTTGGGATTTTCACGCCCCGCCACCTCCTGTAAATGAAAAAATAAAGACTGGATTTAAGCCCATCATCATGTGATACGATGCTATTTTTTTCGATTTTCCGATTGAAACTTGAACGATCTCTTCTTCACAAAACGGCAATTCTTTCAAACATTGTAGCGTCTCTGCCACCGTCTCCACCGCAATCGCATTGACCACGATACGAATTTTACTATTTTTCTGCAATAATATCTTTAAAATTTCTCTCATATTTCCAGAAGAACCCCCGATAAAAGCATGAGTCGGCATCGGCAGTTCTTCTAATGCTTCTGGCGCTATTCCTTCCACTACTTCCAGATTATCCGCTGCAAATTTCTTTTTATTTTCCAGAATTAAATGGACTGCTTCTTTCTTTTTTTCAATGGCATATACCTTTCCATCGCACGCCTGCAATGCCATCTCAATGGAAACCGATCCTGTCCCAGCTCCAATATCATAGATTACCGAATCCTTTTGAAGGCGCAGTTTTGAAAGAGAAATACTGCGTATTTCTTCTTTTGTCATAGGAACTTTGTCTCTTAAAAATGCCTCGTCTGAAATGCCATGTGTGACGATAAAGTCATCTTTTTTTCGTTCCAACAAAACTACCGTCAACGGATCAAATTCCATATTGAAAAGCTCTGACGCACTTCCTGTCACAATCCGTTCCTGCGGATAAGACAACGCTTCTCCCACAAAAATCTTTGTATCTTCCATCCCATACGCAATCAATTTTTTGCAAAGATCAGGGACACCTTCTTTTGTTCCAACCAAAGTAAATACTTTTCCATATTCTTTTAAGGCATGAACAATATTTTGTCCTCTTCCATGAAGGCTCATCAGTTTGACATCATCCCATGATGTCTTTAATTTTGCACAGAAAGCAACAACAGAAGAAATTCCTGGGTAAACGATAATGTCTTCCTCTTTCAAAAGACTCATTAATTTTTTTGCTCCACTATAAAATCCAGTATCGCCGGACAATAAAATAGAAACATTTTCATATTCAGGATGTTTCTCTATATATTGACGGATTTCCTCTGCTCGATATGCGCAAAAAATTGGTTTTTTTAGTCCCAAAAAAGGGGTGGTCATTCGCTTTGCTCCGATTAAAACATCTGCCGCATGAATTGCCTCTATCGCCTCTGCTGTCATATTTTTTCTGTCTCCCATACCAATTCCGATAAAGGAGATATGGTGTCGGACTGTTTTGCCCATTTTATTGATTAGAAACAATTTTATTTCTTCCAGAGACATTCCCTTTTCAAGCGTTGGTCGTCCAATCACTACCACTTTTGCTCCTGCTTTTTTGGCTGCCGTTATCTTTTCTTCAAATCCACCTGCTTTTCCTGATTCTTTTGTAACCAGATAAGCAGCATCGATTTGACGCATCATCGCAACATTTAATTCTTCACTGAATGGCCCTTGCATACAGATCAGATGTTTCCCCTCAAATCCCAAATCTGCACACGCTTTTGCGACTTGTGGCGTAGACAAAACTCTGGCATACAGCCTTTCTTTATATCCATCTACTACCGTAAATTTTTCCAGCTCTTTACTGCCTGTCGTGATCAAAACGTTTCCTGTCACTGCATTTAAAAATTGAGCCGCTTCCTCCACAGAATCTACAAAAACAGCATCCTCATCATTTTCCATAGCAACGGAAGATCGCACTAATCTCTGATACGATACCTTTTGCTCTTTACACGCCTTTTTGATATTTTCTGATACAAGGACGGCATATGGATGGGTGGCATCGATAACAATATGGATCTTTTCTTGTGCGATCAGATTTTTCATTTCATCTGCCATCAATCTTCCCATATGTACTTTAATATAATTGCTTTCTTCAATTAATTGTTCTCCATATTCTGTCGCTACGCACACATGGCAAAAGATTTCTTGGCGTGCCAGATACTGGGCAAGGCTGCGTCCCTCTGTCGTTCCTGCAAAGATCAAAATATTCATTGATTCAGGCAAGGTTCACCTCCTCCTTTCTCAATATGTATAGCCTCTTGGTGTCACCATTTTTCCGTCAATTTGACGCGTCTGTGAATTTCCGACAAAGACCGTCGTAAACATATCAACCGATGTGTCGCGCAGTTCACGCAGAGTCATCACTTTTCCTGTTTCTTTATCGCGTCCGATATTGGTCACGATTCCACATACGGTATCAGGAGATTTATGCTGCATCATTAAATCACACGCTTTTTGCAGATAATCATGTCTTTTTTTACTGGAAGGATTATAAAGACAAATCACAAAATCAGCTTCAGAAGCCAACAGAAGTCGTTTTTCAATTTTTTCCCATGGAGTCATCAAATCGCTCAGACTGATCAAGGCAAAATCATGAATCAATGGCGCTCCTAACACGGAAGCTCCGCCAAGGGCAGCCGTTACGCCTGGAATCATCTCCACTTCAATATCACGATATCGCTCTCCAATCTCCAGCATCAATCCAGACATCCCATATACTCCGGCATCTCCACTGCAGATCATGGCTACTGTCTTCCCTTTTTTTGCCTCCTCAAAGGCAAGAATACAGCGATCTACTTCTTTTTTCATCGGTGTTGTCAAAAATTCTTTTCCTGCGAAATGTTCTTTTACCAGGTCTACATAGACCGTATATCCCACAATCACATCGCATTCTTTTAATGCGGCTGCCGCACGCATTGTCATCTGTTCATATGCTCCTGGTCCGATTCCTACTACATAAATTTTACTCAAAATTTTACACTCCAATCTTTTATCGCCGCGGCTACTGTCACGCCATTTCCGGCTCTTTTTTTCTGTATTAATTTTCCATTTTCACTGCCCCAGACTGCACTGCGTTCACATACGTTTGAAACGCCTACCGTCTGTTTTACAAATGCAGAATCTGTAAAATCTCCTTCTGCTTTTTCTAGTTCCTCTTTTGAAAAAACAAAAAATGGAAGATTCCACTCTCTGCAAAATTGGATCAGTCCCTGTTCTTCCTTTTTTAGGTCAATGCTGCATACACATAAAAGACTCTCTTTTTCAATTCCTATTGAGACAATCGTTTCTTTTACTGCACGCTCAATCGCCTCTTTTTTTGTATCTTTTTTACATCCAATTCCTAACACTACAATTTTAGGAATCAAATGAAGGGTATGAAGAAATGGCATCGTATCTCTTTGAATCGTAATATGAATCCCATCTTCCATCACACATTCTTCTTTTGTCTGACATCGTTTCAGTTCCTGTGGAATTTTTCCTTCTATTGCAAAATCGCTTAGACATCCAACATTTTTCTGATCCAAAAAATCTGCCGCAATCTTCTTTGCCAGCTCCATTTCCTTAATAGTCATCCCATTCTTTACTGCGAAAACGTCTACAGCAAGTTTATGGTTTAGATCTGTTGCTGTCGTCACAACAGGAATGCTTTCTAGCGCTTCTGCAAGCAAAAGCGCCCATTCATTCGCCCCTCCAATATGACCAGATAAAAGAGAAATCACAAATTTTCCATGTTCATCAATTACAATTACGGCCGGATCTGTCTTTTTATCACAGATATACGGCGCGATGCTGCGCACTGCAATTCCGGTTGCGCCTATGAAAATCAATAGATCTGTCTTAGAAAAATAATAGTTTGTCCATTCTCCAACACTTTGTTTTAGCGGATCGAGTCCCGTCTCTTCTGCATACCTTGCTGTTACACATGATGTGGTCTCCACTTTCTGGGTATTCAAAATCTGTGTAACTTTTCTGCAAATTTTTCCTCCATTTCTTGAAAAAGCAATGCAGGCCGCCTTCATCTATCTCGATGCCTCCCTAAATTCTGTCGTAAATTCCGGATGATAAAGATCGGAACGGCGGTAATGACTGTGGGACACCACATCTCCTATAATCATCAAGGCTGTCTTTGTGATTCCATTTTCTTTTGCGCACTGTGCCAAAGTTCCAACGGTACACACGACTGATTTTTCATCTTCCCATGTCGCTTTGTATACAATAGCCGCCGGCGTATCTGCCGTATATCCCCCAGCAATCAATCTTTCGCTTAATTTTTCCAACATTCCTGTGCTTAAAAAGACAACCATCGTAGCGCCATGAGAGGCAAGTTTTGCAATTTCTTCTTTTTCTGGGACAGGTGTTCTTCCTGCCATTCTCGTGATAATCACCGTCTGCGATACATCTGGAAGTGTATATTCCAGATTTAATGCAGATGCTGCGCCACAAAAGGAGCTGACACCTGGACAATAATCGTATGCGATTTCATTTTTATCTAAAATATCCATCTGTTCACGGATCGCCCCATAAAGACAAGGATCTCCTGTATGAAGCCGTACGGTTGTCAAGTTCTCTTTTTCTGCTTTTAACATTACATCTATTACTTCTTCTAATGTCATATAAGCGCTGTTATATACCTCACATCCCTCTTTTTTATACTGTAAAAGCTGAGGATTGACGAGAGAACCGGCATAAATAATAACATCCGCCTCCTCTAAAAATTGTTTTCCTCTTACTGTAATCAAGTCTGCCGCCCCTGATCCTGCACCTAAAAAATGTACCATATTATCTCATTTCCTTTGCAATCACAAGTGAATAGTATCCTGCTGTATCTGGAAAATCTTCTGCCTTTGAAAATATTTTTTCTCCAGGCATTCCACAATTTTCAATCATTACTGCTTCTGCATTTTTTTCTTTTAGCAATTCACGCAGCCGTCCGCTTCTTTTTCCAACTTTCATAAATACTTTTGTACCTTTTAATTCCATTCCCTCTTCAATCTGATATACCGCCGGAATCACATGAAGTTCTTCTGCTTTTTCCGAAAGACTGATTCCCATTTTGGCGGCAACTGCACAAAAGGAAGGAATGCCGCTTACGATTTCCGCTTCATATCCCATATTTTGAATTTTTTTATGAATATACATATAAGTGGAATAGACCGTAGGATCTCCAAGCGTTAAAAAAACACACTGTTTTCCCTGACTTAAATAGTCTGCAACTTTTCTTGCACCTTTTTCGTGCGTCTCTTCTAATAAATCTAAATTTTTTGTCATAGGCATTGGTATTCCTACCATTTCCTTACACTCCATTTCTGGAACAGCCTGTATGGTAATCTGATATGCCACAGTATCTTTTACGTCCGTTCCCGGCACAAATACCACATCGCTTTCTTTGATCAGACGTACTGCCTTTAACGTCAACAATTCCGGATCTCCCGGTCCAATTCCCAATCCATATAATTTTCCTGCCATATTTTCCTCCTGCATTTTATTTTTCTTCTTTTTTCTCTATATTTTGAAACAAAATTTTACTCACTCTTTTATTTTTTCCAAAAGTTTGTCTGCTCCCACTGTCTTTCCTAACAGTCCATGTTCTTTTGAAAAAATCACTGCCTCCGTCTCAATCATTCCATTTGCTCTGTTTTGAAGATAAAACCGAATTTTCTCTGTCACTTTCTCCATCACTGCTTGCGTCTCCCCTGTCTCATTTAAAATGGAAACTGCTTCATCTGTTGTGACCGTATCAAGTAGCCTTTTGACTGTTTCCAAGGACGATCCGGCGCGAACAGCATTCGATGCCATAATTTCTGCACGGCTGTCAGCGCAGCGAGAATGCGTATTCATGATTCCTCCTGCTACTTTGATAAATTTTCCAATATGCGCGACAAACAAAATCCCCTTTATTCCCAAAGATACTGCCATATCAATCGTCTCGCCCACATAATTGCTGCACTTCATTGCATGGTCTAAATTCAGTTTAAGCTCGGACTGACAAAAATCCGCCCCATAATTTCCCGGAGTAATTAGCAAATATTTTGCTCCATTTGCTCTTTTCATCTCCATCTCTACACGGATACTGGCAATCAACGCTTCTTCACTCATCGGTATGACAATTCCGCTCGTTCCTAAAATAGAAATTCCACCTTCAATTCCCAGTTTTGGATTAAATGTTTTTTTTGCAATTTCTTTTCCTTCAGGGACTGAGATTTCAATGGAAATACCTCCTTCATATCCCATAGCTTCACATATTTCTTTTACTTCATTTGCAATCATCTCACGAGGCACACGATTGATGGCCGCACTGCCGACAGGTTGTTCCAAACCTTTTTTCGTGACTCTTCCAACCCCGCTCCCTCCATCAATCGCAATCTTTTTATCTGGTATTTTTTTCACGGTAGAAAAAATCAAAATTCCATGTGTTGCATCAGGATCATCTCCTCCATCTTTTCTGACCGCACAACAAACCTTGTCTTTTTCTATGGATATCTCTTCAATTTCAAGAAACACCCGTATTCCCTTTGGTGTCATCAATTCCACTTCATCTACCGTATGACCGGACAAAAGCATTTCCACAGCTGCTTTCGAGGCTGCTGCCGCACATGTGCCAGTTGTGTAACCGTAGTGCAGTTTTTTATTATTTTTTAGAATATAATAATCTTCTAATCCTGTCTTTCTCTGTGTCATTTTGTCTGCCTCGCTTTTCTCATAGACAATTTTTTTATATCGTACACGATCTTTAAATTCTATTTCTCTTTCATAAGAAAAAAAGCGTTGCCGCCAAAAGGCAGACAACGCTCGTACTTCTTGTTCTTTTTGTCTTTGCACTATTCTCCGGTTGCCGCAGAGGAATATTGCACGAAAGCAATTTGCTTTCCAAAAACTGAGCAGGTATCTGACTTTTACAGTAACGGACTTGTGTAGGATTTCCACCTAGCTTCCCTGTTTAAAAACTCAATTTTCGGACAATCTATTTAGATTATAGTAGGTTCTCTTTCCTGTGTCAACCTTTCCTTTCTAT
>CBCTVZ010000082.1:0-9865 GCA_965150505.1 uncultured Robinsoniella sp. | reverse complement strand
AAAGCAAAAAGAGGGATGTGAAAAAACTCAATCGAGTTTTTTCACATCCCCTTTTCCTCTTTACTTAAAAACACCTGTCACAGATCAAATTAAACACGAGACAGATATTCTCCTGTTCTTGTATCAATTTTGATCTTGTCGCCTGTCTCTACGAACAGAGGTACATATACAGTTGCTCCTGTTTCTACTGTTGCAGGTTTTGTAGCGCCCTGAGCAGTATCTCCTTTAAATCCAGGTTCTGTATTGCTGATCTCTAATTCTACAAATAATGGTGGTTCTACTGCAAATACGTTTCCGTTATGAGAACACATTTTTACCATTTCATTTTCTTTTACAAACTTCAGCGCATCGCCGATTGTATCTTCGTTCAAAGCGATCTGATCGTATGTCTCTACATTCATGAAGTGGTATAAATCACCATCTGAATATAAGTACTGCATATCTACTCTCTCAATACGAGCCTGTGGAAATTTCTCTGTCGGTCTGAAAGTTTTTTCAACTACACCGCCATTGATAATATTTTTTAATTTTGTTCTCACGAATGCAGCACCTTTTCCCGGTTTTACATGCTGGAATTCAATAATCTGGAAAATTCCATTATCCATTTCCAATGTGATGCCGTTTCTAAAATCTCCTGCTGATATCATTCTTGATATTCCTCCTTAAATTTTGCACATATAGGAAAAATGATTCCCATAATTTCTTTCATTTTATAATAAAACCCGCACTTTTTCAACTCTTTTTTTACAGTTCAATCAACTCTTTTTTAGAATTAGCCAGATTTTTGTGTCCATCTTTTGTAACGATAACCATATCTTCGATACGCACACCGCCAAATTCAGGCAAATAGATTCCTGGTTCTACTGTCTCAATCATATTTTCCTGTAAAACGGTTGTTCCTTTTGGAGCTAAACGAGGATCTTCATGGATGAAAAGTCCTACACTGTGACCAAGACCATGGCCAAAATATGCTCCATATCCTGCTTTTGCAATCACATCACGAGCTACCTGATCCACTTCTTTTCCTGTCAATCCTGCTCTTAAAACGTCAAGCGCTGCAAGCTGTGCTTCTAATACGACGCTGTACAGTTCTTTTTGTTTATCAGATGCCTTTCCAATCACAATCGTTCTTGTCATATCAGAGCAATATCCATCATATTTACATCCGAAATCCATCGTCACGAAGTCGCCTTCTTCTATTTTTTTGTCACTTGGAATCGCATGAGGCATTGCACTGTGGATTCCAGATGCCACAATCGTGTCAAAACTTGTTCCGGAAGCTCCATGCTGTTTCATGCAATATTCCAATTCCGCTGCGATAGCGCGTTCCGTCATACCTGGCTTAATTACATTTAAAATATGAGTAAATGCTGCAGCTCCAATCGCTTCTGCCTTAGCCAGACGTTCCAGCTCCCATGCTTCTTTGATCACACGCAGATCATTTAAGCTTTCCCCAAGCTCTACCCAGACTTTTCCTGGAATCTGTTTTGTCCATCTGTCATATGCCGCATATCCGATATGCTGATCCTCAAATCCCACTCTTTCTATCGCATCTTCTTCCATCAGCTGTCTAAAAAGCTGTTCATATCCGCATGTATTACTGATTTCAAATACTTCAAAATCTTCTGCTTCTCTTTTTGCCTGCGTTGTATATCTGGAATCTGTCAAGATCGCCTGACGTTTTTTTGTCAGATACAGATATCCTTCTCCGCGAAATTGGCTGATATAGCGCATATTATATTCGTCTGATACGATAATTGCCTCCACATTTTTCTGTTCCATCACTGCTGTTAATTTTTCTTTGTTATATCTCATTTTTTATGTCCTCTATAATTTCTTCAAATTTTTTATGATCTGTCTGTATATGACAGTCTGCTGTTTTATCATACGCTGCCTTTCTTTCTTGCATCAGCGTATGTATTCTTTCTCTCAGGTCTGCGCCTTTGAGCATTGGTCTTGTTGTATCTCCTTGCAGTCTCTCTAAGAGAGTCTGTTCTGATGCTTCCAGAAAAACAACGGTTCCCATTTGTTTTAAATATGGTTGATTTCTTTCCTGAACTGGCAGTCCTCCACCTACGGATATCACTTTTCTCTGTGTATCTTGCAATAAATTTTTTAAGGTTTCTGTCTCTCGTTCACGGAAATATGCTTCCCCATACTTTGCAAAAATATCTGAAATTTTCATTCCAGATGTCTTTTCAATTTCTTCATCCGTGTCCAAAAAAGATAAATGCAGCGTCTCTGCAAGCCTCTTTCCCACGGAAGTCTTTCCGCTGCCCATAAATCCAATCAAAATGATATGATTCATTTTTTTATCCCTTTCTTTTTTCTGTAAAAATGGAGTACAATTTTTTCTAAATATCTCTTCAGCACAATCTGAATTTCCTCTTTTGGATGAATCGGTTTTACTAAAATTGTGCGGATTCCTGCTCTCTTTGCTCCATATATATCAGTAAAAAGCTGATCGCCTATAAATACGGTATTGTTCGTATTTGTTCCGATAATCTCCATTGCATGAATATAATTTTTTCTGCTTGGTTTATGAGCATCTTCAATAAAGTTCACCTGTATGTCCTGATTAAACATCTCGACGCGTTCTTTTTTATTATTTGAAATCAGACAACATTGAAATCCTATCTTTTTCAACTTTTCAAATAAGGCTATTGCACGCTCATCTGCCTTTTCTCCATGCGGTACAAGCGTATTGTCAATATCAAATAAAAGTCCTCTGTATCCTTGCTGATAAAGGTTTTCAAAATCTATCTGATACGTAGAATCCGCATCTTCATCTGGGAAAAATTGGTCAAACATCTAATTCTCCTTTATGGTTCTTTTCTTTCATATATTCAAGAAGACGGTCATACATTTCTTTCATTGTATCATATCCATCCTGATAAAAAGCTTCTAGTCTCTCCTGGTCATGCTCCAGCCTTTTAATCGCTTCGATCTGTGGTCGAATCACGAAAATTTTTCCTTCTGCCTCTAATTTTTCAATCTGTTCCATTGTGTGATTGTAATGTTTCGCACGCAGGCACATCGTTTTTGCCAGATTCGGATACTTTCTCATCAAAAATTGATAACATCGCATGGTCCGTTTTGATGTGCTTTTTCGATATCCTTTATTTCTTGTCAAAATTACAATAATTTTCCGATATCCTTTTTCTAACGCTCTTTTTACAGGGACAGAATCCGCAATTCCTCCATCCAGATACGGTTGATTGTCCACTTCCACAATCGGCAGAACCATTGGCATACTGCAGGAGGCGCGGCAAATCTCCATCAACCTCTTTTTATCGTGTTTTTCCATCATATACTGTGCCTGACCGCTCAGACAGTTTGTCACAACTGCCTCGAACTCCATCTCTGATGAAAAATAAGTCTCATAGTCAAATGGAATCAGTTCATTTGCATAATCGTCAAACAGCCGATCCATGTCAAACAGACTTTTCTTTTTCCACATTCCTTTTAAATCAAGACGTTCTTCTTTTTTATTTTGTCTCATCACACATTCTTTGGAGCGTCCAATCTGCCTTGAGACGTAATCGATGCCGTTGCACGCCCCCATTGAGACTCCTAAGACATACTCTGTATAAAACTCTTGTTCCATCAGATAATCCAGCACACCGGCTGTAAAAATTCCTCTGTTTGCACCGCCTTCTAAAATCATTGCAGCTTTCTGCATAAGTTTCTCCTATCTCTGCCTATATTTGCTTAAAAAATGTTCTAATTTTTCCATCGCGCGTTCTAATTCTTCTAGTCTTGGCAGATATACAATGCGAAAATGATCGGGTTCTCTCCAGTTAAAGCCTCTTCCATGGACAAGAAGTACTTTTTCCTGTTTTAAAAAATCAAGCACAAACTTTTCATCATCATAGATTCCAAAACGGTCCCTATCCAATTTTGGAAAAATATAAAATGCTGCCTTTGGTTTTACTGCTGTGATTCCTGGAATATCATTAAGAGCTTTATAGATGAACTCTCTCTGCTCATAAAGTCTTCCTCCTGGAAGGAGCAATTCATCTGCGCTTTGATACCCTCCAAGCGCCGTCTGTATAATCATCTGCGCCGGAACATTAGAGCAAAGACGCATGGAGGAAAGCATATTCAGACCTTCAATATACCCTTTTGCCGCTTTCTTATTTCCGCTCAGGCACATCCATCCTACACGAAATCCGGCAATGCGGTGTGACTTTGAAAGACCGTTCATCGTCACACAGAACAGATCCGGTGCAAGCGATGCAATCGAAATATGTTTTTCTCCATCCATCACAAGGCGATCATAAATCTCATCCGCAAAGATAATTAATCCATGCTCTCTTGCAATCTCCACAAGATCCATCAGCACTTCTTTCGGATACAAAGCTCCTGTAGGATTGTTTGGATTGATCACAACAATTCCTTTTGTTCGGTCTGTAATTTTACTGCGAATATCCTCCATATCTGGATACCATTCTGACTGCTCATCACAGATGTAATGGACAGGCTTTCCTCCTGCCAGATTTGCCGCACCTGTCCAAAGAGGATAATCTGGAGATGGTATTAAAATTTCATCTCCATCGTTTAATAATCCTTGCATCGCCATCACAATCAGTTCACTGACACCATTTCCTGTATAGATATCATTGATACCCACATCTGGGATTCCTTTTAACTGGCAGTACTGCATAATTGCCTTTCTGGCTGGAAAAATACCCTTGGAATCGGAATATCCCTGACAGTCCCTTAAATTATGTATCATATCTAAAATGATTTCTTCCGGTGCTGTAAATCCAAAAGGCGCTGGATTTCCAATATTCAGCTTTAAAATATCTATACCGCTTTCTATCATACGATCTGCTTCTTCTACAACAGGACCTCGTACATCATAACACACATTGTCAAGTTTTGCAGACTTCTCAAATTTTTTCATACAAAACATCCCCCCTTTTCTCGATAGACCATCAAAAATCAAACAGCGATAATTGATTTGATTCTGGAAGACCATTTAAAATACCTAGATCTGTCATCAAATCAATGACCGTCTTGCTGACCTTTGTGCGTTCTCTAAAATCATCTTTCGATAAAAATTTTCCTTCTTTTGCTGCGTCCACCACAGCGTCTGCCGCCTTATCTCCAAGTCCTTCTATCGTACTTAAGGCTGGCATCAGCTTGCCATCTAAAATCTGAAATCTTCTAGCCTGCGCCTGATACAGATTAATCGGCAAAAATGTAAAGCCTCTGGCATACATTTCTCGGACAATTTTCATGTCCTTATAGGTATCCTGTTCTTTTTTCGATAATTTATCATATCTCTTTTTATATTCTTCCATATGATACAGCAATTTCGCCTGTCCCTGACACATCAGTTCATAGCTGAAAGAAGAAGCTCGTATGCTAAAGTAGGCAGCATAATATGCAAGCGGATAAAAAATTTTAAACCACGCAATTCGGAATGCCATCATAACGTAAGCCGCAGCATGTGCCTTTGGGAACATATATTTAATTTTCTTGCAAGACCAGATATACCAGTCTGGAACATTATGTTTTAACATTTCTTCTTCCCATTCTGGTTTCAGTCCTTTTCCTTTTCTGACGCTCTCCATGATAGTAAAAGATAATTCACTCTCTAATCCCATATGAATCAGATACGTCATGATATCGTCTCGTGTACAGATTGCTGTTGAAATTGTCGCTTTTCCCTCCTGAATCAGTGACTGAGCATTTCCCAGCCACACATCTGTCCCATGTGACAGTCCAGAAATTCGCACCAGATCAGAAAACGATTTTGGCTTTGTATCAACTAACATCTGGATAACAAAGTCTGTTCCAAACTCCGGTATTCCAAGCGCTCCAAGCGGACAGCCATCAATATCCTCTGGTTTGATTTTTAATGCGGACGTATTTAAAAACAACGACATAACCTCTTTGTTGTCAAGAGGAATGGTTTTTGCGTCAATTCCAGTGAGATCTTCTAGCATTCGGATCATCGTCGGATCATCATGACCTAAAATGTCTAACTTTAACAAGTTATGATCAATCGAATGGTAATCAAAGTGTGTTGTGATGATATCTGTCGTCATATCGTTTGCCGGATGCTGTACCGGTGTAAAAGAATAAATTTCTTCTCCATGAGGCAATACAATAATTCCTCCTGGATGCTGTCCCGTTGTTCTTCTGACGCCGACACATCCTTGTGCAATTCTTGCCACTTCACATCCTCTTTTATTCTCGCCATGCTCTTCAAAATAATTCTTTACATATCCATACGCTGTTTTCTCAGCCAAAGTACCAATCGTTCCGGCTCTAAAAGTCTGGCCTTCTCCAAAAATAACTTCTGTATATTTATGTGCTTTACTCTGATAATCTCCTGAAAAGTTCAAGTCAATATCTGGTTCTTTATTTCCCTTAAATCCTAAAAACGTTTCAAACGGAATATCAAATCCTTCTTTTTTCAAAGGTTTTCCACATTTAGGGCAGTCACGGTCAGGCATATCACATCCAGCGCCTCCCACATATGGCTTTACATATTCCGAATCAAAATCACTGTAATGACAGTGCGGACAGTAATAATGCGGTCTTAACGGATTTACTTCTGTGATTCCTGCCATTGTCGCCACAAAGGAAGATCCGACTGAACCTCTAGAACCTACCAAATAACCATCTTCATTCGATTTCCATACCAATTTCTGCGCAATAATATACATCACCGCAAATCCATTTGAAATGATGGAATTTAGTTCTCTTTCCAGACGTTCCTTTACAACTTCCGGCAAATCTTCTCCATATATTTCATGCGCCTTATTATAACAGATATCACGCAATGTCTGATCGGAATTTTCGATGACTGGCGGACATTTATCCGGACGCACAGGTGAAATCTTTTCACACATATCCGCAATTTTTCTTGTGTTTGTGATCACAACTTCTTTTGCCTTATCGCTTCCAAGATAAGAAAATTCTTTCAGCATTTCCTCCGTTGTGCGCAGATAAAGAGGAGCTTGTTCATCCGCATCGTCAAAACCTTTTCCTGCCATGATGATACGCCGATACACTTCATCTTCTGGATCTAAAAAATGAACGTCACACGTTGCCACCACCATCTTCTGAAATTCTTCCCCCAGTTTTACAATTCTTTTATTGATACGAATTAAATCTTCCTCTGACTGTATATTTGGATATTTATCACTTCGTATCATAAATTCATTATTTCCAAGAGGCTGAATTTCATAATAATCATAAAATTCTGCAAGGCGTGATATTTCCTGAGCAGGTCGGTCATTTAAAATTGCTTGATACAATTCTCCAGCTTCACACGCTGATCCGATCAAGATCCCTTCTCTGTTTTTCAAAAACTCACTTTTGGGTATACGAGGTCTTCGATTATAATATTGAAGATGCGAATAGGAAATCAAACGATACAGATTGATTCTTCCGACATCATTTGTGGCTAGCAAAATCGCATGATATGTCGGCATTTTCTTTATTTTATCTGTATTGTTCTCTCCTAATTTGTTTACTTGATCGAGAGATTGTATCTCCCTGTCTTTTAACATTTTTACAAATTTTACAAAAATTTCTGCCGTACATTCTGCATCATCCACCGCACGATGATGATTTTTTAGCGATATCTGCAGCGTTTTTGCCACGGTATCCAATTTATAGCGATTTAGCTGCGGAAGCAGTATTCTGGCAAGTGCTACGGTATCGATACTGGTAAACTCTTTTTCTATCTTCTGTTTTTTGCAGTTTTCTAAAATAAAGCTCATATCAAACGAGGCATTATGGGCGACCATAACCGCTCCTTCGCAAAATTTTAAAAACTGCGGTAAAATTACTTCAATCGTCTCGCTGTTCATCACCATCAAATCGTTGATTCCCGTAAGTTCTTCAATCCGAAATGGAATCGGCACTTCAGGATTCACAAACGTGCTGAATCGGTCTGTAATTTTTCCATTTTCTACACGGACAGCGCCAATCTCAATAATTTTATTGTAAACAGGGCTAAATCCAGTCGTTTCCAAGTCAAATACGACAAAACTGCCATCCAGACTTTGATTCTTAGAATTTTCTACAAGTTTTTGCAAATCATCCACAAGATATGCTTCCGTGCCATAAATAACCTTAAAATCATCGTCTGTAGACACTGCATGGTTTGCATCTGTAAAAGCCTGCACCACGCCATGATCTGTGATAGCAATGGCTTTATGTCCCCATTTCGATGCACGTTTGATGATATCTTTTACATCAGACACCCCATCCATATCGCTCATCTTTGTATGACAATGCAGTTCCACTCTTTTTTCTGCATACGTATCTTTTCGTTCCACACGAAAATCCTGTATCTTTTTAATTCCTTCAAATGATCCAATCGTCAGCTGACTGTCAAAGGAATCAATCGTTGTGACTCCTTTCACTTTCAGAAAAGCTCCTTTTTTTATATATGGCTCTATCTCTGGAAGCTGATCATTTTTCACAAAAACTTTCATTACAAATGTATCTGTAAAATCAGAGAGCTGAAAAATCAGAATGCTCTTTTCATTCCTGATCTCCCTCTTCTCCACACTTAGCACCTGACCATGGACTGTGACTTTTCCCATCTCTCCTTGTATATTTTTCATTGGGATCACTTCATCGTCAAAGTTCTTTCCGTAGATCACATCTGGATCGTCTGATTTTTTTATATTATAAGACTTTTCACGCCGCTCAAATTTTAGTATATTATTTTTCTTCGTTGTTTTTGACACAGTCTCTTTTTGCTGTATCTTTTCTTCCTTCGCCGCTTTCTTTTCTTCTCGAATTTCTGCTCGCCTTTGTTTTACATGTTCAATAACAGCTTCCACTTCCTGCTCAATCTGAATCTGACTATTTTTCTTTTCCAGACTTTCCTCTGCCTTCTCAATCTCCACATCAATCAAAACAGGAAATCCACATCGGTCGTCAAAGATTTTTTCCAAAATTCTCACTAAATCTTTTAGTTTTTCTTCCAGAAAGACAGAATCTGGTATTCTCATCGTCATTTCCTTTTCACTCTCAAAGAAAATTTCTGCCTGCCGAAATAGATTATATTCAAAAATACTGTATTGTTTCAACTCCATCAAAATACTGCTGCGGTATTCTTCCAACAAAATTTGCGGCGTATACTGTTTTGACAGTTTAAATTTTTCAATAATCTTAACTTGAATCTCCATCCCCGCAAAAATTTGCTGTGCGATTTCATTTTCCATCTGGTAAATATATTTTTTCTTAATCAGCTTTTCACTGTATAAAAAAATATGTAAAAAATCTTTTCTAGAAGTAACACTTACTTTTGTTACCTGTGCCTCACTAAACAATGCTCTCAATGTATGATTCACATTCAGCGTAGAAAACACATCAAAAAAAATTTTTCCCATGTTATTCACTCCAGTTTAATAATTCTTCTCTCAATGCTGACAGCAGCTGATCTTCTGGAAGTTTACGCACAACCTGCCCTTTTTTTATCAAAAGACCTTCCCCTTTTCCTCCGGCGATTCCTATATCTGCCTCTTTCGCCTCTCCAGGACCATTTACCACGCATCCCATCACAGCTACTTTTAAATTCAGCGGAATATCAGCCACCATATTTTCTACACGATTTGCCAGTCCAATCAGATCAATCTGCGTTCTTCCACATGTAGGACAGGAGACAACTTCAATTCCCCCTTCTCTCAATCCAAGTGTCCTCAATATTAATTTAGCGGATTTAATTTCCTCAATCGGATCTCCTGTCAGAGAGACACGGATCGTATCTCCGATTCCTTTTGATAAAATCAATCCCAGCCCAACGGCTGATTTAATATTTCCAGATAACAACGTACCAGCTTCTGTAATTCCCACATGAAGAGGATATTCTGTCTGTTTTGCTATT
>CBCTVZ010000081.1:0-9946 GCA_965150505.1 uncultured Robinsoniella sp. | reverse complement strand
CTCGCCAATTCATATCGATATTTTCCATAATCGATAATCTTGCAAACCGGCGGTTTTGCTGTTGGAGCGATCTTTACCAGATCCAATTCTGCTTCTTTTGCCAGTTTCATTGCATCACGCGCTGACATAATTCCTAACTGTTCTCCATTTTCTCCAATTACGCGGATCTCTTTGTCTCTGATCTGCTCATTAATCATTAACTCGCTAATAGTAGTGCACCTCCATATTGACCTGAACTTATTTTTCAAAAATAAAAAAGTGGATAGACAGACTATCCACCAGCATATGTAAAATCACATTTCTTCTCTATGACTTTTCATCACTATAAACCATTAGTCACCATTGTGCTAAGGTGAGAGCGGATACTCTGCTTTCTTTTCTCATAACGAGTTTACTATAACACAATGGTGACTCCATGTCAAGTTCTTTTATGAAATTGTCTTAAATGAATAACCGTAATTATTTAGAATCGTTGTCTTTGTTTTATCTACATATAAGGCTTTATTCGGATAAACATTTCCTCTGTAGGACCATGCCGTATTAGCAGAAATGATTGCTCCTCCCGGTGATACCTTTCCTTTATAGATTTCCACATGTAAATGTTTATCATATGTATTTGGACCGGAAGGACCTGTGCCTCCTAATAGATAAAATGCTTCTCCCTGCCTGAAGCTTTGTCCCAACAGAGAAGTAGAATTTTGTCCGTGCATAAAGATAGCTGTCATATAATCGTATGTGCCGTCTGCATATCTTACTTTATTATCACTCTGGAACCAGATTGTTCCCCATGTCGGTTCTGTCGCAACAACACGACCATCAAACGGTGCAAATGCTTTTGCCCCTGTAATTGGCTGTACAACACAGTCAAAGGCGTTTTCTGTCTGATGAGAATAGGAATCATATGCTCCCTGTGTGATATAAACCTGAGATAATGGCCAAATTGCAAACTCTGAATCCTGACTGGCTACCACTTCAAAATTTCGATTTACCAGAGTCAGTCGCAATCCTGACTCATCTTTTGCAGCCACTACATATTTATAAGATCCAGTTGGCAGCCCTGCAATATCCATTGCACTATTTACTTCTTCTCCAATCGTATACGTCGTATCATTCTGGAAAATATTTTTCTTTCTCACTGTCATATCTGTGGATCTATCCAAAATAGTAAATGCCAGACTGATGACATTATAATTAGAAGAAATCGTTCCTTCCAGATTAAACTCTGTTCCCTGCAATACACTGATCGGGTAATGTGGATTTGTAATCTTCAGTGTAGAAGCTCCCTTTTCCACTGTAAATTTCTTATCCAACAAATTCTTAGATGCTCCGGAAGCGTCTTTTCCATGTATGATATAACGATATGTACCTTCTCCTAATTTATCAAATTCTAAAGCATTATCCACCACGCTTCCTACAATATAAGGATTGCGTGGATTTTTGATGACTATTTTATCATATAAGACATCCAGATTTTCTGAACGAATCGCAAATGCTACTTCTTTTAATGTATAATTTGATTTTACTGTTCCTGCAACGTTAAATCCTTGACCTTTTTCAAGAGAAACAGGATAAGTTGGTGAGACAATTCGCAACGTACTGTCTCCAGAATTAGAAGACAATCCTGTCGTTGTCACACTGAACGGTTTATCTAATATATATTTCGATGTACCAGAAGCATCTTTTGCATAAACCATATAGCGATAATTTCCTGTCTTTAGACTGCTAAATTTCATCGCATTATTGACAGCGGCTGTGACGGTATATGGATTGCGCGGATTATTGACAACTGTTTTATAATACAGCTGACTTTTATCAGAAGATCTGATCGCAAATGCAACCTGTTTGATCGCATAATTGCATTTTACAATTCCTTCCAGATTAAAAGAACTTCCTACTTTCAGCGTTGTAGGATAAGTAGGGCCTACAATACGCAAGGTGCTAGGATCTGACATGGTTGATCCACCTGTTGCTGTGACACTAAATGTTTTATCCAAAATAAATTTGGACGTGCCGGAGGCATCTTTTGCATAGATCATGTATCGGTATTTTCCGATTGGCAAAGCGTTAAACTTCATTGCATTATCTACTGCAGCGCCTACTGTATAAGGATTTTTTGGATTCAGTATTCTTGTTTTATAGTATACTTTGCTTAAATCGGTAGAACGAATTACAAATGCAACCTCTTTAATCGCATAATTACATTTTACAATTCCTCCTACTGTAAAAGACTGTCCCTGTTTTAATACAGTTGGATACGTTGCATTTACAATGCGAAGTGTAGATGCCTCGGCAGCTTCTGTTTTCGTTGGAATCACCACTCCGATGAGGAATATCAGGACCAGACAGATCCATGATTTACGCAGATATTTCATTTTATCCTCCTTTTTTTTGCTTTTATATCTTTTTAATTTTTGTTACGTTTTTATTAACTTTTTTATTTATTATAACGAATTTTTTTTAAAAAATCAACCTATGATCCGAAAATGCACAAAAAAATAAAGGGATTCCGCCCTTTTTTCAAGGTGAAACCCCTTTTTTTCTTCTTTTAATATTCTTTTACAAAAGTTTGACACGCTGTTTCCTGACAAGTGCAAGCGCTAGCTCCTGCAATGTCAATACGATCTGCATGACAGCTGCAATCTTTATTATACGTACACTGACATGCTTTACAATCTACTTTTATTTTCTGGGAAGGCGTTCCCATGGAACTTTTTGCACTGTCATGTCTTCGTTCGATAAAACTGTCACAGCACGTTTCATCTTTGGATACTGCATGTTCCCCGCCTACCTGAATATCGCCTTTACAGCAACACATTCCTTCATTATAGACACAGCTCTGTGCGGAACAAACTAAATATGGCATCATCAAATCTCCTTTCTCATGCAAAATTATATTTTACAAGAGATAGTATGCTTCCTCTGCCCTATCTTTATACATCTAAATATTTCCCGCCAATTTATCTTTCACTACAGCAAAAAATTCTCTAAAAAGATAGTTCACTTCTAAGACGGCATCTCCTTTTGCCGGAATTCCCTGTATCTTGCGACATCCTAGTTTTTTTCCAATAGAAACGCCTCGAAAGACATGGAAATCATTCGTCACAATTCCTATCGAAGTTTCAAAATCTTTAATGATCTCCATGCTAAACTGCAAATTTTCTTTTGTGTTTGTAGAACGATTTTCTAAAAAGATCCGTTTGTTGTCAATTCCACTCTTTTCCAGATATCGGCACATTGCCTCTGCCTCACTGATCTCCTCCCCTTTTCCTTGCCCTCCTGATAAAACGACCTTCGTATTAGGATTTTCTTTCAGATATTTTTCGGCACAATATAATCTCTTATACAATGCACGGCTTGGCACTTTTCCTTTTACATGCGCTCCAAGAACAATAATATACGCCAATCCTCTGTCTGGTTTCTGCCTCATTGCCCGAAATATAAGTCCTTCCACACTAAGAAACAGCGCGCCCCCTAAGATCGCCAAGACAGCAATTATATTTTGAAAAACGGGAGGAATCACAATCGTTTCAAACAATCCATATTTTCTTCTCAGATACAGAAATAAAAAAGCGCATAGAAAGCATCCTCCCATTGTTTCCCAAATCTTAATGAAACTGGAAGACTTTCCGGCGTATTTCACAATAATTCCATAATATGTCAAACATAAAATTCCTAAAATCAAACATATTGTCTCCATCCATCCTCTCCTCTATCCTCTATTTTTTAGCCGAGATAAAGAAAAAAACTGCTGTATCTCGTTTGTTCGACACAGCAGTTCTTTCTCATTTTATTTTCCGCAGCAATATTTATATTTCTTTCCGCTTCCACAAGGACATGGATCGTTACGTCCGATTTTTTTACCTTTTACAACAGTATTTGCTTTTTTTGCTTCTCTGTAAAGTTCTCTTCTCTTTTCCTCTGTAAAGATCTCTTTCCACATTGGCAGTTCATACAGCCAGTCTGCTTTTGCATCTACCATGTTTTTGAACAGCAGTTCTTTATCAAAAGCTAAGTTTACTCTTGTATTTTCATCCATCTCTTCAATCGGATTTTTTACTTTTAAGCTGTCGTCAATTCCATCCAGAAATCCTACCATTGTAAGAACTGGAATCTCATATTTATCTGCAAGCTCTTTTACTGTTCCGGAAACTACTTCATCTGGATTGGAAAGAAGTTTTTCATAGATTCCTTTTTCAATCATGAAATAATCTGTCCAGAATTTCTGAAGCTGTCTTTTATCTGTTTCCTGAGAGTATGCAATATCTCTCCATTCCTGTAATAAACTCATTTCTTATACCATCCTTTATCCTGTATTCTACAATATAAATGTTCAGGCAGCTATCAAGAATTTTCCCCTATATCTGCCTGATACTATAAACATGTATAGTATATACCATTTCTCCTATTTTTTCAAAAAGATTTTTCAAAATTAATAAAATAATCTTTTATTTCTGTATATATTTTGGTGAACTGTCTATACTATGATTAATCTCAAAGAGACAGGAACACCATTTCCTGCTCAGAGAGAGATTTTTTCATTGGGATCCCCCTCCCGACAGAAAAAAATACAAAAGAAAAACGATTACTTATCCTCCCCTTTATCGCCGTCCATTGCTAAAATCAAACGATGCAGTGGACGGTTTTTCTCGCTTATAAATCTTTTTCATCAGCGTGTAAAATATTCGTATGTGACAGAGGATAACTGCCAGAAACATGCCGCATTATAAGCATAAGTAGAGGACATCACACAAATAATATAATCATGACCATTATTATTAAATACAACCATGGCATCGTTGTGGTTTGGATCTGCGTCTCCTGACTTACTTGCACTTACTACACCGGCTGGCAATCCTGCCGGAAGTTTTCCAAGTACCTGCTGTTGTTTTAAGAGACTCATCATTTTATCGCTGTATTCTGGGGAAATTAGCTGTCTGCGATATATTTTTTCCATAATTTTTCCCATATCTTCCGCTGTTGTAAAATTGCTCAGTCCTGTTCCGTCTCCCACAGATCCCATAGCAGAAGGACTAAGAGAATGGTGTGCCTCCGTATTGTAAATACCATTGTTTTTCAAAAACTGATTTACTCTCTGGCATCCTACGCCAAGTATTCCATCTCCTGCCGCTACCATCAGATTATTGTAACAATCATTTACGCTGAGTGTAACCATATAATATAAATCACTATACATACTGTTTTCGTCCAGATGTCCCGTACTGATTTCATGATAAATTCCAGCCATGGTAAACAGCTTAATCACGCTTGCCGGATACATCTGCTGAATATTAATTCCAAACGATTGTCCTGTCTGCAAATCTTTTACATAGACAGACCAAGTGCCATCATATCCTGCGATCAGATTTTTAATCTGCTTTTCCAGCTCATCTAAACTGTTTCGTTTATATGCCATCATCTCCACTTTTCGTCCGTCCTTACCGACAAACTGTCTGTCTGGTGTGAAGGTATTGTATGCCACGCTTCCGTCTGACTGAAGATAATATCCCTCATGCCAACAATTTGTCTTAAAAGAGCCGTCAGAAGGATTTGCATAATATCTCTTTCCCTTATAATCAATCCAACCCGTCTGTAATTTCCCATTGCTGTCAAAATAGTACGTTTTTTCTGAAAGTTTCAACATACCGCTGACACGATGGCCTGACTTGTCTACATAGTATCTCTGTCCTGAATAAGAAATCCACTGACTTGTCTTCATCGCTCCATCGCCATATTCGCCGAGATAATAATGATATCCATTGATATATTGGAATGCGTATAGCTTTGCACCGTTGGCACGGCTACAAAAATATTTCTTATTCTTATAATTGATCCAGCCTACAAGCGGATTGCCTTTTTCATTTAGATAATATGCCTTTCCTTCTGCCCGAAACCAACCTGCCTTTTTCCATGATGTACTATTTTTATAGTACCATTTTCCATCTGTTTTTCTTAGATCAAAATATTTTGTCGGCATCTTTACATTTGTATTGGCAATCGTCGCCGCTGATACCTCTGTTTTTGAAAAAATCAAAGCAAACGTCATCAGCATCATGGCACATAAAATGCCTTTCCATTTTTTTTCTTTTCCTTTCAAATAAATCCCTCCCCATTCAAATATTTTCTTTCATTATACCGTCTTTTCTTTCTTCTGGCAACTGCTTCCATTTCTTCTTTTTCACTATTTAGAGAAAAAAAGCAGACCGGCATATTTTCAAAATATGCCGGTCTGTCTTACTTTTTATCACTTATGCAGTTCTTCTTTTTCTTGCCAGAAGTACAATGATTACTCCTGCGCACAGAACCATCATCACACCAGATGCTGCGAATGTAGATGCCAGAGGGTCTCCTGTCTTTACAGAAGAGTTTGGACCATACATCAGATAATCTGCATCATTTGCTGCAAGCATAAAGCTTCCAAGATCATTTACATTGATCACAATCTTGCCATTACTTGCGACTGGTGTAAAGAATTCTATTGTTCCATCTGTCTTTTTATGAATCACAGTCAGGGTCTTGCCATTATATCCTTCATTTACTGCAAAGGTTAAAACCATATTTCCTGAAAATGTTCCATCAATAATTGAGATGTCAAATGCACCAATCGGTTTCTTTCCTGTCATTGCTGGAACTGCTTTTAATTCTTCATACGTCTTATTTCCAGGATTTAAAGCTACTACCCAAAGTTTCGGTGAACCGTTGAAGTTTCCTGATAACATAATTCCTGATTCTTTATCATCAAAGATCATTGGAATCGCATTCTGTGACCATCTTGCATATACAACTTTGTCTCCGGAATCACGCGTGCTGATCGCTTCTACTTTTTCTCCGCCAGTCATAGCAGTATACCATCCAAGGAAGTTATATCCTGCTCTTGCATATGGCGCTGCAGTCGGAAGTACCAGACCGTTTCCATATATATATGCTTTATAGTTATTGTAGACAGGATCTAAATTTTCGATCACGCTGCCGTCTTCATCTAAATAGGTAATATTGTACTGTAATACAGGATTTTCATTTTTCTCAAATGCAACTCCTATCGTATGATTTGCCGCTACATTGCTAAATGTATAAAGTCCTGTGTTCTGTACTTGTTTTAAGCTGTTTCCTGTCAACTCGATTCCATCAATTTTAACGATGGATAAATGATATCCTGGCGCAGCCTGAATCTGGTATGTCTGACTTGCACCTTTTTCCACCTGTGTTGCTCCATTTGGTGTAATCGTTCCATTTGCTCCAGCAAAGGACTCTATTTTGTATGTTGTCACAGGAATTACAATTTTAGCAAATCCAACGGAAATGCTGTGATCCTGCGTTACATCATAGAATGTATACGTTTTGCTGTTCTGCACTCTCTCTAAAGCCGTACCTGTCAGATATTGCCCATCGACCATGACGCTTGCAATTTTGTATCCTCTGTCAGGTGTGATTACATAAGTCTGATTATCTTCGTTGATAACGGTTGTCGCTCCATATGGAGAAATTGTTCCATATTTTCCCGCGCTGGAGATAATCGTATGGTAAATAACAGGCGCTCCATCTTCCTCAAATAAAACGTCAATCGTATGATTTCTGTTTACATTTGCGAAAGTATACGTTCCTGTATTTACAATATGAGCAAGTTCCGCTCCGATTACTCTTGTTCCGTCTACAAATACATCAGAAATATGGTATCCAGAATCTGGAGTGATCTTATAGACAACGCTGTCCCCTTCCTGTACCGATATCGTACCGTTTGGTTCTATTGTTCCATGTGCCCCTGCGCTTGCCTTAATCTCGTACATTTTGACAGGCTGGCTATCTTCTGCAAAAGTAACTCCCAGTGTATGTTCCTGTGACACATTAGCAAATGTATAACTCTGATTTGCCTTTACTGCCGCCAGCTCATCTCCCACTAATTCTTTTCCGTCTACTTTTACAATATCAATATGATATCCTTCATTTGGCTGAATAGTAAATGTAATTGACTCGCCTTCCAGAACGCTTTGCTCTCCTAAAGGTGAAATTGTTCCATTATCGCCCGCTACCGATGTAACTTTATAATATTTCTCCTGATTTGCTTTAAAGTTTACTTTTATGCTGTTATTTGCAGATACATTTTCAAATGTATACTGTTTTGTTCCCTGTTCTGGACCGTCTTCCAGACTTTCTGGATTTCTTTCCTGTCCATTAACTTCAACAGATAAAATCGCATATCCATCGTTTGGCTTCATCACAAACGTCTGGCTTTGTCCGCTTTGAACTTCCACTTCACCTGAAGGATCAATGATTCCTCCTTCGCCTGCTGTCGCCTGAATCGTATATACGGTAGGCTGTGTCTGTTCTGCTTCAAATACGGCATAAATCTCACAATCATGTGTTACTGCATCAAATCTATAAGTTTTCTCGCCTTCATTTGTGCCATCCGGAAGAGAATCCGCTTTATATTCCACACCGTCTGCCACGACAGATACCACTTTATATCCGTTATCCGGAATGATTGTAAATTCAAAGCTTTCTCCAGCATTGACTTCCACATATCCTTCTGCATCTCCAGACGGCTGGATTGTTCCGCCGCTGCTCTGTGTTACATGAATCTGATACGTTGAAGCCACTTCCTGTTCAAATTCTGCGTTGATACTATAATCGCCAGTCGCCTGTTTAATTTCATAAATCTTGCCTTTTCCGTCTGCTGTGTCCTGAAGTGTTTCAATATCAACAGGAGTTGTATCCACTACAAGGCTGCTGAGATAATATCCGTCATTTGGAATGATTTCAAAAACTACATCCTCGATATTCTGTCCCGTCACATAATAATTTCCATCGTCTCCAAGATCGCCTGAAGGAGTGATCGTTCCATTTTGTCCGGCAGATACCTGAATTCTGTATTCATACTGAGGCTGTGGAATTTCTGTAAATTCTGCCAAAATACTATGGTCTTCTGCCAGATCGGAAAATCTATAAATCTTTCCTCCTATTCCAGTATTTTCCAGTTTTGGGACATCCACGTCCATTCCATCCACAGTAAGTTTGCTGATATAGCATCCTTCATTCGGAAGAATCTCAAAGGAGATCGTTTCTCCTTCTTTTCCTGTGACATAAAAGTTTCCGTCATCTCCAAGAATACCTGCTGGATTGATTGTTCCTTTTTCATTTGCTGTCACTTGAATTTTATACTGCTGTTCAAGTACCTGAATCTCGGAAAATTCTGCTGAGATACTATGATCTGTTGCAAGATCGAAAAATGTATATACTTTTCCTGTTTCTCCTAAATCTGCCACGGATTCCAGATCGATTTCTGTTCCATCCACAGTAAGTTTGCTGATATAGAAATTTTCATTTGGAACAATCTCAAAAGAGACAACCTCTCCTTCCTGCGCTGTCACATAATAATTTCCGTCTGCTTCCTGTGTTCCAGATGGTGTGATACTTCCATTTTCTCCAGAAATAACTTGGATTTTATACTCTGTACTTGGAATTGGTTCTTCTTTCTTCAAAAAAGAGGCATCTAAAAAATGAGTTCCTGTTATGCCAGAAAAAGTATATTTTTTCTGACCTTCCAATTCGCCATTTGGAAGTGCATTGATATCTACTTCTCCATAATCTGCCACAATTCCTGAAATATAATATCCCTCTGCCGGCGTAATTAAAAACGTAATATCGTTTCCTTCTTCTACAGAAAATTCGATTGGTTTTTCTTCCTCGATCCATCCTTCTGGAACGATCGAACCATTCTCATTTTGTGTAAGAATAACAGTGGCCTTGCTTTCTGGAATCGTTAATGCCTCTGTCTCCCATGTGCTCCACTGATCATCAATCTGCGGTGCAGTCGTCTCTGTCTGCCACTCTGTCTGCGGTGCAGTCGTTTCTGTCTGCCACTCTGTCTGCGGTGCAGTCGTCTCTGTCTGCCACTCTTCTGTCTGCGGTGCAGTCGTTTCTGTCTGCCACTCTGTCTGCGGTGCAGTCGTCT
>CBCTVZ010000080.1:0-9993 GCA_965150505.1 uncultured Robinsoniella sp. | reverse complement strand
CCTGAAGGTAGTGGGTTTCCGCCTATGGCAAACGAAAGGATTTAATTTATGAATATTTGATCAATAGATCTGCACTGAATAGCCACTATTTTTTCTATTATAACATTCTTCCTTTTAATATGCTATATAAAATGTTTCACGTGAAACATCCTACTGCCCTATAAAAGATTTTAAATATTTTTTCACCTGTTTTAATTGTGACTTACATGTATTTCTATCATTATACATTAAGTTTAAACATTCATCTAATTTTCCTACAATCTCTCCCACCTTTTCTTTTGACAGCCCTATTTTATCATCCGTTTCAATATCATCAATCTCATTCTCCATCTGTTCTATTTTTTTCATCATTTTTTCTTTTTCTTTAATCTGTCTTTTAAGCTCCTGTTTTTTCAAGATGATATTCTTTAATTCTTCTTCCATATCAAAGATCTTTACATTTGCCATACGTTCAAAACTTCTTGGAGAAAACAAATCATATCCTATTTTCATTTCTTCTTTCGTCGTACTGATTTCCAGTTTTACTTCTTTTTCCTGCTCTAATAATTGACGATACTTTTTTTCTAATTCATTCTTTCTGTGAATATTTTCAATTTTTCTTTCTTCTATATATTCTTTTATCATCTTTCACCATCTCATTTTTCTATGTTCATTTTTCTATTTTCACTGTATCACGGATCAAAACCTTCCTCAAGTAAATTACAAGGAGTTCTTTGAAACAAACTTTACTGAAATTTATTTTGACAAGCTATCTCATCGTTCCTACAATTCTTACCTATATTTTGAACTACTCTGACTTACAGAAATTGGAACTTCTTGCTTCAACTGCTTGTTTTCATTCTTCGATTTCAAATCCATTGTCACTCGCTATCTTTTTTAATATAGCAATTAGGCTTTTTTTATTTCTAATACTCAAATTTTATGTCTATGTTTAGCGCCATACGACAAAATCCTCTGTTCCATATACCGATTCGCTTCCTTATATCATCTTCATTTCTTATCATCGCCTCATATCCTAGCTTATAACGTTTCTACTTTTTAGGTAATCCGCTAATTATAATTATTAGAATATTTTTCCATTTTCCTTGATTTCTCTGAAAGAAAATATTGTCAGCCCAACTAAGATGTTTTATAATAGATCTATATATCAAATGCTGCGAAAACGATTTTTTAAGTAGAAATCGTCAACGTTCGGAAAGGAGAACTACCATGAAACATAAAATCAAAAATTCTATTCTTTTGACCTCAACTGCAATGTTTTTTACTCATTTGATGAATAAATTTTTATCTGCAACTGCAGTCACCAAAAATTTGCTGAAATCCCATATGGGACACCGTTTCTCCTGGCGATTTGGAGATGTTTTTTACTCTAAAACTGGATCTGGATCACCGCTTCTTTTAATCCATGACCTTGATCCTGCTTCTTCCTCTTACGAATGGAGTGAACTTATCCAAAAACTTTCAAAAAATCATACGGTCTATGCCATAGACCTTTTAGGATGTGGCCGTTCCGATAAACCAGGTATGACCTACACAAATTATCTTTATGTGCAGTTGATCTCTGACTTTATTCAGCAAGTAATCGGTTCAAAAACAAATGTTGCCGTTACAGGATTGTCTTCTTCTTTTCTGATTATGGCTTGCTATAATAATCCTGCCCTGTTTGACAAGATTATTATAATAAATCCTGAAAGTATTGCAAGCTTAAACATGATTCCTACAAAGAAGTCAAAAATTGCAAAATTTATTTTAGAACTTCCTATCATCGGGAATACAGTTTATCATATTTTAACGAGCAAGAAAAAATTGGAGTATGCTTTCACAGAAGAGTATTTATTTAATCCTTTCCACCTTCAAAACAAATGTGTAGATGTCTATTATGAATCCGCACATCTGGGACAGAGCAATGGAAAATTTTTACTTTCAAGTAAAAAAGGATTGTTCTTAAACTTCAATATCTGCAAAGCATTACGGAAAATCAACAACAGTATGTTCATCCTTTACGGTGATCACGTCAGCAATGCTTCTTTGATTGCAGATCAATATGTACGAATGAATCCTGCCATTGAAGTTGTTTCCATTGAAAATACAAAACGTCTTCCTCAACTGGAAGCGCCAGATCAAGTTTTGGAATACATCAATCTCTTTTTATCATAGGTAATTCGGGCAAGATGATAAATACCGCTTGTCATCCTAAATGTCTAATCCTTCTTTCAAAAAAACAGAGAGTGTTCAATGTTTCACGTGAAACATCGAACACTCTCTGTTTTTTTATCTGAATCGAATCAAGTTCTGCTAGTTATCAATCATCTATTTTCTATAGGAATTGACACTCCACACGGCTAAAGCCGTAGGATTCTTGCTACCTGCTACACATAATTTGTTTTATTAAAATATTTTATCGAATCGGTTCTTTTGATGGAAGTCCCGCCTTTCTTGGATATTTTGCAGGTGTCTTCTTTATTTTTTGAATTACCAACATTGTTCTATCTATATCTGTATCTGGAAGCTGAAATTCTACTATTTTTTCTAAATTTCCGCCTAATACAGCGACTGCCTTTTTGGCTTCTTTTACTTCCTCTTCTACATTTGATGCTTTGTAAGAAACAAATGCTCCTCGTTCTTTTACATAAGGAAGACAATACTCTGAAAGAGAAGATAAGTTCGCAACTGCTCTTGATACTACCAAATCGAATTTTTCACGATACTCTTCTTTTCTTGCAAAATCTTCTGCCCGCCCATGAATCGTACAAATTTTTTCCAATCCTAATTGTTCAATCACTTCATTTAAAAATTTGATTCTTTTATTTAAGGAATCCAGCAGAACAACATCCCATTCTGGGAACATAATTTTCAAAGGAATACCTGGAAATCCTGCTCCTGTTCCTACATCTAAAACACGAATGTTTTCCTTCTTCTCTATCGCCTTTACAATACTTAAGCTATCTAAGAAATGTTTTCTCATCACCTCGTCAAATTCTGTGATGCCTGTCAGATTCATCACTTTATTCCATTCAACCAGAAGCTCATAATATTTCATGAACTGTTCTTCCTGTTTTTCTGAAATAGAAAGGTCTAAAAGCTGACATCCGTTCTCTAAAATCTCACTCTTCATCTATTTCTTCCTTTTCTCATTATTTCTCATTTTTTCTATTGTTTCTCATCTGTTCTAAGTAAACAAGGAGTACCGAGATATCTGCCGGTGAAACGCCAGATATTCTGGAAGCCTGCCCGATTGATAAAGGCTGAAACATTTTCAATTTCTGTCTCGCTTCTATTCTTAAACTTCCAACCTCATCATAATTCAAATCTTTTGGAATTTTCTTTTCTTCCAATTTTTTGAACTGTTCTACCTGCTTCATCTGTCTCTTGATATATCCTTCATACTTGATATTGATATTAACCTGCTCTCCTACGCCGTTCATCAATTCCGGTCTGTTTTTATCAATTTCTTCCAGCATCTCATAAGAAAGTTCCGGTCTTCGTATCAATTCCCCTAATGTACTTCCAGATTTTAAAGGCGTACTGTCGTGTTCGATCAAAAATTTCTGAATCTCTTCTCCAGCTCCAACGGTCGTCTTTTCTACACGCTGTGTCTCTTCCTCAATCTGTCTCATTTTTTCCTGAAGTTTTGCATATCTTTCTTCTGAAATTAATCCCACCTGATATCCTTTTTCTGTCAAACGAATATCTGCATTATCCTGACGGAGCAACAGACGATACTCTGCTCTCGATGTCATCATTCGATAAGGTTCCTTATTATCTTTTGTGACTAAGTCATCAATCAGCACTCCTATATACGACTCTGATCTGTCTAAAATTAATTTTTCTTTTCCCTGAATAGAAAGAGCTGCATTGATACCTGCAATTAATCCCTGCGCCGCCGCCTCTTCATATCCAGAACTTCCATTAAACTGTCCTCCGCTGAATAAGCCATGAATCTCTTTAAACTCTAAGGAAGGATCTAATTGTCTTGGATTAATACAATCATATTCAATCGCATACGCATTTCTTACAATCTTAGCATGTTCCAGTCCCGGTACAGTGTGATACATTTCATGCTGCACATCTTCCGGCAGAGAACTTGACATACCGCCCACATACATTTCGTTTGTATACAATCCTTCTGGCTCTAAAAAAACCTGATGTCTATTTTTATCTGCAAATTTTACAACTTTATCTTCTATCGATGGGCAATATCTTGGGCCTGTTCCTTCAATCATACCTGAATATAAAGGAGAGCGATCCAGATTATTTCTAATAATCTCATGCGTTTTTTCATTTGTATACGTCAGCCAGCAAGAAATCTGATCGATCTGCACATCCTTTGGATCGGTCGTAAAAGAGAATGGAACAATCTTTTCATCTCCAAACTGTTCTTCCATCTTGGAAAAATCAACCGATCTCTTGTCAATTCTAGCCGGTGTTCCCGTCTTAAAGCGATACATTTCAATTCCATTTGCTCTTAGAGAATCGGTCAGATGATTTGCTGCCTGAAGCCCATTTGGTCCTGTATACACACTGACATCTCCGTGTATACAACGTGCATTTAAGTACGTTCCTGTACACAGCACACATGCTTTACAGTGATATACTGCTCCTGAATTTGTGCGGACTCCTGTTATCTTTCCTTCTTCTACTATAATCTCATTTACTTCCGCCTGTTTGATCGAGAGATGATCTGTATTTTCTAAGACCATTCTCATTCTTCTGCTATATTCTGCTTTATCAGCCTGCGCTCTCAGGGAATGAACCGCCGGACCTTTTGATTTATTTAACATTTTAGACTGGATAAATGTCTTATCAATATTTTTACCCATCTCTCCTCCGAGAGCATCAATTTCTCTTACCAAATGTCCCTTTGAGCTTCCTCCTATATTTGGGTTGCATGGCATCAGCGCAATACTTTCCACACTGACTGTAAAAATTACAGTTTCCATTCCCAGTCTTGCGCTTGCCAATGCAGCCTCACATCCAGCATGACCTGCTCCGACCACTACTACATCCACAAATTCTTCTACATTTCTCATGTTTTTCTCCTTTTTCTGCAGACGATTTTATCTCTTTTTATCCTGTAAACGACTCTCTTTTTTTATTTTCCCATACAGAATTTTCCAAATATTTCATTGACCAAATCATCTTCTACAGACTCTCCTGTAATCCTTCCAAGCGCCTCATATGCACTCATTAAATCAATCGAATAAAAATCTTCTGGCATCTCCATATCGATACTATTTTTTACCTGTTTTAGACTGTCTTTTGCCTCTTCTAAAGCTTGTTTTTGACGCACATTTGTGATATATACTTCATCATTAAATTGCAGATTTCCATGAAAAAACATCGCTTTTAAAGTCTCTTCCAACTGCTCTATTCCTGTCTTTTCTTTCGCAGAAATTGAGATAATAGGGTGGTCAATTCTGCCCTTTAACTGCTCCTCTGTTGTGACAGCATTTAAGTCTGTTTTATTCAAAAGTACAATCGCTTTTTTCCCTTTTATCATCTCAATAATTTCATCATCATTCTCGTCTAAATCGGTTGAAGAATCCACAACATAAATCATCAAATCAGCCTTTTCTGCCTTCTCTTTTGCCTTCTCTACTCCGATCTTTTCTACGATATCTTCCGTATCTCTGATCCCTGCTGTATCAATCACATTCAGGCTGATTCCGCCAAAGAAAATCTGCTCTTCCAATGTATCGCGAGTCGTTCCTGCAATATCGGTCACAATGGCTCTATCTTCACCTACCAACACGTTCATTAAAGAAGATTTTCCTGCATTTGGCTTTCCTACAATCACGGTATTGATACCTTCTTTTACTATTCTTCCATTGTCAAATGATGCAATCAATGATTCTGTTTTTTCAATCCACTTATCTGTTTTTTCTGCTAATTTTTCCGGATATTTTTCTAAACTGATATGTTCTGGATCGTCTAAAGCAGACTCAATAAATGCAATTTGATATAAAATTTCTTCTCTTAATTCCTTAATTGGTCTTAAAACAGAACCTTTCAACTGGCTGAGAGAACTCTGTAAAGCATACTGATTTTTTGCCTGAATGATATCCATAACTGCTTCCGCCTGAGACAAATCGAGTCTCCCATTTAGGAATGCTCTTTTTGTAAATTCTCCCGGTTCAGCCGGTCTTGCACCGTACTTTATAACCGTTTCCAGCACTTTTTTCATCGCTAAAACGCCGCCATGACAGTTGACTTCTACCGTATCTTCAGCAGTAAAACTGTGCGGTCCTCGCATCAACATCACAAGCACTTCATCGATCATTTCATCACCGTCTGCTATATATCCATAATGAATCGTATGAGACGGCTGTTCCTGAAGTTTCTTTTCTCCTTTTTTGCTGCGGTAGATACGGTCTGCCACATCAAAAGCCTCTGGTCCGCTGATTCGTATAATTCCAATTCCTGAGTTCGACATTGCTGTTGAAATCGCTGCAATCGTATCTGTTCTCATAAATTCCTCCATCATTTTATCTGTTTTCTATATCATATCCTATTTTAACACATCCGGAAATTCTTTTTTTATTGAAAAAAATGTTATTTCTGATCCAGAAAAATACAAATGTATTTTCTCTGCTTTGACCAGAAATAACATTTTATTTTAAATTACTATTTCTTTAAAGTTACAACTACTTTTCTATAAGGTTCTTCACCTTCGCTGTGTGTTGTGACGTATGGATCATTCTGAAGTGCAGAATGAATTACGCGTCTTTCATATGGATTCATCGGCTCTAAAAATACTGGTTTTTTTGTTCTTTTTACTTTAAAAGCAATATTTTTTGCCAGATTTTCCAATGTTTCTTTTCTTCTGCTGCGATAATTTTCGGTATCCAGTTTTACACGAATATAAGCTTCTTTTTCTTTATTCACAACCAGACTTACAAGATACTGAAGGGAATCTAACGTCTGACCTCTTTTTCCAATCAGAACTCCCATATCTTCCCCTTCCAGATTAACCTCAAGAGCATCCTCTTTAAATTCAGCAGTAATCTGAACCTGCATTTTCATTGCATCAAACACCTGATTTAAAAACTCAATCGCTTTTTTCTCAGCGCGTTCTTTATCTGCTTCTTTGATCTCTTTTTTCTTTGGCTCTTCCTTTTTCGGTTCAACTGCCGTCATTTTTTCTTTTTGAATTTTCTCTTTTACAGGCTTATCTTTTTTCACCTTTTTCGGCATTTTTTCTGGATGTTTTTCTTGTTTCTGTTCCATTTTTGGAGGATTTTCTACTTTTGTTTCCTTCTCTGGAACTACTGTTTCTTTTTTCTCAACAGTTTCTTTTTTCTCTTCTTTTGGTGCTTTTGGTTCTTCGATTTTAACAGACGGTTTTGATTCAAAAATCTGCTTAATTTCGTCTATCTCATCAAATTCTTTTTTCTCTTCTTTTCTTCTTGCTCTGATCACAGCAGGTTTGCTCCCTATACCGAAAAACCCCGAACTGCCGTGTTCCAATACCTCATATTCAATATTATCACTTGTTGTTTCCAACTGAATAGAAGCTTCAATAACTGCATCTTCTATTTTTTTCGCTGATACTCTAATATATTCCATAAAAATGCACCCCTATTTTTTGTTCTTCTCGTTATACTTCTCTACCATTCTTGCTTTTGCAGCAATACTTCCTGGCTTTTCTTCTGCGTTCTTATAGTACTCTGTTGAACTCTTAATTCTTGCGTTTCTCTCTTCCTCAGTCATAACTTTTTTAGTCGGGGTATTAATATTTCTTGTACTCACCTTCGCCTGATTGTTGACCACTCTTTGCTGGTTAATTCCCAGTTGTTCCTGCTTCTTTTTCACCTTATCTGCATTCTTTGCAATCAACTCATCCATATCCATCTTGTCGATATGTTTATTGACAATTACCTGCTGAATAGAACGAATTACTGCACCTGCGATCCAGTAGATACCCATACCGGCTGGCAGTGTCAAACAGAAGAATGCTGACATTAAAGGCATCAGAACGTTCATCGTTTTCATGGAGCTCATCATTGCATTCTGTTCTCCATTCTGAGTTGGCTGCTGAGGCATTAATTTTGTATTCAGCCACTGTGTCAACGCAGATAAAACTGGAATTGCCAATGCTCCAATTACCATCAACCATGCGCCTGCTGCAAAGCCCTGCTGCATAATGTTAAGCGGTGAATCTGAAATGTTCAGACCCAGGAAATAGTTCATATGATCGGCGCTCGCCTGTGTCTCCTGAATCAAAGTACTCAAACTTGGAAACTCTTCGGCTAAAGCGGCCCAGTTGGACGGTTTTAATTTATAAAGCGTATCAATAATTTTCTCAATCGTATATCCGCTGTTGTAGCTGATATTCAGACTTTTTGCAATTCCTTCCATGAAACTCTGGCTTGCTGAATTGTTTAACAGCGCATCAGCCAAAGGTTTAAATACATCGTATACGCGTCCTACATATGCCGGAATATTCCAGATTACCTGGTATAAAGCAAACAAAATCGGCATCTGAATGATTAACTGAAGACAGCTTCCCATCGGAGAAACACCATATTTTGCATAAAGCAACTGTGTTTCTTCGTTCATTTTCATCATAGAAATCTGATCATTTTTGCCCTTATATTTCTTCTGAATTTTCTGAAGTTCAGGGTTCATATATGCCGATAATTTTGAGAATTTTTGCTGCTTTACAGTCAGAGGAGTCAGCAGCATATAAATCAAAAATGTAAATAAAATAATGCACAAACCGATATTTTGTATATTTGCCATATCCAAAACACCGAAGATTGCATTCATGATCAATCCAAGGACTGTAGCCACAGGTCCAATCACCCAGATTGAACTTTTTGTTAATACCATCTTAGACAAATTCCTATCCTCCCATCGTGCATGGTTTATGGAACCGGATCATAACCGCCTTTAGAAAACGGATTACATCTTAAGATTCGCCAGCACGTTAAAATACTGCCCTTTATTGCCCCATATTTCTCGATTGCCTCCAATCCATATTGGGAACAAGTTGGGATATAGGGACAATGAGTCCTTTTTAGCGGTGATAAATATTTTCTATAAAACTTAATCATTAAGATCAATATTTTTTTCATCTGATATCATTTCTTTTCTGTTGACTATTTTATGAAGCTTCCCTAAATGCAGCAATGCGCTCTCGATATCATGAAAGCCTCTGTCTTTCGCATTCACTCGTGCCACTACAATGATATCTTTTCCACTGGAAAATTCTGTCTCATTCAGTCGATAACTTTCGCGTATCAATCTTGCAAGACGATGTCTCACAATACTATTTCCTACTTTTTTACTGACTGAAATTCCCAGACGATTTTTTTGACTTTCATTTTCTTTTACATACATAACCAAATATCGATTCGCAAAAGATTTTCCCGTTTTATATACTTCCTGAAAATCCTTATTTTTCTTTAATGATTCTGAAAATATCATAGCTTATCCTTTTTCTTTTGAAGAGAAGAAAAGGCCACATATCTGCGGCCTATGCTGATAACTGCTTTCTTCCTTTTGCTCTTCTGGCAGCTAAAACTTTTCTTCCGCCAGCTGTACTCATTCTTGCTCTGAAACCATGAACTTTAGATCTGGATCTCTTTTTAGGCTGAAATGTCATTTTCATAATTCGGGCCACCTCCTTTATCAAAACCAATTGATATCTATATGATTAATTGGTATATTAATATCACAACAACGACGGCAAAGCATATTCTCACGTTTTATTTTCCATATGGGATTTAACAGAAATGCCAACTGTCCATACGTGTTACAAAATATCATTACAATTATAGTCGTAAAACCCCGTGAAGTCAAGTAATTCCTTTATCTTTTTTCATTGACGCTGCTTTCCTATGCTTTGACTTCTCCACAAAGTCCTCTATGTTATCCACATAATGTGGATAGAATGTGGATAACTTTTTCAATATCTTGTGGTTGACCAGATTTTGAATTTTCACGGTGGATAATGTGGATAACTTTTTCGCGAGTTATCCACATTATCCA
>CBCTVZ010000079.1:0-10036 GCA_965150505.1 uncultured Robinsoniella sp. | reverse complement strand
ACTTGCACGACTGGGCAGTTACAAGCCCACTACCTTTAGGTGGTGGGTAGTTGACAAATAAAATCATCCTCCTATTTGAGACATCAAATGGTGTTCTTCTTGTCCTTGCAATGGTTTCAAAAATTGATGTTCTTTTGGTTTATGGAAAATAATCTCTTTCATCTTTTCCAAGATCATTTCATCTTCTGCCCCATTTCTCAGTAACGATTTTAAGTCTCCTCCGATTTCATACTGAAGGCACGTTTTTAAAAATCCCTCGCTTGTCAGTCTCACCCGATTGCACGAAGAACAAAACTTATGCGTCACCGCACTGATAAATCCAATTTTGCCCTGAAAGTTCTGAAATTCATAATAATGGCTCGGTCCGCTGCCAATCTTTTCTTTTACTTCTTTGTACGCTCCATACTTTTTTTTCAAAAGTTCTTTCATTTCATCTTCTCTTTTTCCTTTTTGCTGTCGCCCTAACCCGATTGGCATCATCTCAATATAGCGTACATAAAAAGGATTTTCCTTGGCAAGCTTTGCTATGTCTAAAAATTCTTGTTCTTCTTGATCCATCATCACGCAATTAATTTTCACGGTCATATTCGGATATTTTTTCAGCGATTTCAGTCCCTTTTCTACAAGGCTGATACAATCTCTTCTTGTAATTCGTGCAAAATTCTCACGATCTGTGGTATCCAGACTGATATTGATGCCATCAAGACCTGCCTCTGCTAATCCATCGATCATCTGATCTAAAAGTACCGCATTTGTCGTAAGATGAACCGTCTCAATTCCTGAAATCTTCTTTAACTGTCTTACTAAATCCTGAACATTTTTTCTAAGAAGCGGTTCTCCTCCTGTCAATCTCACATGACGAATGCCAAGTTGACTCATCAATGACACAATTCTGACAATCTCCTCAAACGTTAAATCTTCTTTCTGAATTTCTGCATTTTCTTCTGGCATACAGTAGATGCAGCGCAAATTGCATCTTTGTGTCAAAGAAATTCTCAGATAATCTATCTCTCTTCCATACTGATCAATCATAAAAAAATTCTCCGCTTTTTCCACCTTTTTTTGAGACAAGGTGAATCTCTGTCATTACCATCTTTTTGTCTATTGCCTTGCACATATCGTAAATGGTCAAAAGTGCAATCTGAACGCCTGTCAATGCTTCCATCTCCACTCCTGTCTTTCCTGTTGTCTTTACGGTACATATCGCTGTAATCTCACATTTTTCTTTTTCAATTTCAAATTGTACGCCACATTTTTGCAGAGATAACAGATGACAAAGAGGAATCAATTCGGAGGTCTTTTTCGCTCCCATAATTCCTGCAATCTGGGCTACGCTAAGCACATCTCCCTTTTTGACAGTCTGATTCAAGATCGCATCCATCGCTTCTTTGCTTACTTTGATCTTTCCAGATGCCACAGCTGTTCGCTCTGTCACATTTTTTTCAGATATATCAACCATCACTGCATTCCCATCCTGATCAAAATGGGTCATTTTGTTTTCCATTTTTCCTCCATCCCGATTTTTTTATAAATCTTAAACTATTTTTTCTAACGGAAAAAGGAGTACTGCTTCATTATATTTTTGCTGCAGTGCCTCCTTTTCTCTAATCGTTTTCTCTAATCGATCACTCTTATTTCTTCTATCACAGGCTGATCTTCTCTTTCAACAGTTCCATCATTATTTTGTATTTTCGTTTCTTGGCAGATGCGATCCACAATCTCCATTCCATCTGTCACATAGCCAAATACAGCATAACTTCCATCCAGCTGAACACTGTCTTTTTGTACAATAAAAAACTGTGAACTTGCACTGTTTGGACCAGTTGAACGAGCCATTGATACCGCTCCTCTCGTATGAGAAAGTGAATTTTGAATGCCATTTTCTGAAAATTCACCTTTAATTCTCTGTTCTGCTCCTCCTGTTCCATCATGATTTGGGTCTCCCCCCTGAATCATAAATCCATCAATGACACGATGAAAAGTCAGGCCATTATAAAAACCTCTTTTTACTAATGTCAAAAAATTTGTCACTGTCACCGGCGCGCTGTCACCGTCCAGCTCCATTTTCATCACTCCATACTCTTTGATTGTCATTTCCACATGATGTTTCCCTGAGACAGAGCCAAGTGTTGAAAACGTATCCTGCCCTTCTCTTTTTTTACGGCATTTTGCTACAACAAGACCTGCCAGCAATGCCGCGGCACAAAAAGCGATCAACTGTCTGATATCCATGCCCTCAACCTCTTTTCTGATAATGTGATTATTTTAGCACGAATGTCTCAAAATCGCAACCGTATCATTCGATGCCTGCTGAGGAAGGATAATATTTTTTCTTCACCACAGCATAACAAATCATGTGAACGCCTGCTGTGATAATCCATGAAATCGGATAAGAGATATATAAGACAAACAGAGAATGTTTCCATGCAAAAACAGTAAAAATCCAAAGAACACGGAAGCCGCACGCTCCTGTCAGGGAAACTAACATCGGCATCACAGAACATCCCATTCCTCTAAGGCTTCCTACCATAACATCCATAATACCGCACAGGAAATAGGAGACACAGATCACCTGCATACGTGACAGTCCATACTGAATCACTTCGGCATCTGAAGAATAAATATGTAGCAACGGTCCTCCTAAAGCATAAGCGCCGATTCCCATTGTCAACCCAATCGCAGAGACAATCAAAAGACACTGCATTAAGATCTTGCCAATTCTTTTATATTTTTTTGCTCCTACATTTTGGCTTGTAAAACTAAGGGCTGTCTGATGTACCGCATTCATCGCATTATATACAAATCCTTCTATATTGGATGCCGCTGTATTTCCAGCCATAGCTACAGAACCAAATGAGTTGACGGAAGATTGAATCAGCACATTAGAAAGTGAAAAAATTGCTCCCTGCATTCCAGCTGGAAGTCCAATCTGAATCATTCTCATCAATTTATCTCGATGAATATGCAGTTTTTTTAAATTCAAACGGCACATTCCATCCATACATACCAGACATCGAACGACTAAAGCGGCAGAAATCACCTGTGAAATCACAGTTGCCAGAGCAACGCCTGCAACTCCCATATGAAAAATGATGACAAAAATCAGATTCAGTATCACATTTACTACGCCTGCGATTGATAAAAAATAGAGAGGTCGTTTTGTATCCCCGATTGCCCTTAAAATAGCTGCTCCAAAATTATATAACATGGTCACAGGCATTCCTACAAAATAAATTCTGATATATAAGACGGAATGCTCCAGCACATCATCTGGTGTTCCCATCAGTTTTAAAATAGGTTTTGCCAACGCTACTCCAATAAAGACAAGAATAAATCCGCTGATCAGACTGATCAAAACAGAGGTATGTACCGTTTCGCTTATATTTTTTCGATCTTTTGCTCCATAATACTGAGCAATTAAAACATTTGTTCCTACTGATAAACCAATAAACACATTGACAAGTAAATTGATCAAGGCACTTGTAGATCCAACTGCCGCCAGCGCATGACTGCCGGAAAATCGTCCCACCACAATAATATCTGCCGCGTTAAACAGCAGCTGCAAGATGCCAGACAACATAAGAGGAACCGCAAAAATCAAAATTTTTCCCAACAGCGGTCCATTACACATATCTATTTCATATGATTTTCTCATTTTTCAAACTCTCTCCTCTTTGTTCTTTTCTCTTGTTGTTCTCTTATTTTTCTCTCGTTGTTTCTTTTTCTTCCGATCCACTTTCATTCTTTCTTCTGATCTGTCTGCAGCCTACATCGTACTATTTTGTCGGTAACTGAACATGGATGACACAGATCTCGCTCTTTGATCCAATTCTCATATTTGGACCCCAGATTCCTGCACCGGATGTCACAATATTATACATTTTTCCTTTTTTCAGACATCCATATGCGTTTTCCCATCCTACATCTACCGCAAAATTTCCCGGAAACATCTGCCCGCCATGCGTATGGCCGCATAAATCGAAGTCAGCGCCTGCATCTGCTAATTCCTGAAGTTCCTTTGGCTGATGATCGATTACAAAAATCGGTTTTGTGTGATCCAGACTCTGCAACAATTCCTGTGGATTTTTTCTTCCTCCTTCTATTTTTTTTGCCCTTGCCACATCCTTTCTTCCAACAATATAAAATTTCCCATCTACTGACTGTATTTCATCATTCAACATAATGATCCCAGATTTCTCTGCAAACTGATCCATCCGTTCGTCCAGTAAATGTTCACCGCTTCCGCTGTCAAATGTAAAACCTGCTAAGATTGGTTCATTGACATCATGGTTTCCCCAACATCCATACACACCGTACGTTGATTTTATCTCTCGAAAGATTGCTTCTATTTTTTCAGGATCTTTTACAGCCTCAAATTCATTGTCAAATAAATCTCCTGCCACGCAGACTAAATCTGGTTTTTGCTGGTTGATCTCATCTACAATCTTACGAACTTGTTTTTCTCCGCTGTTATAGCCTAAATGTAGATCCGCAATCAGCACAATTTTCATTTCATTCATCCCAGTTATTTTTTTGTCCATTCTGGTATGATAGGATGTCACTCTGATTTTTTTTGCATTATAAATCCCATATATGCTAAGACCTATGACAAGCGCCATACATAAGATTCCGGATACAATCAGCGTTCTTGTGTCGGTAACCCATTTCCATCTCAGCCACGTTCTGGCAATTATTCCCAAAATTTCAAGAAGACATACCGGCATCAGTGCATATAAAAAAATTCCCAGAAAATAATTTCCCATATTTTTTAAAGCACGCCGTAACTTTTCTGGTCTTTTTATTAGGAAACCTGTCAGAATGGATGTTGCAAATATAAGATAAATCAAAAGAAATCCCACTTGAAATATAGGATTTTTAAAAATGTGACTGCACGTTCCCATCCACAAAAAGATGCGCCAGATTACATAGATATTTACTGCAACGTAGACCGGTGAAAGCAAAATTGCTGCCATATTGATTCCTTCCTTTTCTTTTATTCCACGCTTCTTTTTTATTGTAGCACTATTTGAATTAATAGACAAGATATAGACAGAAAGGTAAAATCTCATTTTTTTATAATAAAAAAAAGATATTGCAGAAAATCTCTCTGTAATATCTTTTTTTGTCTGGATTTAAAATTTTTTCCATGTATCTTTGACAAACAGTAAAAGCAATGGGAAAATTTCCAATCTTCCAGCAAGCATATCAAATGTCAAAATTAATTTTGCCGGATTGGAAAAAATAGAAAAGTTGGCTGTTGGGCCTACAAGTTCCAATCCCGGTCCAATATTATTAAAAGTAGCTGCAACTGCTGTAAAGTTTGTGATTAAGTCTTTTTTGTCGATTGCAAGTATGAGAACGGAAAATGCAAAGATAAATACATATGCTACCATGAATACGTTTGTCTGTCTCACTACTTCATGTTCAATCATTTTTCCGTCCATCTTGACTTTTCTAACATTTCTTGGATGGAGAAATTGATGCAGTTCTTTTTTTACGGTCTTAATCAGAATGATAAATCTCGATACCTTGATTCCTCCTCCTGTGCTTCCTGCACATGCGCCGATAAACATCAGCATAACCAGAATCGTCTTTGAAACCTGCGGCCATATATTAAAATCCGTTGTTGCAAACCCTGTCGTTGTGATGATGGATGCAACCTGAAATGCCGACTGCTGAACTGCAGTTCCGATATTTCCATATATACTAAAGATATCAATGGTAATCAATGCAATCGCGCCTGCAATAATCAAAAGATACCATCTCACCTCTTCATTTTTTGCTGCCTGTTTCATTTTTCTCATCAAAATCAAGTAATAAACATTGAAATTGATCCCGAATAAAATCATAAATATCGTCACGACAACCTGTATATAGACAGAATAACTTGCAATGCTGTCATTTTTGATTCCAAATCCTCCTGTTCCCGCTGTTCCAAATGCCGTTGTCAAGGCATCAAACAATGGCATTCCGCCTGCCAGCAACAGAATAATTTCTAATATTGTCATTCCAATATAAATCTCATATAAGATTTTGGCTGTTGATTTTACCTTAGGAACAAGGCGGCTGACAGATGGTCCTGGACTTTCTGCTTTCATCAAATTCATGTAAGAACCTCCTACCATCGGCAAGAAAGAAAGCAAAAAGACAAGAACTCCCATTCCGCCAATCCAGTGCGTGAAGCTTCTCCAGAACAAAATGCTGTAAGGCAGACCCTCTACCTCTTTCAAAATACTAGCTCCTGTTGTAGTAAATCCAGAAACCGTCTCAAACAGCGCATCAACCGGATTTTTGATTGCCCCGCTGAACAAAAAAGGCAACGCTCCCATAATACTAAGTACAATCCAACAAAGCGCTACGGTTACAAATCCTTCTTTCACATAAATAATCTTTTTTTCTGGTTTTTTTCGTATCAAAGGTATTCCTATTAAAAGACATAGAACCATTGTCATTAAAAATGAAAGAATCTCTGACTCTTGATAAATCAAAGCCGTAATGCAGGATGGAACCATAAGAGCAGCTTCTAGGGTTAATACCCATCCAATGATATATCTGATAATTGAATAGTTCATAGTTAAAGTCCTCTTATCATAAGTGTAATATTTTCATTGATCTTTTTTATTTTTTCAGAATATCTTCAATATCATGAAGGCATTTCTGTGTTGTCACAACAATTACGGTATCTCCTACCTGTATCATATCATGACCGCGCGGAATCATGATTTCGCCATGGCGGTGAATACATCCGATCAGAAGATTATCTTTTAATTCAATATCTACTAATGGAATACCTACCACAGCGGAATTTTCGTTGATCGCAAATTCCAGCGCTTCTGCTTGTTTGTCCAAAATATGATACAGCGTCTCTACATTACTGCCGATGGAGTTCTGCATTGCTCTGACATATTGCACAATATAATCAGCCGTCAGATATTTTGGATAAATCACGCTGCCGATATCCAGTTTCTCAATTAAGTGATCAAATGAAATTTTATTTACTTTTGTGATCAACTTTGCTGATGTCTGATCTTTTGCATATAAAGAAAGCAGAATATTTTCCTCATCCATATTCGTCAGTGTGACAAATGCCTCTGTCTTTTCAAGCCCTTCTTCCTGCAACAGTTTCTTATCGGTTCCGTCTCCATGTAAAATCATTGCCCCTTGAAGAAGCTCGCTTAACTCATCGCACCGCTCTTTTTGTTTCTCAATAATCCGCACATCTATTTTCATATCAATTAACTGTTTTGCCAGATAGAATCCAATCGTTCCTCCACCGACAATCATACAGTTTTTTACTTGATTCGTTTTAAGACCAATTTTCTGAAAGAATTTGGCGGCATTTTGCGGCGATGCAATAATGGATACCAAATCTCCATCTTTTAGGATAAATTCTCCATTTGGTATGTATACATCTTCTTCTCTCTCTACTCCTGCGACAAGGATATCGCATCTTAAGTCCTCACGCAGAGAAGACACTGCAACATGGTCAAGATTAAATTCCGGTTTGATACGAAATTTCAGTAACTCCACACGTCCCTTTGCAAATGTGTCAATCTTAATTGCCGATGGAAAACGAAGTAATCTTGCAATCTCTGTAGCAGTAGTAAACTCTGGATTAATAATCATAGAAATTCCAAGGCGTTCTTTTATAAATCCAATCTCTTTATTATAGATAGGGTTTCTCACTCTTGCGATCGTTTGACAATCTGCCGCTTTCTTTGCAATCAGACAGCAAAGTAAATTCAGCTCGTCTGATCCTGTTACAGCAATCAAAATATCCGCATGTTCCACCTCTGCCTCCATCTGAGTTGCAATACTTGCTCCATTTCCCACAATCTGCAAAGCATCAATATTCTCTGGAACCTGCTGAAGCTTCTCCGCTGACTGATCTACTAAAATAATATCGTGTTTTTCTTCTGATAGCTGTTCAGCAAGTGTAATTCCTACTTTCCCACATCCAATAATAATAATCTTCATATATTTATTCCCTCTAATGTATCTTTATTTTTGTGTCAAAAGTTTTTTCAGAAACTCATAAATCTGATTTTCTGTCGGCGGACATCCGTCCAGATGATATTTAAACTTTCTGGTACAAGATCCAATACCTAATTCTCCTTCTTTCCCGCGATAGCCCTGCCCGATGCAGATTTTTGTTCCAATTTTTTCAAGAAGCCCTTCTTCTTTTAATTGCTGCAAAGCTGGAATCAGATATCCATAACACGCACTGCAAGACTCTACTTCCTCAACGGCATCTTGTAATTCCACTATTTTTCTCGTCTTTGGAAGTGCATCTTGTCCTTTTGGCAGATTCAATTCCCGAATCTGTGCTTTTTTCCAATCCGCGCATCCTATTTTTAATTTTCCTGCCATCTCTACATATGGCACTTCTTCCACATCATATCCCATCAAATGACATACGTACGCGTCGCATAAGACAGGATCTGCCGCTGCCATTACACGATTTAAAACAACTGGATTGCCTCCATCCTCAAAATCCCAATCTCCACATATATTATCAACTACAATAAAGTCCTGATGGATTCCTGCATTGAGATGTGCAATCGGCTTATGAAGACCTAGAGCATGAAATCGTCTCTTTTCACTGTTCGGTATCAACCCTTTCATATTTTTCAATGCACACGTTATTTTTGTCTGACAATGACCTTTCATCACAGGTACATTGATAAGAAAATCAATTTCTTTTGCAAGATCACATATTTTCAGCTGCATTCCATCGCAATCGTATAAACTGCTTTTCTCTGTCTGCATATCAAAAAAAGGAACACCATATTTTTCAGAAACTTTATCAAATCCGCAGACGCTCACCGCATCTTTTGTCTGATCTCCCACCCAAGAGCCTTCCATCATCAACAGATCATAAAATCCCTCTTCCTGAAGATATTCAATAATTCCAGCAACCACCTCAGAATGGGTCGTCGCTCCATAAGAAGCTTCTGACGGCGATACCAGATTCGGTTTTATCCCTATTTTACTCTTTTTTGATGGAATATGTGATGCTAAATCTGCTTCTTTCAAAAGACATTTTGTTATTTCTTTATATTCTGTCCCATAAATCGCTAAAATTTCATTTTTTTTCACGATTTTTCCTTCTGCCCCTTTCTTATGTTCAAATCTGTTTTCCATTTGCCTTTTTCTTATCTCTATAGCAAAAATACATCGCTCAACAAAAAAGAGCCTGAAATTTCAGAGTTCCTTTTATGAGTAAATCATTTTCTTTGGACAATTTACTCTCAAGGTTTATCTCTAAAATTTCAAGCTCTAATCTTACGCTTGGACACTTACACAACACTTTAAACGCATTGTGTTATCACCGGACATTTACCTTTTATAGCTTGTCCTAAAACTGGATAAAAGGGATTATCCTATGATTATAAAATAACTGACGTTATATTATTTGTTGTTTAATGCTGCCTGAGCTGCTGCCAGTCTAGCGATCGGCACACGGAATGGTGAGCAAGATACATAGCTCAGTCCAATCTTATGGCAGAATTCTACGGAAGATGGATCTCCACCGTGTTCTCCACAGATACCAAGTTTGATGCCTGGACGTGTAGCGCGGCCTTTCTTAACTGCCATTTCTACTAACTGACCTACACCTGTCTGGTCTAATCTTGCGAATGGATCAGATTCGTAGATTTTAGCTTTGTAGTAAGCATCAAGGAATTTACCAGCGTCATCACGGGAGAATCCGAATGTCATCTGTGTCAGGTCGTTTGTACCGAATGAGAAGAACTCAGCTTCTTCTGCGATCTTATCTGCTGTCAGAGCTGCTCTTGGGATCTCGATCATTGTACCGATATGATACTGGATGTCAGATCCTTTTTCATTCTTAACCTGTTCAGCTGTTTCAACAACAACATCTTTTACATATTTTAATTCTTTTACTTCGCCAACTAATGGAATCATGATTTCAGGAACGATACGATATCCTTTTTCTCTGGATACTTCGATTGCTGCTTCCATAACGGCTCTTGTCTGCATTCTTGCGATTTCTGGATACGTTACAGCAAGACGG
>CBCTVZ010000078.1:0-10036 GCA_965150505.1 uncultured Robinsoniella sp. | reverse complement strand
TAGAGCGTTTGGCTACGGACCAAAAGGTCGGGGGTTCGAATCCTCTAACGCACGTTAAAAAAGAGAAGCACTCCAAGATGGAGTGCTTTTTTTGCGTTGTAAAACAGACAATCAGATCATACGGTTTTGAGTGAAAATATGCCAGAATATTTTAAATGATGAACTGTGAAAAAATCTGCATACTTTAGTCATGGGAGTATGTCAAAAACAGGAATCTGATATCAGAAGATCAGAAAAGGAAGGATTTTTCCAATATTTAACTGAACAGTAGCCAGATCGAGAATCTGAGGCATACAGATGGATTCTTCTATGAAATTTTTCTGAAAAAACTGACAACAATGCTTAGAACAATCCAGCGCCTTTTGTATCTGGCGTGTTTCATAGTAAAGTACGCTGAGAGAATGATACACAGAAATACAGGAAGGATGGTTTTCACCGTACAAATTCTGATAAAGGCACAGAAGCCTCTCTGACAAAGAGATTGCTCTGGAATAATATCCAATATCACGGTATACTCCGATCATGGCATAAAGAAATTCTGCGTCTTCTTGCGTGCAGAAATCTTGAGAGAGTAAGTCGTTTAAAAACCATCCAAATTGAATCAGTTCTTTCTGACGGGAGACAGTCTGACTGTGGTGCTGTAGGATTTCCTTTGTGAGAAAGACAAGAAATGGATGACACGACTGGTACAAAACAGGTTGGAACTGTGTTCGGACTGCACATGCAATCACAGGATGAATCATATACTGAGAAGAATAAATACCATTGCTGTAACAAGGAATTTTCTTCAGCCATCCTTTTTCAGCCAAACGATTTAAGTCTGTTTTATTTGTTAGCTGAAACCATGATCTTATTTTTTTAAAATCAAATAGCAGAGAAGGCAGGACAGAAAGCTGAATTAAAAGTTTTGTCTCAGACTCTGAACAGTTACAGACGTGGAATAGCTTTAGTAATTGTCGGTTGATCTGTTCTTCGCTTTGAAGCTTTTCATGTGTGGAAGAAATTTCTTCCTGACTGAAAGAAAAGCCGCATCGTTTTAATTGATTTAAAAATTCATATAAACAACTTTCCTCCGTGTCGGCAAGTTTTGCCAACAATTCTACCGTGACTGTATGACAGTCCGCCAAAGAGAGAATCTGTACAACAGATTTATCATCTCGATTCCCATGATAATAATGATAAAATAAATTCATGCAGTCTGAAATAGGCAATTCCCGAACACATACTTTTTTTAAATTGTAAAGTCCGTCCATCCGGCTGGAAATCAAAAAGCGGCAGGATAAAAAATGGATGACTTTGCATAATTCAGGATCATTTACATCTTCCACATGATCGATGACAAGAAGCAGAGAAGATCCGTATTGTTGCAGCAGACGCAAAGCATCTTGAAAAAGGTCTTCATATCTGCCTTCTGCTTCAGGGATTCCAAGTCCACGGATAAGAGACAGAGCAAAACTATTTTCGATATAATTGATCCACACAATATGCGTAATACCAGATTCTTCAGAAGGAGTCTGGTATATTTTTTTTATCACATCTTTGGCAAGTTCCGTTTTTCCAATTCCACCGATCCCATGAAGAAAGCAAGAAGAACCAGAATATAAAAGTGAAATAATCTCGGCAGATTCCACTGTGCGGCCGATAAAATAAGCTACTTTTGAAGATGGGAGTGCATTTAAAAATACGGGATAAACAGGAGAAGGAAAATCAGACTGGGCGAGAAGTTCATGATGTTTTGAAAGTAAGATGTCTGAAATCAAAGAGTCGTTCACAATGACACAATCTTCTATCAAATTTAGAATAAGATCCAAAATTTTAAGCAATGTTTTGCGGGAAACTGTATTATCCGCAGAATAAGAATTTTTTAAAAAAGAAAAATCTACATGAAAAAGATCGTCTAAAAGTGAAATAAAGCCATTCGCCCCATTCACAGCTTGGGGTTCTTGAAATTTACTATTTTTTCGCTGTGCTGGAAAAAACAGTTGAGAAAAGAGAAAGGACAGTCGTTTGTGAGCAAGCGAATTGATCGCTTTTTCTTGCTTGATTCGGTCATTAAAATAAGCGCGGTAAAAAACAGAATCATCTGAAAAATTCCATTGATCCATTTCAATAATCACAGTTCCTACACATCGCATCATTAATTCACGCAAAAAGAAAGAAGAAGAAAAAGAATTTTTAGCGTTTGTCTGTTGCTTTTGCATTTTTGTCTTTGGCATAGAAATAAAACCTCCTTAGTATGTTTTTTTATTTTTTTCTGCTCCACCATGCCGTCCGGCATACAGAGTACCTTGAAAAAAGCCTGTATTTATGCGGGTTACAGCCATTTGAAAAAACCAACTGAAATCTGTATGGAAACCAACTGAACAAAACTGGTAAAGTTTGGACATCAGATAGACAGATGAGAATGCTCTCATTTGACGAGAATCATCTGCATGAAATGGAACAAGAAAAGATACAAAAAAGTGTATCATATGATTTTTAATTGCGCAAGACCATACCTGTTTTGATTTTAGAAAGTAATGCTTTTCATTTTTATTTTCTTTATTCAACGGATATGTTCCCTGTACCGTTCATGCAAAAAAGAGAGTGTATCGAAAGCGATCTGATTCATCTGTAAAAAGATAAAAAATTTTCAAAGACAGGAGGTGAAAACGTGAACAAAGAAATCATTGTTGCATTCTTAAGCCTAGTTGGAACCGCTTTTGGAAGTATCGTGGGAATCATGGCGGCAAACCGTCTGACCACATATCGAATTGAACGGTTGGAAGAAAAGGTGGAAAAACACAATCATCTGGTAGAGAGGATGGTTAAGGTGGAGGAATCGACAAAATCGGCTCATCACAGGCTGGATGAACTTATAGCGGAACGGGAAGCCTGAAGAAAAAAGATTTTGTACAGTTAGGCTGAATGGAAGCTGTGAAGATACGAGAGATCTTGGAATCAAAAGAACAAGAGAAGAAGAGAAAAACAAGAAAAATAAGAAAGCAGACAGAAACACAAAAAAGAGGAATAGAAAAATGAAAACAGACGAAAAAGAAAAAATTAAAATCAGCACGCTCGTGCGCACGGCAGTTTTGGCGGCGGCTTTGCTGAACCAGTGTCTGCAGATCGCAGGATTTTGTCCTCTGCCTGTTGGAGAAGAGGAACTATATGAGATTTTGACAGGCGTTTTTACAGCAGGAGCGGCGATCTGGAACTGGTGGAAAAATAATAGCTTTACGCAGAAAGCGCTAAAAGCAGATGCGTGGAGAATACAAAAGGAGGCAGAAAGAAAATGAAGAAAAAAGTATTGCTGATTGCAGGGCATGGAGAAGGTGACCCTGGAGCTGTCTCAAAATGGGGAAAAGAAGCAGATCTGACGAGAGATCTTCTGATGCAGACACTCCCATTTATAGACGAGATGGTATTAGATCCAGAAGTGTATGACATGGAAAAGGACTGTTATCAGCAGACGAAAAAGGGAAAAGGCCCCGACTATGGCAATCAAGATTTTATTTTAGAAATCCATTTTAATGCAAAGCAGAGAAAAGACGAAGCCGGAGATGGGGCGTTTACCGGAACAGGAGGATATATCCACAGTGGCGCAGATCCGATTGTGGCAGAAGCGATGATAGATCAGATTGTATCATTAGGATTTCAAAAATGGTGTCTTTGTGAGACTGCCGAACTTTGCAACTGCAATGCAGCATGGAATGCAGGAACGCCTTACTTTTTGCTGGAAACGGCATTCTTAGATGATGGAGACGATATGCGATTTTACAACAGCAAGAAAGAAGAGGTCGCAAAAAGCATCGCAGATGTTTTAAATAAAAAAGTAGGAGAAAAACAGTCTGTGTCTGATTCAAAAGAGGACAAAAAGTTTTATCGTGTTCAGTGCGGAGCATTCTTAAAACGTACCAATGCAGAAGTACTAAAAAAACAGCTGGAACAGGCGGGAATTTCAGCAATAATTGTAGAAAAATAAATTTGTTGAAAATTTTGCGACAAAATAAAATGAGTAATTCTTTTTTATATATAGACGTCTGTGAAAAACAGACGCAGAAAAAGAAGAAAAACAGGAGGATTTGAAATGAGTTCAGAAAAGGAAAACAACACAGGAAAGAAAACAGGAAACAAAACAGGAAAAGAAGAAATGGAGGAAATGCAGATGAGAGAAGAGACAGGAAAAGCAGTCTGGTATGATGACAGTCTGGAAGAGCAAAGTGAGAAAAAGAACAAAAAGTGTACGGAGGTAATTGAAAAACGAACGGCGTGTAAAAAGGTGTTTGAAAACGAAGATCATTCGTTCACAGCAGCCGTATACCCATGCGCAGTCCATTTTCAGGAAAAAGGAGAGTGGAAAGAGATCGACAATACGCTGGAAGAAGAGAGCGGCTTTGCTGTGTTTGACACAGAAGGAAACGCAGATGGAGTAGAACCAGAAGAAAGAGGATGGAAGAAAAAAGCAGGCGGTACGAAAGTAAAATTGTTCCGCCATTCAAAAGAGAACAAAACGGTGCGCGTACAGAGAGAAAACGCGGTTCTGGAATGGGGACTGAAAGGAGCCGCAAAGGTGCAGGGCGTTCTGGAGCAGAGGAAAGAACAGAAAGACGAGAAAAATCAGAAAGATCCGATGACACTGACACATTTTTCAAGCGGAGTTGTGTATAAAGAAGTATTGCCTCAGATTGATCTGGAATGTCTTCTTGTCGGGGACGATGTGAAAGACAACCTGATTTTAAAGGCAGCGCCGCAGCATGAGACATTTACCTTTTTATATCAGACAAAGGGCTGCTTTCCAGTGATTCAGGATCAGAGCGTTCTGTTTTTTAATGAAAAAGGGGAAGTTCCATTTGAAGTGAAAGCGCCATTTATGCGTGATGCAAAGGGAGCGATCTCAGAAGAGTTGGAAATCGAACTGAGAGAAGGTGAAAAGAAACATACATGGGAAGTGATTGTAAAACCAGATCAGACATGGCTTCGCGCAGAGGAACGCAGTTATCCTGTTACAATCGACCCTACGATCAACACACCAGTGGCATTTGACAAAGTGTATGCAAACGTGGTTTCTTCTAAAAATGCAAGTTTGGTCAACAAACAGAATACATATCTTGTATTAGGCGGAAGAAGCGATGTGCGCCGTGCATTCCTGAAATTTTCCCTGCCGGAGATTCAGCCGGGGGATATGGTTATTCAAGCGCAGATGATGGTAGTCTCTGTGGATGGCGACAATGCGCTGCGCAGACTCCATCTGCACCGTGTCATGCAGGATTGGGAACCGGATCACCTCTGCTGGTATAACAAACCGGTTTATGAGGAGCAGATTCTGGATACTTACCAGTACTATGCAAATGATGTGAAAGTACTGACCTTTGGGATCACAGATCTTGTAAAAGACTGGTATGAAAATGGAAAAAATTTCGGTCTTTTGTTAAAGACTGGTCATGAAACAAAAGAGATGGAGACGATCTTGCTAGGACCTGGAACACATGAAGGCGTGGATGATTTAAGACCGCAGATTCTCATAACGTATGTCAGCTATTCTGGATTGGAGGGATATTGGACATATCACAGCCAGAGCGCGGGCAGAGCGGGAACCGTGTCGATCAATGACTACAACGGAAATATGACATATATCCATTCTCTGCTTGCGATGAGCGGAAACAGAATGCCGATCAACTTAGATCTGGTTTATAACAATACCGATTATAAACAATTGATCGGATATGGCGCAGGTTTCCGACTGAATTATCATCAGATCATCAAAAAGGTAAAAGTTGGCGAAACGGATTACTACCGCTATATAGACGGAGACGGAACGGGTCACTACTTCTACGAAAATAAAGAGAAAAAACAGTGGCAGGATGAGCTGGATAAAGAGATGATTCTGGAGATCGGAACGACCGATGAAGTAGGATTTATTATCAAAAATAAAGACAACGGAAGATTGATCTTTAACAAAGAAGGATATCTTGTGCAGATTAAAGATCGCAATGAGAATGCCGCAAAAGTAAGCTGGACCGATGAAAAAATCTCGAAGCTAGAAGACGGAGCCGGCAGAATCACGGAACTGAATTACAATGAAGACGGACTGCTTTCTTTAGTCAAAGATCCGGTAGGACGGGAAAAAAAACTTCAATATGATAATAAAAAACAATTAATAAAGATCATTGATGTGGACGAAGAGGAAATTTTACTTTCCTATGCGGACAAAGAAGGACTTTTAAACGGCATCACAAATATTGATGGATATCAGTTAAAGTATGAATATACAGAAGGAACGCCAGAGCGTGTGAAACGTGTATGCGAGTATGCGAAAGATCAGCCTGGAAATGCGTTAAATATGGTATATGGAAACAATAAAACACGATTTACGGATGACAGGGGAAGAGTGGAAGTATACTTTTTTAACAACAATGGAAATACTGTCAGTGTACGCGATGACAAAGGATATGCGATGGCATGGAAATTTAATGGCAGCGAAGCGAACCAGCTCGACCATGAGACGAAGATGCAGATCGCTACGGCACAGCTTCTGCAGGATCCATGCGTAAAAGGAGATCTCGGAAAAGTCTGGAAAAGCAGTGTCAATAAAAATACGGTCGTAGTGACGGAAGATCTGGACGAGAGCCATCCAAAGATTGGAAAACGATGTATGAAGATGGTTTCAACAGAAAAAGAGGGAGTAGGCAGACTATATCAGGAAGTAGAAATCCCGAAAGGGCGATCCTTTACTTTTTCCGCTTATGTCAAGATGGATGTGACCGAGCTTGGAAACGCCGGAGGATGTTATTTAAGTCTGTACTATAAAGACAAAAATGGAAAACAGCAGGCAGTAAACAACAGAAGAATTGAGACGACTGGAAACGGATGGAAGCTGATCAGTCTGCCATTTACTCTGCCAAATGACATTTCTGACAATACGGTGACCTTAAATGTCGTCATGCGAAATGTAAAAGGAAGCGTCTATATCGACGACCTTCAGGCAGAATGGGGACTGTCCGCAAACCGCCATAACCTCGTCAGCAACGGGGATTTGACGTACAACAATCTGGATCGTTTTGAAAAAAGTGATTCCGATGACGGAGACAAGATTGTAACGGTTGGAAGCGAGACGGAACTGCCGGTGACAGGACTGGCAAAGGTCGGCAAAGCGCAGACATCTGTGTATAAAGGACCGGGAACGACCTATGAAAAACTGATCGACGTATGGGCAGGAAATCCAGTAGAAGTATTAAACTGGGTGAGAGGAAAAGAAGGAGCTGTGTGGTATCGCGTGCGAACACAGTGGGAAGACACCGATTCCTTGAGCAATACGGGATATATTCATGCAGATGATATCGAATTTTTCCTTGCAGGAGGAAACGGCGTCCGCACGGGTACGCTGGTCAGCAAAGAAGAAACCGTCTATGTAGGACCTGGAACAGAGTACCCTGTGGAGGCGAGAGCGCCAAAAGATACGCAGATGGTGATTAAGGACAGCACCCATGATACAAATGGAAAAGAATGGTATCACGTCCGTTTTAACTATGACACAGAATGGTATGGCGGATATGTCCCAGCCGAAACAGTGGCAGAAAACTGCGTCAACACTGCTTGGATGAAACCAAAGGCAAAGACAAGCGTTTATTACCTGCCAAATACAGGAAGCGGAATCGTACGCTATTTAGAATCGGGTCAGGCTGTCGCCATCCGAGGGGAATATACAGACAGCAGCAAGATAAAGTGGTATCTAATTCCAGCCTTTCAGACATCATCAAACGGCCATCTGACCGCAACGATGGGATATGCAAAAGCAAGTGATTTTACCGTTGTGAATGAGCCGGAATATACAAGAACCGACTGCGAGAAGGTACCGGATGGAAATGGAAATTTAAACGGAAGGGTATATAAAATCGTAGGCGATCCGATCCGTGACAAAAAGCTGACGCAGACGTTGAAGATCGGAGGAAAAAAAGGCGACTGTTACATGGTCAACGCTTGGGGCAGAGGAAGAAGTCTGTCGCTGACAAGATCGTATCGAAAGTTCGGTGTGGAAGTAACCTTTATTGGAACAGACGGAAAGCGTGAAGTGCATACCAGCAACTTTGGAGCCGACACACAGGACTGGCAGTATTTAAGCGACGTTGTGGTGGCAAAGGCAGACTACATGGAGATAGAAGTGGCTTATGTATACTGCAGAAATATCAACGTGGCATACTTTGACGGACTTTCCCTGTACAAAGAACAGTATGGAGCAAGTTTTACCTACGATAAAAAAGGAAACGTGATCTCTGTGACGGATGCCGATGGAAAGAGCCGAAAGTTCAAGTATGATGACAATGACAATCTGGTCAGCATGACCGATGTAAAAGGAAAAGAATTTAAGTATGAGTATGACGCAAAGAAAAATGTGACAAAAGCGACCTCTGCTGAGAAAATGGTCTATAACTTCACATACGATTCCTATGGAAATATCAAGGAACAGAAGCAGACAGATGCGGAAGATGCGAATTCTTATATGAAAATCAGCAAGACGTACACAAAAGACGGAAACTATACGCTGACCTCGACAGACGCTCTGGGCAACAAAGCGACATATGAGTGGATGACACAGCGAGGCGTGCTGAACTCTATGACAGACGAGCGAGGCAATCAGATCCTGTACCGCTATGACAATATGAAACGTCTGACAGCCGTCTCCCAGAAAGTGACGATTGACGGAATGGAAATGAGAGCGCGCAACGCCTACACTTTCACAAAAGATAAGATGACAAGTATTCTTCACAACGGCTTTACTTATGGCTTTACCTACGACGGATTTGGAAATCTGGAACAGGTAAACGCAGCCGACAGTCCGCTCGTTCGATATGAGCGTGAAGAGCGAAATGGGAAACTGCTCAAGACAGTGTATGGAAACGGGCAGTATCTCCGTACGGTCTATGATGATCTGGAACGTGTCTCAGCAACGTATTTCTGTGAAGGACAAGGGGCAGCAGAACAGAAATGCTGCACTTACGAATACGATAAGCAGGATAACCTGAGCAAGGTCACAAACCATCTGTCAGGCAAAACGTATCAATTATTCTATGATTTTCTGGATCGTCTCTGTCAGGTTGTGGATGAGGCAGGAAACAGTTATGAATACAGTTACGATGCCGACAATAATTTGGTGAAGATGTACCGCACAGTGGGAAATTCTTACATCAATGAAACGTATACATACGATGATGACGGAAGAGAGACAAAGAGTGCTCTCAGAGGATTTGAACGCAGCACAACGTATGATGCCCTTGGCAGAGTGAGCAAACAGAGCTGGAATAAACCGGCATTTGAGACAACGTATACTTATGTGCCTGGAAGCGGCGGATCAAAGAGTTCCATGGTTCAGACGATGAAGAACGGAAGCGACACGATCGCGTATGCGTACGATCCAAATGGAAATATCACAAAGATAACAGACGCGAATGGAAGTACAACGTATGAATACGATGAGCTGAATCAGCTGATCCGAGAAAACAATCCTATCCTGAAAAAGACGATCACCTACAGCTATGATGTGGGAGGAAATCTGACAAGACGAAGAGAATATGTGTACACTACAGCAGCAAATCTTCCGGCAGCACCGCAGAAGACCGATACTTACACATACGACAGCAAGTGGAAAGATAAACTGATCGGCATCAACGGAAAAGAACTGACATATGATGAGATCGGAAATCTGACCTCATATGATGGAACAACATACAGCTGGAATATGGGAAGACAGCTCGCAGGAGTAGAAAACGGAAAGAGTATCCAGTATGCCTATGACCACACTGGAATGCGTGTAAAGAAGACGGTGGACGGAGTGACGACCACATATCATATGGCAGGAACTCTAATAACAGGCGAGACAACAAACGGGGAAACCATCTGGTACAACTACGATACACAGTCAAGATTGATTTCTATGGTATATAATCATGTGGATTACTTCTATGTGCGAAATGCACAGGGAGATATCCTTGCTCTGATTGACAAGGCAGGAAATAAAGTAGTAGAATATAAATATGACAGCTGGGGCGCGATCGTGGAC
>CBCTVZ010000077.1:0-10092 GCA_965150505.1 uncultured Robinsoniella sp. | reverse complement strand
GAAGATATAAAAAATAAAGAATTTAAGAAAGCATATTTGCTGTGCGGAGAAGAAGCCTATTTAAAAATACAGTATAAAAAAAAGCTTCAGGAGGCAATTCTTGGAGCAGATGACACAATGAATCTAAATATTTATATAGGAAAGGGAATAGATACCCGCGCTGTCATAGAACAGGCTGAGACGATGCCTTTTTTTGCAGAGCATCGAATGATCTTGATTGAAAACAGCGGACTGTTTAAGACAGCAAATGAAGAATTGGCAGATTATCTGAAAAAAGTTCCGGATGAAACCGTTTTTGTCTTTGTAGAAGATGAAGTGGACAAAAGAGGAAAAATGTATAAGGCAGTAAAAAATGTAGGACGGATTGTAGAATTTAATCGGCAGAATGAAAAAACGCTGATGCAGTGGATTTTAACAATCCTAAAAAAAGAAGAAAAGAAAATTACACAGCAGACAATGGAGATTTTTCTGGAAAGAACAGGAAACGATATGGAAAATATTTTTCATGAGCTGGAAAAACTGTTGTGCTATACGATGGGGCGTGAAGTGATCACAGAAAAAGATGTGATAGAAATGACAACAGAAAAAACAGAGAATAAAGTTTTTGAAATGATTCGTGCCATTGCAGAAAAGCGACAGAAAGATGCGCTAGATTTCTATTATGATTTGCTTGCATTAAAAGAATCGCCGATGAAGATCTTAGTTTTGCTTGCCCGTCAATTCCAGACACTGCTTCAGGTAAAGGAAATGAGTAGCCATGGATATGATCCGAAGCAGATTGCAGATAAGACAGGTTTTCAAAGTTTTATCATAAAAAATTATATGAGGCAGACCCATTTCTTTTCAAAGGAAGAATTAGAAGAAGCGATCAAAGATTGTTTAGAAGCAGAAGAAGCTGTCAAGACAGGAAGAATGAAAGATATACTGAGTGTGGAAATTTTAATTGTAAAATATAGCAAAAAAAAAGCTTTCGACTGACGGGATCGAAAGCTTTTATTGTTATCTTATTTATAATTAAGCAATTCCGTTAACGGCTTTTGTTAAACGAGAAACTTTTCTGGCTGCATTGTTTTTATGATAAACACCTTTTGTAGTAGCTTTATCGATCGTAGAGATCGCAGCAACTAAAGCAACTTTTGCAGCTTCCTTGTCATTTGCTACAACAGCAGCATCTACCTTTTTCATAGCAGTTTTTACGCTAGATCTGATAGCTTTGTTTCTGTCAGCTTTTGTTTTGTTAACTAAAATTCTCTTTTTTGCAGATTTGATGTTAGCCAATCCGTACACCTCCAAATTTCCCTGATTATATTTTCGATTTGTATTTGTTTCATTAAAGCCGGACACGGACGTTCTAATGTAAACACACTTATATATATTAAAGCATACTTTTTTATCTGTCAATACATATTTCACAAAATATTGCAAAAAATATGAAAAAGAAAGGTAAAATGAAAGGAGAACATATGCTGAGAAATTTTAATGTAAGGACAGATCTTGCTTTAGAGGCAAAAGAAGACTGTGATGCACAGAAAATTTCGGTACGAGGAGTGAAAGTTTCAGAGGAAAAAGATGAGGAAAAGGAAATTTATACGACAACAGTGAAAATCAGCACGGAAAATGGAGCGAAAGCGATGGGGAAACCGGTGGGGACTTATGTTACCATAGAAGCGCCAAATCTTTCTGTTCCAGATGAAGGATATCACCGTGAAATTTCAAAGGAAGTAGCACGCCATTTAAAACATTTGATAGGAAAAGAAAAAAAATCCATTTTTGTTGTGGGACTTGGAAATCATGAAGTAACGCCAGATGCGCTAGGACCGGAAGTTGTGGGAAATCTTCATATTACGCGTCATGTTATCAGAGAATACGGAGAACTTTTATTAAAAGCCAAAGAAAGCTATGAGATCAGCTCTCTTATTCCAGGAGTAATGGCGCAGACAGGGATGGAAACATTAGAGATTATACGCGGTGTAGTAAGAGAATCGAAACCAGATGTGATGATTGTGATTGATGCACTGGCGGCACGCAGTACGAAACGCTTGAGCCGTACGATTCAGATTACAGACGCAGGGATTTATCCTGGCTCTGGAATAGGAAATCATCGAAGTGGAATCAATCAGCAAGCGATAGGCATTCCGGTTATTGCCATTGGAGTTCCGACTGTCGTAGATGCGGCTACCATCGTCAATGATACAATGGTCAATCTGGTGGATGCGATGGATCAATCTGAAAATTTGGGAGGTACATTAAAAACATTAAATCGAGAAGAAAAATATCAAATGATAAGAGAATTGTTATCTCCGAATTTGAACACCATGTTTGTGACACCGAAAGATATTGATGAGACAATCAAACGAATCAGCTTTACTATATCGGAAGGAATCAACATCGCATTTGCGTAGCAAGGATACGATATGCAGCATATTTTTAGAAAAAAATTCATATATTGGAACAGGGGCAAGTCAGACCTGATTGTGAGGGGAAAGGATTGAAAGATTTTCAAAAATGGCTGTATATGGCTGTTGGAAGTGTGATTGGAGCACTTGGATTATATATCTTATATCGTGGAGCAGGAATTATGATGGAAAGCCAATTTTTTAAAAATTTAGGCTTTCCGTCTCTTATTCAGCGTCATGTGGAGGAAGAGGCATCTTCTGTATGGGTTCCGGGTCTTACATATGAAGGGTATAAAAAAGGGATGAATGAGAGCGGTATAGAAGCATGGATTAAGAAAGAAATGCCATTGTATGATGTCGTGGGACAACAGATTGCCTCGAGCGCAGAAGCAGAAAAAAAGGAAGAACAAGATTTGACAGAAAAAGAGAAAGAACAGCGCTCAGAAAGTGAGAAAATGGAAGAAACAAAAAAGATAGAACAGACAGAGAACTCCGAACCAGAGCGTACGGCAGTGACAGCGCAAAGCGTCATAGAAAATACGGCATGGTCGGTTGATCCTGTATCAGAAATACCATATGCTCAGCTTGGAGATTTTCAATTTTTGGTGAACCAGTACTATATCGTAGATGCTTCGACAAGCGTAGATGATTCTTTGCTGGATGCAGAAGAATTTTTATCAAAAGATTTTACGATGATAAAAGATCCGACCGTGCCGCAGATTTTGATTTACCATACCCACTCACAGGAAGAATTTGTGGATTCTATTCCAGGGGATGATACGACAACAATCGTTGGAGTCGGAGATTATCTGACCGAGCTTTTAGAAAATACGTATGGATATCAGGTGATTCATGACAGAGGCGTATATGATCTGATTGACGGCGTATTGGACAGAGAGGCGGCATATGATTATTCTTTGGAAGCGGCAGAAAGAATTTTGGCAGAGAATCCTAGCATTGAAGTAGTGATTGACCTGCATCGTGACGGAGTAGACGGCAAACGTCTTGTGACAGAGATCAATGGAGAAGAAACAGCGCCGATCATGCTTTTTAACGGACTTTCCCGATTGGCTGACGGACAGGAGATCGCTTATCTGCCCAATCCATATCTGGAAGATAATTTAGCTTTTTCATTCCAAATTCAACTAAAAGCAAAGCAGTATTATCCAGATTTGATGAGACCTGTATATCTAAGAGGATATCGCTATAATTTACATGTGCGTCCTAGAGCATTGCTAGTTGAGGCAGGAACACAGCTTAATACCTTGCAGGAGGAAAAAAATGCCATGAAATATCTGGCGGAGATTTTAGATCAAGTGCTGAGTGGAAAATAGACAGAAAAATATACGAAAGAAATACTTCTGCCATACTAGACAAAAACCTTAAATTTGTGATACACTTGCTACGGAAATGAAAGAGTGAATCATAAACTGGAGGAAAAAACGTGGCAGGTATGGATCAGAAACATATCAGAAATTTTTGTATAATAGCGCATATTGATCATGGAAAATCTACATTGGCAGATAGAATCATCGAAAAAACAGGTCTGCTGACAAGCCGAGAAATGCAGGCTCAGGTTTTGGACAATATGGATTTAGAGCGTGAAAGAGGAATCACAATTAAAGCACAGTCTGTGCGTACCGTTTATCAGGCGCAGAATGGAGAAGAATATATTTTTAATTTGATTGATACACCAGGGCATGTAGACTTTAACTATGAAGTATCTCGCAGTCTGGCGGCATGTGATGGAGCAATTTTAGTTGTAGATGCGGCACAAGGCATTGAAGCACAGACTTTGGCAAATGTATATCTGGCTTTGGATCACGATCTGGATGTAATGCCAGTAATCAATAAAATTGATTTGCCAAGTGCAGATCCAGAGCGTGTAATCAATGAGATTGAGGATGTCATTGGAATTGAGGCTCAGGATGCACCTTTAATTTCAGCAAAGATGGGTACAAATGTGGAAGAGGTTTTAGAACAGATTGTGAAAAAAATTCCTGCTCCACAAGGAGATATCGATGCGCCTCTTAAGGCATTGATTTTTGATTCTATTTATGACTCCTATAAAGGAGTAATCGTTTTTTGCCGTTTAATGGAAGGAAGCGTAAAAAAGGGAACAAAAATTAAAATGATGGCAACAGGAGCAACAGCAGATGTTGTGGAAGTTGGATATTTTGGCGCTGGTCAGTTTATACCTTGCGATGAACTGAGCGCAGGTATGGTAGGATATCTGACGGCCAGCTTAAAGAATGTAAAAGATACGAGAGTAGGAGATACGATTACGAATGCCGAAAAGCCTTGCGCAGAACCTTTGCCAGGGTACAAAAAGGTAAATCCGATGGTATACTGCGGAATTTATCCGGCAGACGGGGCAAAATATCCAGATTTGAGAGATGCGCTGGAGAAATTGCAGTTAAACGATGCTTCTTTACAGTTTGAGCCAGAGACATCGATTGCCTTGGGATTTGGATTCCGATGCGGATTTTTAGGATTGCTCCATCTGGAGATCATACAAGAACGTCTGGAAAGAGAGTATAATCTGGATCTGGTGACGACAGCCCCTGGTGTTGTATATAAAATATACAAGACAAGCGGGGAAGTGCTTGACTTGACAAATCCGGCAAACCTTCCAGATCCGACAGAGATTGAGTATATGGAAGAACCGATTGTCAGCGCAGAGATTATGGTCACAACAGAATTTATTGGTTCAATTATGGAGCTTTGTCAGGAGAGAAGAGGAACGTATCTTGGAATGGAATATATGGAAGCGACAAGAGCTTTATTGCGCTATGAACTTCCTCTCAATGAGATTATTTATGACTTTTTTGATGCTTTAAAATCACGTTCCAGAGGATATGCTTCTTTTGACTATGAAATGAAAGGATATACAAGATCAGAACTTGTAAAACTGGATATCTTAGTAAACCGCGAAGAAGTGGATGCGCTTTCCTTTATTGTGCCAGCAGAGACGGCATATGAGAGAGGGCGAAAAATGTGCGAAAAATTAAAAGAGGAAATTCCAAGACAATTATTTGAAATTCCGATTCAGGCGGCTGTGGGAAGCAAGATTATTGCCAGAGAAACCGTAAAGGCAATGAGAAAAGATGTTCTTGCCAAATGTTATGGCGGAGATATCAGCCGTAAGAGAAAACTGTTAGAGAAGCAGAAAGAAGGAAAGAAACGTATGAGACAAGTTGGAAACGTAGAGATTCCTCAGAAAGCTTTTATGAGTGTATTAAAATTGGATGATAAATAAAAAATGAAAAAGGGATGAGTGCGATCAAATATTCTTTGGAAAAAGAAGAATTGACACACCATCTCTTTTCATTTTGTTTTTTTAAGAGGTTAAAATGAAAAAAGAGCTTGAAATTTATATTCATATTCCATTTTGTGTCAGAAAGTGCAGGTATTGTGATTTTTTATCGTTTCCGGCGCAGCAGGAGACGAAAGAACAATATCTAAAGAAGCTAGCAGAAGAGATCCGGCTATTTCCTGAGAAAGAAAAGTGGAAAGTGACCACAATTTTTTTTGGAGGAGGAACACCGTCTCTTTTAGAAGGAGAGGAGATTGCATTTTTGATGGATACGATCAAAAATGCGTTTGAGATAGAACAGGATGCAGAGATTTCCATTGAATGCAATCCAGGGACAATAGATGAAAAAAAACTTTATTTTTATCAAAAGAGCGGTATTAACAGAATTAGCTTTGGGCTTCAATCTTCAAAAAATGAAGAATTAAAATTGCTTGGACGCATTCACACATATGAGACATTTCTGGAAAGTTATGAGATGGCAAGAAAATGTGGCTTTCAAAATATCAACATTGATCTGATGTCTGCTCTTCCAGGGCAGACCGTTCAAAGTTACGAAGAAACCTTAAACCATGTGCTTTCCTTAAAACCAGATCACATTTCAGCATACAGTTTAATTATAGAAGAAGGCACACCATTTTTTGAAGAATACGAAGAAGATTTAAAACGAAGAGAAGCCGGAAAAAAATGTTCTCTTTTGCCGTCCGAAGAGGACGAACGTCAAATGTATTATGACACAAAAAAAATGATGGAGAAATATGGATACTTTCGATATGAAATATCAAATTATGCGAAGCCAGGATACGAGTGTCGTCACAATATCGGATATTGGAGACGAAAAGATTATGCAGGGTTTGGGATAGGAGCATCATCGCTTCTTGAAAACAGCAGATTAAAAAATACGGACAGTCTTAAGAAGTATCTGGCAGGCAATTTTATAGAAGAAAGAGAAAATCTCGATCAAAAAGCCCAGATGGAAGAATTTTTATTTTTAGGGCTTCGCATGATGGCAGGGATTTGTGCAGAAGACTTTTTTCGTTGCTTTGGGGTAACGATTGAGAGCGTTTATGGAACTGTGCTAAAAAAGTTGAGAAAGCAGAATTTAATCAATAAAAAAGGCACATCTTATTTTTTGTCAGAAGAAGGTATCGATGTAAGCAATTACGTCTTGGCACAATTTTTGTTTTGATTTGTCGCTGGAAAAATGAGAATGTAATAATTAAAAGTAAAAAATTTTTATGAAAGTATGATTTTGAGAAAAGGTGAGTACGATGTCAGTAGAAAAAGTGAGAGCATATTTAAAAGAATATCATGCAGAAGATAAAATTCAAGAATTTGAGGAATCAAGCGCTACGGTAGAACTTGCAGCCCATGCAGTAGGCGTGATACCGGCTCGAATTGCAAAGACTCTTTCGTTTAAAAAAGAAGATGGATGTATTTTGGTAGTGACAGCAGGAGATCAGAAGATAGACAATAGTAAATTTAAGAAAACATTTAAAATAAAAGCGAAGATGTTGACGCCGGATGAAGTAAAAGCGCTGACAGGATATGAAATCGGGGGCGTATGTCCATTTGCCGTTCCAGAAGGAGCAGAAGTTTATCTTGATGAATCACTGAAACGGTTCGAGACGGTTTTTCCGGCGGCAGGAAGCAGCAACAGTGCAGTTGAAGTGACGTGTGAGGAATTGGAGAGATACGCAAAGGCAAATGCGTGGGTAGATGTTTGTAAAACGATAGAATAAACAGAAAAAATAAAAAAAATAAAAAACCCTATTGACAAAAGTAAAGGGGAGTGATATGTTAGGTACATGGATGTTAGCACTCCACAAAGACGAGTGCTAACAACCGAAACATAAAAAACATACAACTGGAAAAATAAAGTCGTGATGATTTCTAAGATGAGGGAAGGAGGGATTCAAAATGCAGCTGGATGAAAGAAAGTGGAAAATTTTAAAAGCAATTATAAACACTTATCTTGAAACAGGAGAGCCAGTTGGTTCCAGAACCATTTCAAAATATGCAGATCTGAATTTGAGTTCCGCAACCATTCGCAATGAAATGTCAGACTTGGAAGAACTGGGATATATTCTTCAACCGCACACTTCAGCAGGACGTATTCCTTCAGACAAAGGATACCGTTTATATGTAGACCAGATGATGGAAGAAAAAGAAAAAGAAGTGACGGAGATGAAAGAGCTGATGATTCAGAGGCAAGATAAAATGGATCTTGTGCTGAAACAGGCAGCAAAAGTTCTTGCGGCGAATACAAACTATGCGACAATGATTACGACACCGCAGTATAAAAGAACAAAACTGAAATTTATTCAACTGTCTTTAGTCAGTGAGGAACAGATTTTAGTTGTTGTGGTTGCTGAGGGAAATGTAATCAAGAATAAAATTCTTCGGATTGTACATAATTTAGACAGTGAGACAATTTTAAAATTAAATATTTTGTTAAACAGCAGTCTGGATGGATTGACAATCGAAGAAATTAACCTTTCTACAATCGCAAAGCTGAAGGAACAGGCAGGTATCCACAGTGAGATAGTAAATAGTGTGCTGGATGCAGTAGCAGAGGCAATTCAGATGGAAGAGGAAATGGAGATCTACACAAGTGGAGCAACAAATTTTTTCCGATATCCAGAATTGAGTGACAGCGAAAGAGCAAGTGAATTGATCAGCACATTTGAAGAAAAGAAACAACTTGCTGCTTTGGTGAACGAGACATCGGAAGGGCAGGAGACAGGAATTCAGGTTTACATCGGAAATGAAACGCCGGTACAGACCATGAAAGACTGCAGTGTCGTCACCGCTACGTATGATTTAGGCGATGGAATGCAGGGAACGATAGGAATTGTAGGACCGAAACGTATGGATTATGATAAAGTAATCAGTACGCTGAAAACCTTGATGGTACAATTAGACCACATTTATCACCGGAATGAGCCATAGGTGAAAAAGAAAAAGGAATAGAAAGGCGGTAGCGAAGTGGCAGAAGAAATGAAGAGAGAAGATTTAGAAGAAGCCGTAGAAGAAACGGCAGAAGAAATTGAAAATAAAGAAATCGAAGAAACACAAGAGCAGGCGGAAGAAATGACAGAGGAAGCCGCAGAAGAAAAAAAAGGACTGTTCGGAAAAAAGAAGAAAAAAGACAAAAAAGATGAACAGATTGAAGAACTGACAGATCGCCTGAAACGTCAGATGGCAGAATTTGATAATTTCCGCAAGCGGACAGAAAAAGAAAAAGAAGCAAGATTTGAGATTGGAGCAAAGAGTGTCATTGAAAAAATGCTCCCAATCGTAGACAATTTTGAGAGAGGTCTTGCTACAGTGAGCGAAGAGCAAAAAGAAGATCCATTTGTAGAAGGAATGGAAAAAGTCTACAAGCAGTTGATGGCAAGCTTTGAAGCGATGGATGTCATGCAGATCGAAGCGCTCGGAAAAGAATTTGATCCAAACCTGCACAATGCAGTGCTTCATGTGGAAGATGAAGCGTATGGAGAAAATATTGTAGCAGAAGAATTGTTAAAAGGATACACATATAAAGGAAATGTAGTGCGCTACAGTATGGTAAAAGTAGCAAATTAAGTGATATAGAGAACAATTACCCTATCTTTTATAGAATGAAATCAGGAGGAATTCATTATGAGTAAAATTATTGGTATTGATTTAGGTACAACAAATTCATGTGTAGCTGTTATGGAAGGTGGAAAACCTGTTGTAATCGCAAATACAGAAGGAGCAAGAACAACACCATCTGTTGTTGCATTTACAAAAACAGGAGAGCGTTTAGTTGGAGAACCTGCAAAACGTCAGGCTGTGACAAACGCAGATAAAACAATCTCTTCTATTAAGAGACATATGGGAACAGATTATAGAGTAAACATTGAAGATAAAAAATATTCTCCACAGGAAATTTCAGCAATGATCCTTCAGAAATTAAAAGGAGATGCAGAAAATTATTTAGGAGAAAAAGTAACAGAAGCTGTAATCACAGTTCCAGCATATTTCAATGATGCACAGCGTCAGGCTACAAAAGATGCAGGAAAGATTGCAGGTCTGGAAGTAAAACGTATCATCAACGAGCCTACAGCAGCAGCGCTGGCATATGGTCTTGATAATGAAAAAGAACAGAAAATCATGGTATACGACTTAGGCGGCGGTACATTTGATGTTTCTATTATCGAAATCGGTGAAGGCGTTATTGAAGTATTAGCAACAAACGGTGATAACAAACTGGGTGGAGACGACTTTGACCAGAAGATCACAGATTATATGCTTGCAGAATTTAAGAGAACAGAAGGCGTAGATTTATCAAACGATAAGATGGCGCTTCAGAGATTAAAAGAAGCAGCAGAAAAAGCAAAGAAAGAGTTGTCTTCT
>CBCTVZ010000076.1:0-10160 GCA_965150505.1 uncultured Robinsoniella sp. | reverse complement strand
TGCTCGTCAGGGAACCGGGAATCCCAACCGGATTTATGTAAAAGTCCCGGCTGATGTGTGCCGATGTCAGTATCCATGACACAGACGGTCACAATCCCCACGCTCATATCCTGCTGACCGTCAGACCATTGGATCAGGCCGGACACTGGCAGGCAAAAACACAGAAAGAATATCTCTGCCGCCGTGGTTCCGAAGAACAGGGATTTACTGCCGAGGAATTCCTGCAGCAAAACAGGAGGGTTGGGAGAAACAATATCCGTATCAATCTGGAAAGAAAAAAACCTATTTAACGCCCTCTGAGGCGCAAAATCATCCAGACTATACCAGAACATCGAAATCCCCAAAAAGCACCCGATATGGACGCCAGAACCCTATTTCCGAAGCATGGAACAGCGAAGAACAACTTCTATGCTGGAGAAAAAGCTGGGAAGATGCGGTGAACCTTTCCCTGCAGCAACATTGTCTTTCGGCTCGTATTGACTGCAGGAGCAACGCAGACCGGGGACTGGAAGAACAGCCCACCATCCACGAGGGCTATCATGCCCGTAATCTGGAAGCAATGGGAATCCCATCTACACGCTGTGCTTTAAACCGTCAGATCAAAGAAGACAACCGTTTGCTGAAAGAATTAAAAGTACAGGTTCAGAAACTTACGAAAGCCCTGAAAGAAAGCATTCCCGCCATTGCATCCGCCCTGGAATCCCTGAGAAGCCGTCTGGTAACACTCCAATATCATATTCTCCATGATACTTCACAGCAAAGTGCTATGTCAGAAGTATTAGATAAAGCTATCCCGCTTGTAAAAAGCTCAGAGAAAAAATCTTTACAGTCTGAAAAGAAACTCTGTAGTCCTCTGAAGTTTTTACAAATCCGGCAGTTCAATCAACAAATCTCTGCTCTTACAGAAGAAATCGAAGAGTTAAAAAGTCGGAAAGCATATCTGCTCTCCTGTTTTGATTGTCGCAGTGATTCCGATGTGAAAACGATCGAACACAAGATAGAAAAAATGCAGGATACACAGAAACGTCTGAAAGATCAGTTAGTTTCTTTAGATAAACAAAAAGAAAAGGGTACTCTGAATTTTCTGGAAACCAAAGAAAAAATTTCACCGAAAGATATGGATGCTGTACTGGAAGAACGGGAAAAACTAAGACCGGAAAATATGCAGAAAGTGAAAGATCGTTTAGAGGGAACCTTCCAGTCAGCTTTCAGAAACGATACGCTACTAAGAGCGGAAAAGCTCATCAATTCTGAATTGCAGGAAACGGAATCCTTACACTCTGTCCTGCAAAGACTTCACCAAAAAGAATCTGCCTTAAACAGACAGCCCCGGACACCGAAACGCCACAAAGACTGGGAAAGATAATAAATCTCCCGGCACTACCGCTCACAAAAAACAACTCAGATTTTTCGTATCTGGGTTGTTTTTTACTTCTCACTTTTCTTTCTGGGATAAGAACGTCTCTCATCCGTAAGTTCCAGCAAGTAATCAATACTGGTTTTATGAAATTCCGCTAATTTGATTAACACCGATGTTGGAATATCCACATCGCCACACTCATAATTACTGTATATACGCTGACTGCAATTTAATATCTCACCCATCTGTTTCTGAGTAAGATCAGCATCTTCTCTTAAATCTCTGATTCTCCGATACATAGCTTCCACCTCTTATCCTCATCATACATTAGCGGAATATTCGCTAGAATTACTATTACAAGGAGTGAGATGATTATGCACAAAAAACTCAGAAAACTATTATCTGCACTGGGCTATATTGGATTTTTCTGCGGATATTTTTATATCCTGTTCTGCAATTTGGTAGGTGGATTTTCAATAAGCGGAATAGAAACCCGGTGGGACACTTTAAAAATACTATTACTGTCTTTTATCATAGCTGCCGGATTTCCCGGAGTAATCTGTTATCAGCATCACCGAATTTATAAACTGGAAGAAGAACTTGATGCGCTGATGCGCTCCATGATAGTTCCCAAAAAAGCCAAGAGGACAAAGAATAAAGTCCCCATATAAAGAAGCGATCAGAAAGCAACTTCTGACCGCTTCTATTGCTTCACATATATTCTTTTTATGAAACCATCTGAAAATGTTCCAATGCATCCCGAATAGCTCTTTCTTTTTCCAGTGGGCATTGTGGAACTTTCGGATTTTCTGATTTCGGAAGATTGTAATTGATTCCGACTTCTATTCCGCACTTTCTTTTAATCTGTGAAATATATAGATTAGACACTTTTAACTGATATTTCTCTTTTACATATTTCTTGATTTCTTCGTAAGTAGCCTTTGTTTCTGCAGAGGTTGCATCCAACTCATCTAAATTCAAGTCGACCTCTATCGTATCATCCGGAGTTTTTCTGGACAAAAGAACAACCGTTTCCACATGACACGTCGACGGGAACATATCGACACAGCAAACTTTTTCCACACGATATCCTCTTGCCTGCAACACTTCCAGATCTCTTGCCAAACTCGTCGGTTTACATGAAATATAAACCATATTTTCTACTCCATATGCAATAATTTTTTCTAATGCTTTTGGATGGATACCATCTCTTGGTGGGTCTAACACAATCAGATCTGGTTTTTCTTCAATCGTGTCAATCACTTTCAGCACGTCGCCTGCGATAAATTCACAATTTGTCAGTCCATTTCTCTTTGCATTTTCTTTTGCCGCATCCACAGCTTCTTCTACAATTTCTACTCCAATTACTTTTTTCGCTACTGGCGCAAGAATCTGGGCAATCGTTCCTGTCCCGCTGTACAAATCAAAAATTGTTTTATCTTTTGTTGTTCCAATATACGCTCTTGCCGTCTCATATAACACTTCTGCCCCAAGAGAATTTGTCTGAAAGAAAGAAAATGGAGAAATTTTAAATTTCAATCCCAGCAATTCTTCTTCAAAATAATCTTGTCCATACAAAATTTCTGTCCGATCACTTTGAACTACATCAGCCAAACTGTCATTTTCTGTATGTAAAATTCCTACTATTTTTCCATTTAATGAAAGGGATAAAAGTGCGTCTCTCATCGGCATCAAATCTGGGGAAGACTGTGTACTTGTCACAAGATCGACCAAAATTTCATCTGATTTTATGCCTTTGCGTACGAGTAAATGGCGAAAATATCCCTGATGTGACAATTTATGGTAATAAGACAACCCTAATTTTTTTGCTTCTTCCAACACACATTTTAAAATTTTTCCATAGTCTTCATCCACAATCTGACAATGATCTACCGTCACAATATCATAAAAGCTTCCTCTTTTATGAAGTCCAAGTGCAAGAGGACCGTCTTTATATTCATCGCCAAAAGAAAACTCCATTTTATTGCGGTATGCAGACTGTTTTGGACTTCCCTTAATCCCTTCAAATTCATACTGATCGCATACGGCATCAATCAAGGCTTTTACCTGTGTCTTTTTCATTTCCAACTGATCTTCATATCTGAGATTTTGATATGTACAGCCTCCGCACACATCAAAATGTGGGCATTTTGATTCGATTTCTTTTTCGGCTTTTTTCAGCACTTCTAAAATGCGCCCTTCACATTTTCCTTTTCTGACTTTCTGAATCATAAATCGAACGTTCTGACCTGCTATTCCATTCTTCACGATCACTTCTTTTTCCTCTGTTTTTATGATTCCCTTATTTGGAAACACAACACGTTCAATTATACCTTCAAAAATCTGTCCTTTTTTCACGCTATTCTCCTCTCTGATTTCACAAAAAAGACAGGTGCGAAAACACATCTGTCTTTTTTCATCCTTTTATTCTTCCTCTGATTCCTCAGTATCATTCTCTTCTGATTCTTCTGATTTTTCTGTCTCATTAGATGTGTCAGCTGTCTGTCCAGCTTCCTCTTCATCTTCAAAATAATCATCAAAGTCATCATCGAAATCATCATCAAAATCTTCCAGATAATCTGGTGTAAAATAACGATATACTGCATATGCAATACCTGCAACAGCTGCTACTGCTCCGATCACAGCAAAAACCCAAAGAACTTTATTTTTCTTTTTGCTTTTTTCTTCATCTTTCTTCTGCAAAGCGGCGATAAGCTCTTCAATTTTATTCATTTTTACACGTCCTTTCTACATTTTCTTTTGTCTAGTATACCACTAATGGACGATTTTTACTATTAAAAATTAATAAATTTTTATAGTTTCTTTAGTTTTGCAAATGCTGCATACATCTTCTTTACACCTGCATTTTCAAAGTTTACTGTGACGGCATAGTCTCTTCCTCCATCTTCAATTTTTTCCACCATGCCGACGCCATATTTTATATGTTTTACGGTATCTCCTTCTTGATAACCTAGCTTACTTCTTTCTTGCTTTTCCAAATTTTTCGGGATAAAAACTTTTTGCTGAAATGCTTCTTGCTGAAACGCTTCTCTTGCCTTTAGATACGCCGTCTGTTTCACCGTCTGCCTTTCTTCTTTTGTCATCTGCATACGTTTTTTCTCTCCCCCGGCTTCTACCAATTCCTCTGGCATTTCCTTTAAAAATCTGGAAGGTCTGCTATACTGTGTCTCACCATGAACCATTCTCTGCTGTGCGTTCATCATGGTCAGTTCTTTCATTGCTCTTGTAATACCGACATAGCAAAGACGGCGTTCTTCTTCCAGATCGGTCGAATCTTCTGACATAATTGCCATATAACTTGGAAATAGTCCTTCCTCCATTCCTGTCATATAGACATATGGGAACTCCAGACCTTTTGCGCTATGTAATGTCATCATTACTACATAATCGCTTTCCTGATTGAAGTTATCAATATCTGCCACAAGCGCTACTTCTTCCAAAAACGCTGACAGGCTTGGCTGTTCTGCACTCTCATCATATGCAGCGGCTTTATTGATCAACTCATCTAAGTTTTCCAGTCTTGCCAATGCTTCATCTGTTCTTTCTGCTCTCAATTCTTCCAGATATCCTGTATTTTCCAAAATATCTTCAATCAATTCCTTTACAGACAGAATCTCTGCTTTGCTCTTCAGGGATTGAATAAATGTGACAAATGCCAAAACTTTTGTCAAACCGCGTCCGATTCCTGGAATCTGTTCCGCATAACGCAGGGCATTATAAAAACTCATTCCTTTTTCTTCCGCATATTCCTGCACTCTTAATAAAGTGGTCGCTCCGATTCCTCTTTTTGGCACATTGATAATTCTTCGGATCGCAAGGTCATCCCGTCCATTGTTAATCGTTTTTAAATATGCCAGAATATCCTTAATTTCCTTTCGCGCATAGAAATTAATTCCTCCGATGATTTTATATGGGATATTAGCATTTAAAAGTTTCTCTTCAAATATACGGGACTGTGCATTTGTACGGTACAAAATTGCAAAATCTTTGTATGAGCCATTTTCACATTCCACTTTTCTTTTCACACATGCAACCACATAATCTGCTTCCTCAAAATTGTTTGAGAATTGCTTCGATTTTACTTTCTCTCCAACTTCATTCTGTGTCCACAGTCTCTTCTGTTTTCTTCCCTCATTGTGTCGAATCACTTCGTTTGCCACATTTAAAATATTTTGCGTAGAACGGTAATTTTGTTCCAATTTGATTGTTTTTGTATTTGGAAAAACTTTTTCAAAATTTAAAATATTCTGGATATTTGCTCCCCTGAATTTATAAATAGACTGATCGTCGTCTCCTACCACGCATAAATTTTTATATTTCTGCGCAAGCAGACTGACAAACTGAAACTGAGCAGTATTCGTATCCTGATATTCGTCAATCATGATATAGCGAAAACGTTCCTGATAGGACTCTAAGATATCTGGATTGTTCTGTAATAATTCTACTGCCTTCATTAAAAGATCATCAAAATCAAGGGCATTGTTTTTCTTTAATTCTTTTTGATATTCGTAATATACCTGCGCTACTCTTTTTTTATAATAATCTCCGCCTACGGTCTTTTCATATTTTTCTGGTGTAAGCAGTTCGTTTTTCGCGTATGAGATAGCCGCCATAAAACTTTTTTCTTTATACAATTTTGTGTCAATCTCAAGACGTTTGAAAATTTCTTTCATAATTGACTTTTGATCATCCGTATCATAAATTGTAAACCGATTGTCATATCCTAATCGGTCGATATATCTTCTTAAAATTCTCACACAGGTAGAATGAAACGTAGCAACCCAGATTTTTTCTGCTCCAAATCCCACTAATTTATCGACACGTTCTCTCATTTCTCCTGCCGCTTTATTTGTAAATGTAATTTCCATGATATTCCATGGATTTACATTTTTTTCTTCTATTAAATATGCAATTCTATGTGTCAGCACTCTGGTCTTTCCTGATCCTGCGCCTGCAAGGATTAAAAGAGGACCTTCTGTATGATAGACAGCTTCTTGCTGTTTATCATTTAATGTATCATATATGCTCATGTTTCTCACCTTTCCTTTATCATTCACTGGAATTTTTATTATAGCTCAACTCCATGCTTCTGTCACGCAAAAATCTCTGTTTTCTTCCTAAAAACCTCTTGTCATCTAGTATTAAAAACTATATAATGTAATGAAGAGGTGATAAAAATGAAAATAGATACGCAAGATATGATAGCTAGTATTCTGGATAGCGTTTCCAGAATTGATTATATTAAGCCTGAAGAAATTCCTGGTATTGATTTGTATATGGATCAAGTCACAACTTTCATGGAAAAAAATTTAAAATCTTCAAAGCGATATGAATCGGATAAAATTTTGACCAAAACAATGATTAACAATTATGCCAAAAATGACCTGCTTCCTCCGCCATTTAAGAAAAAATATTCTAAGGAGCATGTCCTGCTCTTAATTTTTATTTATTATTTTAAAGGAATCCTGTCTTTTAATGACATTCAAGCATTGCTCAATCCGATTACCGAAAAATATTTTCAGTCTGACAATTCTTATCAGTTAGAAGATATTTATCGCGAAGTTTTCCGTCTTGAAAAAGATCAGGTTGAAAAATTAAAAGAAGATTTGATGAATGAATATCAAACATCCTGCTCTACATTTTCTGATGCTCCAAAAGAAGACCAAAAAATGCTGCAGACGTTCGCTTTTATCTGTCTTCTCAGTTTTGATGTGTATGTCAAAAAACAGTTGATTGAAAAATTAATTGACTGCCAGATTTCCTCTAAGGATCATCCAAAAAAATAATTCTTTTGGCATAATGAAAATATCGAAAAATTACCGGCATCAACAAAATTTTTTTTGATATCCGCAAGGCAATTTTTCGATATTTTTATCCCTCATCATTTTTTCATCTTACATATTTTATTTTGATTACTTTTTCTCTTCCTCTTTGTCTTCTAGTCTGTTAAATACCATTTCATATCCATCATTTCCATAATTTAATGAACGATTTACACGACTGATTGTAGCAGTAGATGCCCCTGTCTTTTCTGCAATTTCCAAATATGTCTTGCGTTCTCTTAACATCTTTGCCACTTCAAAACGCTGAGATAAAGACAACAGCTCATTGACTGTACACACATCTTCAAAAAATAAATAACATTCCTCTTTGTTTTTTAAATTCAAAATTGCTTCAAACAAATTATCTACTGCTTCTGTTCTTATTTTTTTACTCATTTTTCTGCCTTTCTGCTTTAATTTAATATCTATATTTTATCACATTAAAGATGTGCTGTAAAGAAATTTACTAATTTTCTCTTTTATAATAATTCAGATATTTTTTCACTTCTTCCACAGATCGGTTTACAATCAATTCTTCTGGAAAATCAACGGTCTGAATGACAGAATCGCAGTAACAATGATTTCCAATATCATATGTGCAATGCGCATCACTGTTTATGACAATCGGAACGTTATATTTTTTACACAATTCCAACATCATGATATCATTCGGCAGCGGATCTACTCTGCCTCCCTCTGGATTTAATGAATTGTTATTTAATTCCAACAATACATGATGTTCTTTTGCCCCTTTTACAAGAACTTCATAATCAATCAAATATCTGCTGTCATCTGGATGACCAATGACATTGACATATGGATTTTCCATCGCCTTTAAATAGGCTCTTGTATTTTCTTCTTTTGTTCCTGGTTTTAAGCATGGAATATGAAGACTTGCAATAACCAAATCCATCTTCTTTAAAATACTTTCTCTTAAATCCAGTTTTCCATTATAATCTACAATGTTCACTTCTGCCCCAAAGAGAACGGTCATGCCATACATAGACCGTTTTAACACCTTTAAATTTAAAAAATAAAATTCATGGCATGTTCCAGGCATTGCCGGTGCATGTTCTGTGATCCCAAGCAGACTTAAACCTTTTTCTGATGCCTCTTTTGCCATTTCCATAATGGTATTGTAGGCATGACCACTTGCCAGAGTATGTGTATGAATATCTAATACGTTTTTCAATATAAACTTCCTTCTTTCTATTACTTATCTTTACTTTGCCACCCCCACAACTAAAGCAATGAAGAGGGGTTACGGGCTAATTTGATCCGTTGCCAAAATCAAGCTATTTGATATCTTTTTATAATTTTTAAAGCTTTCACCTTGACACTCCCCATAGATAAATCTAGGGGTTTTACGACGCATCTGATAAAAACTTATAATTCATCATAGCACAATATTCTTCTAATCACCACCCCTCCCTTTATGCTTTTGCTCTTTTTCAATCTTTTTTCTGTAATAAAAGCTGATCTTTTTAGAATTCCTTATATTTTGCTGGCAATCTTCCTCTTAATTTGGTATAATTCGTTTGTAATAACCTATATTGAACGGAGGATAAACCATGAAAAAATTAGTACTTACAGACAAAACAGCATGTAAAGCTTGCCTGGCATGTGTAGATGCCTGCTCTACCGCATTTTACAAAGAATTCGATCCTGATAAATCTTGCATCCGCATCAATGCAAAAGAAGATGGAAGTCCAAAACCAGCTCTGTGTCTTCAGTGTGGAAAATGTGCAAAAGTTTGTGAAGCTGGCGCAATCACACAGAATGCAAAAGGTGTTTACATGATCAACAAAAAGAAATGTACACACTGCGGAAAATGTGTAGAAGTCTGTCCAACAGGTGTTATGGTCAAAGTATCTGAAGAAGCAGCTCCTTCTAAATGTATTGCCTGCGGTATCTGTGCAAAAGCATGTCCAATGGGTATTCTTGAGATTAAAGAATCTTAATTTCAAATTTTCATTTTCAAAAAAATTTCTTGCCTAGGCAGAGATTTCTAAAAAAATTTTTTAAGAAATAATCTTTGTTCCACATAGGAAGAAGAAAAAGAGCTATGGAAAACGATATGATTGATATGATTCCATAGCTCTTTTTTTCTGTACTGTTTTTCATTTGTTTCATTTTCTCTTCTGTTTGTTTGCACTCTTTTTTTCTGATCTCGTATAATGATAGTATCGAATGCAGAATTTTTTTATTCTCTGTTTAAGAAAGGATGATTTCTCTCATGAAGAAAAAAATTGGTCTTTCACTTCTCGCCTCGCTGTTTTTCTTTTCTCAATCTGTTGTGCTTGCTGCTGAGCCTGAAGAAAATCTCACTCCCGTTACCTTAAATGAAGTTGCGCACTCTATTTTCTATGCCCCTCAATATGCTGCGATTGAACTTGGCTATTTTGAAGAAGAAGGCATTGATCTTAAACTTGTTACCGGTTATGGAGCAGATAAAACTATGACTGCTGTCTTATCAGGAAATGCAGATATTGGTTTTATGGGCGCTGAGTCCTCTGTCTATGCGTACAGTCAGGGGGCGGATGATTATGTTGTTAATTTTGCTCAACTGACACAGAGAGCTGGAAATTTTATTGTATCCAGAAATCCTATGCCTGATTTTAAATGGGAAGATTTAAAAGGAAAATATGTTTTAGGTGGTCGAAAAGGTGGCGTACATATATTAATGTAAATTTAGAGAGTATTGTAATTTTATGTAACTGGGTGGACAGAATGAATAGCGTGAAGGACTTTCAGAGCATTGGAATGAAATAAAAAATCGTGACATATCAAAGAGGAGCCGGATTTTTCCGACTCCTCCAAGTATACTTGAACAGGCTTTCAATTAGTTTAGCTATAAACTTCTTTTGCCATTTTAAACGCAGCCCATGCTTTTGACCACCCTGCATAAAATGCAGCATGAGTTAAAATTTCCGCCATTTCCTCGCCAGTAACGCCAT
>CBCTVZ010000075.1:0-10570 GCA_965150505.1 uncultured Robinsoniella sp. | reverse complement strand
TTCTACTTTATTTGTAGAGCCAACTGCCGTTGTCAAATTAAACAATGATCTGCGAGAATTAGAATTAAAAGAAGCAAAAGAAATTGAAGTGATTCTGGCTTCCTTAAGCGCGCTTGCCGCTGAGAATCTGGAAGCGCTCTCTGATGATTTGTCTCTTCTCACAAAACTGGATTTCATTTTTGCGAGAGCTTCCCTCTCAAAATCATACAATGGCAGCGAACCTTTATTTAACACAAATGGATATATCAATATCAAGAAAGGTCGTCATCCTCTTCTCGATAAAAAGAAAGTCGTACCGATTGACATTTATTTAGGAAAAGAATTTGATCTGCTGATCATCACAGGTCCTAACACCGGCGGAAAAACAGTTTCCCTCAAAACAGTCGGACTGTTTACGCTGATGGGACAGGCCGGACTTCACATTCCTGCATTTGATCAGTCAGAACTCGCTGTCTTTGAAGACGTATATGCCGATATTGGAGATGAGCAGAGCATTGAGCAAAGCCTCAGTACTTTTTCCTCCCACATGACGCAGATCGTATCTATCTTGGAACACGCAGATCAAAATTCTCTCGTTCTATTTGATGAGTTAGGCGCTGGAACAGACCCGACAGAAGGCGCTGCGCTTGCAACTGCTATTTTATCGAATCTTCACAGACGGCAGATTCGTACCATAGCGACGACTCATTACAGCGAACTGAAAGTATTTGCCCTGTCTACTCCTGGAGTGGAAAACGGTTGTTGTGAATTTAATGTGGAAACTCTTCGCCCGACTTATCGACTTTTAATTGGGATTCCTGGAAAAAGCAACGCATTTGCGATCTCAGGAAAACTTGGTCTTCCAAATGAAATCATCGACGAGGCAAGAAATCTTTTAAGCGAACAGGATGAAAGTTTTGAAGATCTGATTACGGATCTCGAAAATAGCAGAATCACCATCGAGGAAGAACGTGAACAGATCAATGAATATAAAGCACAGATCGAAGCTCTGAAGAAAAAATTAGAGCAGAAACAGGAACGCCTTGACACCAGCCGTGATGAAATTTTGAGAAAGGCAAATGAAGAAGCTCATGCGATTCTGCGCGAAGCTAAAGAATATGCCGACACTACGATTAAAAACTTTCATAAATTTGGAAAAGAAAATATTTCTGTCCGTGAGATGGAAAAGCAAAGAAGTCAGCTTCGTGAGAAAATGTCTTCTGTTGAAAAAAATCTTGCAGTAAATAAAAATACACCTAAGAAGAAAACTCTCTCTGCAAAAGATCTTCATATCGGAGACAGCGTAAAAGTTCTGAGCATGAATTTAAAAGGTACAGTCAGTTCTCTCCCTGATGCAAGAGGGAACTTATTTGTTCAGATGGGAATTCTTCGTTCCAAAGTATCCATCAATGATTTACAGCTCATTGACGAAGCAGTGATCACTGGACCACATCTGAACCGTACAGGAAGCGGAAAGATCAAAATGTCAAAATCCGCATCCGTATCCACTGAAATCAATCTGCTTGGAAAAACTGTAGATGAAGCGTTGGCAGAACTTGACAAGTATCTCGATGACGCTTATCTCGCCCATCTTCCTTCTGTCCGTATTGTACACGGCAAAGGAACAGGTGCTCTGCGTAAAGGAGTTCATAATTATTTGCGCCGTATGAAGCATGTAGCCTCTTTCCACCTAGGTGAATTTGGAGAGGGAGATGCCGGAGTCACAATCGTGGAATTTAAAAAATAAATCCATGCGGAATGCTTCTGAACACATACACTTTATGGGGGCGAGATGACGGTGTACCATTCAAAGCATCTTTTCTACTTTTATTTTAACTTCGGGAGGTTCTCGTATGGTGAACAGACAAAAAATTATGATCGTGGATGATGATGCGCATATTGCGGAACTCATCTCACTGTATCTCACAAAAGAATGCTTTGACACCAACATTGTCTTAGATGGTGAAGAGGCATTGAAACAATTTGAACTTTATCAACCGAATCTGATCTTGCTTGATCTGATGCTGCCTGGCATGGACGGATACCAGGTATGCCGTTCCATCCGTCAAAAATCTTCTGTGCCTATTATTATGCTTTCCGCAAAAGGTGAAATCTTTGATAAGGTACTGGGTCTGGAACTCGGCGCTGACGACTATATGGTAAAACCTTTTGACTCGAAAGAATTAATCGCTCGGGTAAAAGCGGTATTACGGCGTTATCCTAAGGAAAAACCTGCGGAACAAAAGCCAGCCGGAAAATATGTGGAATATCCTGATTTAATTGTAAATCTGAGCAATTACTCTGTGCTTTACAAAGGAAACAATGTTGAAATGCCTCCTAAGGAATTGGAATTGCTGTATTTTCTTGCTTCTTCTCCAAATCAGGTGTTTACAAGAGAACAGCTTCTCGATCACATCTGGGGCTATGAATACATTGGCGACAGCCGCACAGTAGATGTACATATAAAACGGCTTCGTGAAAAAATTAAAGACAGTGCCTCTTGGTCGCTTGCCACAGTCTGGGGCATTGGCTACAAATTTTCGGTAAAACAGCCATGAAAAAAATAACATTTTGGAAGTTTTTGACATGCTATCTCTTATGTGCTTTCCTCAGCTTTCTGTCTGCTTCCTTTGTCTGCTCTGCTCTTTCTGAAAGACATCTGATCGAGACAAAAGCTGAAGAATTGTACTCTGAAGTATCCAGAATGGCAGCTGGGCGTGTCGGAACTTCTTATCTTGAATCAGATGTCTCATCCGAAGATATCTATGAAAATCTCTGTGCGCTTGCTTCTTACCAGTCTGCCATATTTTGGCTTATGAACTGTGACGGAGATATTTTGATCGATACTTCGGCATCATCTGCTTCCGGATCTATGAGAAAAATTATTGACTTTAATCCATCTGAACTGCCATCCAGATATTATCAGATTGGAAATTTTTTTGGTATGTTCCATGAAAAAACCTTGAGTGTAGTAGCCCCTATCACCGATAACTTCACAACACGCGGTTATTTTTGCGCTCATTTTAATTTAAAAAAATTGGAGCATGAGAAAGATACGATTATGTATATCTTTCATCTGGCATTTTTCATCATTTTAGTGATTTTCTCTCTGCTTGTTATCTTATTTTATCGCAGATTTTATCATCCTCTGGCGCGCATCACAAAGGCAGCAGAAGAATATGCCTCCGGAAATCTGAATTATAAAATTTATTCTGATATGAAAGATGAATTTTGCAGTCTTTCTGCTTCACTGAGATATCTCGCCTCTGAGATCAATCAGTCAGGAGAATACCAAAAAAAATTCATCTCTAATATTTCCCATGATTTTCGCTCTCCTCTGACTTCCATCAAAGGATATTTAGAAGCCATGTTAGACGGTACGATTCCATATGAATCTCAAGATCATTATCTACATATTGTACTGTCTGAGGCGGAACGTTTAAGCCAACTTACAAACAGCCTTTTGACTTTAGCTACCTATGACGAACAAAAAGTATTTTTGGAACTGTCTGATTTTGATATCAATGATATAATTCGACAGACTGTTGCTACCTTTGAAGTGCTATGTCTCCAAAAAAATTTAAGAGTTGACCTTTTCTTCGATCAAGGTCCTTTGTACGTCTCCGCTGATCTTGTGAAAATTCAGCAGGTTCTCTACAATCTCTTGGACAATGCAATCAAATTTAGTAAACCAGACTCCTCGATTCGCATTGAGACAACAGAAGTTCACGATAAAGTTTTCGTCTCTGTAAAGGATCACGGTGAAGGAATTGCAAGCGAAAATCTCTCTAAAATATGGACACGTTTTTATAAGACAGATCCATCAAGAGGAAAAGATAAAAAAGGAACAGGACTTGGACTTGCCATCACGAAAGAAATTATTCAAAGTCATGGAGAATACATTGATGTAATCAGTACACCAAATGTTGGGACAGAATTTACTTTCTCTCTTCAATGTGCGCATCCTGAATCTTCTTGAACTACCCCAACCGACACGTCGGCTGGGGTTTTCTGCTCTATAAAAGATAAAAAACCAACCTCCCAATCGTTAGATTTTAGGTCTAACTTTTGGGGGTCGGTTTATTTTTACTTATTCTTCTCTCCAATCATACTTTGTCAGTTTTCCTTCCAGACGCATATGATCAAAATGATTCTGTCTCAATGCCTCATACAGCACAATCGCTACAGAATTTCCAAGATTGAGAGAACGGATATCACCGATCATCGGGATACGAATTGCTGTGTCCTGATGCTCCAGTAAAATCTCTTCCGGAATCCCAGCGCTTTCTTTTCCAAACATAATAAAACAGTCTGGCTCATACTGCACATCTGTATAGACATGAGGCGCTTTTGTCGTCGCCATATAAATTTTAGCTCCTGGATTTCTCTGCAAAAAGTCTTCAAAATTAATATACGTTGTGACATCCAGATCTTTCCAGTAGTCCATACCGGCGCGTTTTAATGCTTTTTCTGTCAGATGAAATCCTAAAGGCTCAATCAAGTGCAGTTTTGTCCCTGTCGCCACGCACGTTCTTCCAATATTTCCTGTATTTGCCGGTATTTCCGGTTCAAATAAAACAATATTTAATTCTGCCATTTTTTATTTTTCTTCCTTTGTATTGTGCTGATTTTCTTTTAATTTACGGATAAATTTTCCAAGTCTGCCGAGTGCGATCTTTAAATCGTCCAGAGAATACGCATAGGAAATACGCAGAAATCCTTCCCCGCACTCTCCAAAGGCGCTTCCCGGAACGACAGCAACTCTCTCTTCTTCCAGTAGTCTTGTCGCAAATTCTTCTGATGTCATACCAAACTCTTTGATACATGGGAAAACATAAAAAGCGCCAAACGGTTCAAAACATTTTAAGCCCATCTCCTCAAAAGCGTGCATCAAATATCTTCTCCGACAATTATATGCTTCTCTCATCATCTTAACGTCTTCATCTCCATGACGCAATGCTTCCACAGCGGCATACTGGCTGTTTGTCGGCGCGCACATAATTGCAAACTGATGAATTTTTGTCATCTGAGATATAATCTCCTTTGGTCCGCACGCATATCCCAAACGCCATCCTGTCATGGCATACGCTTTTGAAAATCCATTCATTGTGATGGTACGCTCTTTCATTCCTGGCAGACTGGCAATCGAAACGTGTTCATTGTCATATGTCAATTCCGAATAAATTTCATCCGACAATACAAATAGATCTTTTTCAATGACTACCTCTGCGATCTCTTCCAGATCTTTTCTTGTCATAATTGCTCCTGTCGGATTGTTTGGGAATGGAAGAACTAAAATTTTTGTCTTGTCTGTGATTGCATCTAGCAATTCCTGTTTTGTCAGGCGGAATTGATTTTCCTCTTTCAGGCTGATTGTCACCGGCACGCCTCCTGCCAAGACAGCGCAAGGCAGATACGATACGAAGCAAGGCTGAGGAATCAAAACCTCGTCGCCTGGATCAAGCATTGCGCGCATAGCCAGATCAATCGCCTCACTTCCTCCCACGGTGATCAGCACTTCTTTTGCCGCATCATAGGAGATATTGCATCTTCTCTTCAAATAACGACAAATCTCTTCTCTTAACTCTTTTAAACCAGAATTTGACGTATAAAAAGTACGTCCTTTTTCCAGTGAATAAATTCCCTCATCACGGATATGCCACGGCGTATCAAAATCTGGTTCTCCAACTCCTAAAGAAACAACATCGTCCATCTCGCTGACAATGTCAAAAAATTTTCTGATTCCAGACGGGGCAATCCCCACTACTTTTTCTGATACAGCATTTCTCACGGTGTCACCAGCATCCTTTCATCTTTATTTTTCTTAGACAAAATAATTCCGTCGTCTTTGTATTTTTTCAAGATAAAATGTGTCGCTGTGCTGAGTACGCTGTCCAGTGTGGAAAGTTTATCGGACACGAATCCGGATACTTCTTTTAATGTCTTTCCTTCCAAAATTACAAGCAGATCATATCCTCCTGAAATCAGGTAGACCGACTGTACTTCTGGATAATTATAGATTCTCTCCGCAATCGAATCAAATCCCTGTCCTCTCTGTGGAGTGACACGCACCTCAATCAAAGCCGTCACTTTTTCAGAAGATGTTTTATCCCAGTCAATCAAAGTATGATATCCGCAGATAATCTCTTCTTTTTCCATCTGTTGTACTTCATTTGCAATGACCGTCTCATCTGAGCCAAGCAAAATTGCAAGTTCGTGTAAATCAATTCTGCTATTTCTCTCTAAAAATGTTAAAATCTGTTCTCGCATCATATCTTTTCTACTTCCTTTTCCAAAAATTGTTCAAAATTTTCCGGTTTCGGTCGGTCTAAGAAACGAATCTCTTCCCCGTTCCGAATGATTCTTTCTTTCTTATCCGTCACTTTTCCAATCACAGACGATTTGATCTGTAATTTTTCCAGTTCTCTGACCAGACCATATCCATTTTCTGTACCGATCAGTAAAGATCCAGATGACGGCATACTGTAAGGATTAGCGCCGGCGTATTCACTGATCTCCACCGTCTCCTGTCTAATAGAAATCTGTTTTAAATCCACTTCCAGTCCTACTCCTGAACGCTCTGCAATCTCCCAGAGAGCAGTAAGTATTCCGCCCTGACTCACATCATGCAAAGCTGTAGCACCGAAGTGGATCGCCGCTCGCGCTTCATCCTCCACGGTCAGATATTTTGTAAATTCCTGCGCTTCTTTGATCAGCGCATAAGGATATCGCTCTAAAAGTTCTTTCTCTTTATGGGAAGCCAGAAGAACCGTTCCTTCCAATCCGATCCACTTTGTCATAACGAGATCCTGACCATTTTTTAGCTTTCCTTCTTGTATTTTCTTTGCGTACGGCGTATAGCCAATTCCTGTAATCGTCACAATCGGAACGTTCACTGCCGCTGTCGTCTCGGTATGACCTCCCAGAACTTGTATGCCCTGCTTTTGGCATATCTTATGAATCACTTCCATCATACCGTTCCACTCTTCATGATTCATCTTCGGAGGTAAAACTGCCATACAAAAAATACCTGTCGCCTCGCTTCCGCTGCAAAACAGATTATTTAAGGCGCGTATCACCGCAAACGCAGCATCTTCTTTTTTATAGCAAACTTGTACCGCTGAAGCGCCGCTGATCCATTCTTTTCCCTGTATCAGTGCAAAATCTTGTCCAATCTCTGGTCCTGCAAGCACTTCTTCTCTCTGTGCGCCAAGTTGTTTTAAAATGGTGTGTTTCATCACCATCTCTGATACCTTTCCTATTTTCATCTTTTTTTCACTTTCTGTTTTTTCTTTCTCTGTTTTCTATTCAAAACTGCCATTTTCTTTTTTACTGACAGTATATCTCCTTCAACTTCTCCTGACTAAAGTCATGAGATTTCTGCTTTTCTTTTCATTGAAAGATTGCTTTCTATTTTCATTTTTCATTGAAATATTGCTTTCTATTTTAATACATCATCCCATTGAAGTCAAATAGGAATGACTTCTAACCCATTTTTTTCTAAAAATAAGAAAAACAGGAAAAGAAAACTCATATTCTTTCATTTCGTTTCCTTTTCCTGCCTTTTTTCTTTTTACGATTTACTCTACTGCTGTCTCTGGATCTGTCACAACCGGAGCTTCCGTCTCAGGCGGATCTGCCTCATACGTCTCGGTCTGCCACATTTCCGGCTGCCACGCTTCTGTCTGCCATGTCTCCGTTTGCCATGTCTCAGTCTGCCACGTTTCTGGCTGCCATGCTTCTGTCTGAGGCGTTGCTCCTCCGCCTCCCGCAATCACACTCTGCACTTGACTTAAATCTCCGCTTGCAATCGCTGTATACATTGCAGACGAGGTAGACCCATCAGGAAGCAGAACACCTACTTCATATCCATTTTTCATTGGCTGATAATAACTTGTATTGACCTGTGTTTCTGTTGTCTCCCCATTTTCTGTCACAGATTTCCAAAGTGTAGCTGTCATTCCTTTTTGCGCATACTGAGTTTGATACAGATATCCTACATTTGCATCGGTCTTTGCAAATAATACCGTTCCTTCTGGTTCTGTATAGCTTTCCACTGTACTGTAATAAGTAACGGTTCTGTCTGGAGATCTTGTCTCTTTTCCGTAAATATAAAACGAAACCGTTCCGCCGTACGCATTTCCTGAAATAAAGATCGGTGTGTCATAATTATTTCTAAATCTCAGATCCATAACATCCTCTGCAATCGCTGCATCCATAGAAGCATCGACATAGCCGACACTGTATGTATGATTATGACGCTCCACAATCTCAAGTTCAGCATCTAACAGCGCATTATATAACGTTGTGGAAACCTGACAGATTCCTCCGCCGTATCCATTTACAACTCTAGCTCCGCTATACTCAGGCGCTAAATTATATCCATTTTCTGCTGTAAATGGCACAAGCTGCTCTGTCACAGAAAATTCTTCTCCTGGATATAACAGATGGCCAGAAATTTTCTGTGTTCCAACTTCGACATTAACGCCTCGGTCGCCCATTGTATAATACGTTGTAGCTGATCCAAGACAATCCTGAATCTGACTTAATTCTTCTGTACTGCCATGCGGCGCATCTTCCTCTACCACAAGTGAAATCGTACCGCTGCCGCCTTGCCATTCATTTTCTATATAATTTAAAACAGCTTTTACCGATTCTTCTATATTAATTTTTGTTCCTGCCACGCCTTCAATGATATTGAATCCACCATATCCGTCATCTTCTATTGTGGCATCCACTCTCTCTGTCTCAAACGCTTTACATTTGTTTTCAATAAATGCTTGTATCTTACTTTTATCTGCTGAAAACTCTAATTCAAAATTATGCGGTTGCTTTTCCAGATCTTTTTTATCTTTATAACGCTGGATTAAATTTCCTTTCATTCCCAGCAAAGACGCATCTTCCACCACATCTGTATTGCTCCATACAATTCCAAGTTCCTCAGCCGTAGCCTGTGTTTCTTTTGAACCAATTTTTACAGTAAACAGATCTGTTTTCATGGTTTCTACTTTTGCATCGACTGCCGCTTTGGCATCTTCTTCTGTCATTCCTGACACATTGACTCCGCCGATACTGACTCCCTGCTGAATCGTATTATTTTCCTGTGCCTGTGCATAGACCCAAAAGTTAGAAACCATTCCCACTGTCAATACTGTAAACAGTAACTTTCTGACTTTCATACGTTTATACTCCTCTTGCTTTTCCACTTACATAAAGCTCATCACAGCGCTCAAAATCATTGGAACTACCATCACAACAACTAAAACTCCGCACATGATTGCCGCTGCCATTTTCTTTTTCTTTGTGTTTAATTTCATCATTATTATTCACCTTTTTTCCTTCCATACTGTAAAATAATTCGATCAATCATCCGTGATGCCTCGCTTCTACTTAGCTCCCCTATTGAGACATCTATGTGTATTTTATGATATTTTATCAAATCTATCAAGTATCGTTTTTGCGATTCTGTGGCTGCGCTTTGTTTCTTTACCTTACAATTCATCAAAACAGGTTCAAAATAATTTGGATTTGTCTCAAAAAACTGTTCTTTCATACATAAAAACAATTCTGCTGTCGCGCTTGCATCATCAAGAGCGCGATGGTGTCTTTTCTGGTGGATCTGATAATTACTGCATAGAGATTCTAATTTTTTGCTCGGAAGTTCTGGCAGGCACACACGCGCAATTTTCAGCGTATCCATTCCTTGCCTGTCAAAAACGATCCCATGTCTTGCAAAACTCCACTTTAAAAATTTAAAATCAAACAAAAGATTATGCCCAATCAGAGGATCTTCGCCTGCAAATCGCAAAAACTCTTCCAATGCTTCTTTTTCCTCCATCCCCTCTTCGCACATCTCTTTTGTGATTCCGGTCAGATTCCATACAAGTTCTGGAATTTCTCTTTTGCATCGAATCATCGTCTGAAAGGATTGTGTGATCTTTCCCTCCTCAAGTCTGACCGCTCCAATCTCCAAAATCCTGTCATTTTCCGGCGATAGACCTGTCGTTTCCAGATCAACCACCACATAAGATTGTCTCATTCTTTTGTTTTCCCCTCTTTTTTTCTGCTTTGCTTTTTTTGTCTTTCTTTCTCTTCCAAACAGTAGGATCTCAAAAAACATTCTTCACATTTTGGACTTCTCGCAAAACAGATCGCTCTTCCAAATGTAATAATTTGAATATTATACAAAATCCAATGATCCTTTGGCAGTACCTCCATCAGCTCATATTCTATTTTTACCGGATCTTCTTCTTTTGTAAGCCCCAGTCTTTTTGAAATTCGTTTTACATGAGTATCGACAACAATGCTTGGAACATGGTAAATATTTCCTCGAATCACATTCGCCGTCTTTCTGCCAACGCCTGCAAGCGCTGTCAATTCCTCTAAATCAGACGGAACTTCATCGTGATATTTCTCATGAATCACTTTCATACAGGCAATAATATTTTTTGCCTTATTTCGATAAAATCCTGTCGGTCTGATATCTTGTTCTAACTCTTCCTGATCCGCATACGCAAACTTTTCTACCGTATCATACTTGACAAACAAATCTTTTGTCACGATATTGACACGGGCATCGGTACACTGTGCG
>CBCTVZ010000074.1:0-10671 GCA_965150505.1 uncultured Robinsoniella sp. | reverse complement strand
ACATATTGGAATTTTAAGGCTTAAAAAATCGGTCAGAAAAAACTTCCTTCTGGTAGAAATATAAACATATTGGAATTTTAAGCGTGGTGTTATCTGGATCAATAATAGAAAAAGCCTTTGTAGAAATATAAACATATTGGAATTTTAAGGAAGGAGGATGCTTTTTGAAATGGAATGTAAATCCGTAGAAATATAAACATATTGGAATTTTAAAGATGTAGAAACTTTGAATAAGATTGTTATCATAGTAAATAATTTTTCGACAGAACATACTTATAAGCAATAGATAAATGTTAGAGTATTGTTATAAACAATAAAAAACCTCAGTGAAATCACTGAGGTTTTTAGCAGCTCGTAGGGGAATCGAACCCCTGTTTCCGCCGTGAGAGGGCGGCGTCTTAACCGCTTGACCAACGAGCCTTGTTCCTTACAAATGACATTATATACACATTGCTAAAAAAATGCAAGAGGAAAATTCAAAAAAATTGTTTTTTTTTAGATACAATTTGAGAAAAATGTAAAAATATATATTGCATACTAAATATAGATTAAAATAAAACAATTTCATCTATATATGGTATGTTGTGGCACTACAAAAGAAAAAGAAGAGCAGTAACAAGGACAAGTTTTTTGAATATGATGTAAAAAAGAGAAAAATGTGAGGAAAAGTATGGCTAAAATTGTGATTGATCCGGGGCATGAGGAAGGAAAGATGCGGTAATATTTTTTAAAACATACTCTGACATACATATATATCAAAAGAAGGGAATACGCTGTACATAAGAGAAATATTGATAAATGAGGGATATTTATGAACTTTAAGACAGCGGCATATATTCGTCTGTCAAGGGAGGATGGCGATAAGTCAGAGAGCGACAGTGTAAAAAATCAGAGAGAACTTTTACATGAATTTATTTGCAGACAACATGATTTAAAATTGGTTGATACTTATATCGATGATGGATGGAGCGGAACAAACTTTAAACGTCCATCTTTTTGCAGGATGATTCATGACATTGAAGAAGGAAAAATTAACTGTGTCATCGTAAAAGATCTGTCAAGATTTGGAAGAGATTATTTGGAAACAGGAATGTATCTGGAACGTTATTTTCCAGAGCGGAATGTACGTTTTATTTCGATTATAGATGGAATTGACAGTGAAAAAAAACAGTATGATTTGATGATACCGATAAAAAATCTTTTGAATGAACAGTATGCCCGTGATATTTCCAGAAAAGTTCATGCAGCGATGAGAACAAAACAGGAAACAGGAAAGTTTATCGGTGCATTTGCATCATATGGATATAGAAAATCTCCTCTGGATAGAAATAAACTTATAATTGATACATATGCGGCAGAGATCGTGCGCAAAATTTTTAAAATGTATGGGGAGGGATATGGCAAAAATAGCATAGCAAGATGGTTAAATGATCATAAGATCTTATGTCCTTCTGAATATAAGAGAGAAAATGGAGAAAACTACAAAAATGGAAATAGGAAAAAATCGTCTGTTTATTGGACGTATTCTACGATTCATAAGATTTTGCAAAATGAAATGTATATAGGAAATATGGTACAGGGAAAAAAATATCAGGAAATATATGGAAGACAAAAAATAAAGAAAAAAGAAGAATGGGTTGTTGTGGAGGGGACACAGGAAGCGATCATTGACAAAGAGACATGGGATAGAACACAACGACTTTTAAATAAGAAAACACATATAACAGGCACAAGGGCAGAAAAAAACGTATTTGCAGGATTAATAAAATGTCAGGATTGTGGGCATATGCTGATAAAAAAAGGAGAAGGAGAAAAAATGCGTTATTGCTGCGGCACATATATTCGTATGGGAAAAAAATATTGTACGCCGCATACGGTACGGTACACAGAATTGAAAGAGATCCTTTCTCATGATTTAGAAAAAATTTTTCCAGATATTTTAAATGAATGGAATAAACAAAAGGAACACATCTTAAGAGAGAAGGAAAAGAAAGAAGAACTATTAAAAGAGCAGATTTTAGATTTGAAAAAGAAACAAAAAGGAAATGATTGCAAAAATGAGTCTTCACTTGACAACGGAAAATTTGTAGTAGAAGAATGGATGAAAAGAGCCATTATCCTAGAGCTGATTGAAGAGATTAAGGTAGAGGAAAAACAAATTGAAATAATATATCGTTTTTGTCAATAAGAAATCCAGATCAAAATGGTATATCGTTTTTGTCAGTAAGAAATATTTTTCACTTAAGGAGCTTAAAAAAAGAGAATAAAAACGCAAAATAGATCCTCCACATGGAGGAAAAGATCCTGGAGCTGTATATGAAGGGAGACAAGAAAAGGAAGATGTATTAAATCTTGCTTTGGCAGTCGGAGATTTACTGCAGGATGCTGGAGAAGAGGTGGTTTATACAAGAATAGACGATGTCTATGATTCGCCATTTCAAAAAGCTCAGATGGCAAATGCGGCAGATGCAGATTGGTTTATCTCGTTTCACAGAAATTCAAGTGAGAATCCAAACCAGTATGAGGGAGTAGAGACGCTTGTTTTTGATAAATCTGGAGAAAAAGCAGTGCTTGCAGAAAAAATCAATCAAAATCTGTCAGAATTAGGATTTCGCAATATTGGTGTGAAAGAACGGCCAAATCTTGCAGTTTTGCGCCGTACAAAAATGCCGGCAGTTTTGATTGAAGCTGGTTTTATAAACTCGGATCGAGATAATGAACGCTTTGACAGCCAGTTTGATGAAATAGCAAAAAAAATCGCAGATGCGATTTTAGAAACGGTAGGCCAACAAGGTGGAAGGTATCATGTTCAAGTAGGCGCTTATCGCAATAAAAAGTATGCAGAAGCGATGGCACAAAGACTGATGGAGGATGGATTTCCAGCAGCAATCATTTCAGAGGGGGGATATCAAAAAGTCATAAGCGGATCATTTGAAAATCTGAATAATGCAGTACGCATGGAACAAAGGCTGAGAAAAGCTGGATATCCGACATTTATTATAAAGAAACTTTAAGAAAAATACCCTTTTAAAATAAAAGATAAGATGATATGATAATAAAGATTCGGGAAAAATGATCTCGATACAGAAAAATAAATGGATACAAGAATCAGAGCAGATTCTGAAAAATAAAGGATCAGGTATAAGGATCAAAAAAGATCAGATCCTAGAGAAATACCTGATAAAGAAGTAAAGAATAAGAGGGATAAAATGGCCGAAACCACAAAAGGAAAAAAAACAGATGAAATATTTTTGAATGATCCTGAGACGAACGAAGAGACATTTTTAGATGAGATGGATACAGAGGATACCGTGACAGGATCAGAAGAAAAGATAACAGGATCAGAAGAAAATCAGGTGGAAAACACAATTCAATTAGAAGAACCACCCACATATGATGATATTGAGAAGAACGAATGGAAAGAAAATATAGAAAATATAGAAGAAAAAGAAGAGACAAAGGAGAATAGAATTTGCGCAAATTGTGGAGGCGTTCTAAGAGAGGGTGATCGATTCTGTTCTTTCTGTGGCATGAAATGTGACACAATGCCAGAAGAACTGACTGCTGCGACAAAGGAAGAAGAGCCACAAAAAAACGCAGATGAGGTAAATGAAAGTGCAGATGGTCAGGAGGAGAAAGAAGAAACAAAAAGTGATTCAGATATACCTCACATTTGCGCTGAGGAGCTTCAGAAAAGTGTCCAAAAGGAAGAAGAACTTGAAAATATACAGTCAGATAGAGATAGGACAGAGGAAGCACAAGCGCAGGAACATACGACACAGGAGCATTGTTCAAATTCAGATGATACTGAGGAGAGTCAGGAGTTTCATTATACAGAAGAAGAACGGCGTCAGCAAGTATTGCGCATGGCACAGCAAGATATAAATTATAGAGAACAACTTGAAAATTTTGAGGCAGGAGAAAAAGAAGAGAAGCCGAAAAAGAAGAAAAAAGTGTGGAAGATTGTATTAGGAACGATTGGCGGATTGGCGGTTTTGGCTGTCGCTGGCGTTTATGCAGCAGGTGTTTACCATTTTCAAGATCGTTTCTTTTTAAATACAAGAATCAATGGAATAGATGTCTCAGAAGATACCGTAGAAGAATTTAATCATTATATAGGTGATGAGATTGCCACATATCAGATTGCTGTCAAAGAACGAGGCGATGTGACAGAGTATTTGACATCAGCTGATTTAGGATATGGATATACGCCAAAAGGGGAAGTTGAGCAGGCAAAGGATCGACAAAATCCTTTTTTATGGCCGGAATGTCTGAATACAACGTATTTATATACTTTTAATACATTGACCTCCTATAGTGCAGAGTCTTTACAGAAAAGTGTAAAAAATATGGCTTGTTTTAAAGAAGAAAATATCGTCCAGCCTCAAAATGCCTATATTAGTAAAAATGGAGAGACGTATGAAATTGTGCCTGAGGTAGAAGGAAATACGTTAAATCAAGAAGCAGTGATAGAAGCTGTAAAAAATGCAGTTGAGACAGGAGCGACAGAGATTTCTTTAGAAGAATTGGGATGTTATGTAGAACCGACACGCAGACAGGATGATGCAGCAATGAACAGTGCAGTGAAACAGCTGAATCAATATTTGAGTACGGAGATTGAATATATCTTTGGATCGAACAGAGAAGTTTTAGATGGTTCTATCATAAAAGATTGGATTTCTTTTGATGAAACAACGTTTGATGTGTATTTTAACGATGAAAAACTGGCGGCATATGTGGCAGAGCTTGCTGAAAAATATGACACTTATAATAAAGATAGACATTTTACAACAAATGACGGAAGTGTTGTTACAGTGAGCGGAGGAAGTGGATATGGCTGGAAGATCGATCAGGCAGCTGAAGTGGAAGAAGTAAAACAGTGGATTACAGAGGGAACACAAAATATTCGATATGCTCTGTTTGAACAGGAAGCAGTCAGCTGGGAAAATTGTGATCTTGGAGACAGCTATATAGAAATTGACCTGTCAAGACAGCATGTTTGGTTATATATTGATGGAAAAGAGCTTGTTTCTACAGATTGTGTCAGCGGAGATATGACGATCCCTGACAGAACAACACCAGGTGGAACGTATACCCTATATTATAAAGAATCACCGTCTATTTTAAAAGGCGAGGGATATGAAGATGGAGTAGAAGTACAGTATTGGATGCCATTTAACGGCGGTATAGGACTGCACGATGCTTCTTGGAGACCAGAATTTGGAGGACAAATTTATATCAGCAATGGTTCTCATGGATGTGTAAATCTTCCATCTGATAAAGCAAAGATGATTTATGACAATATTTATCCTGGAATACCGATTATTTGCTATTATCGATAGAAAACGGATGATGAACGAATGAAAGGATGCTGCGAAAACGGACTGCTTTTAGGAAATTTTAGAAAAATCATATTTTCTGGAAGCAGACGTTTTTCACAGCATTTTTTTAAATAATATTCAGAAAAAATGAGGAAAATTGAAAAAAATTATGATAGAAGAAATTGTAAAACCTTTACTAAAGTGGTATGATGAAAATGCAAGGATTTTGCCATGGAGAGAAGAGCCGACACCATATCGTGTCTGGGTATCTGAAATCATGCTTCAGCAGACGAGAGTAGATGCTGTCAAACCTTTTTTTGAACGGTTTTTGGAAAATTTGCCTGATATTTCAGAATTGGCAGATTGTGAAGAGGAGCGGCTTTTAAAGCTTTGGGAAGGGCTTGGATATTATAACCGCGTGAGAAATATGCAAAAGGCAGCAATCTTAATGAAAGAAGAGTATGGTGGGAAACTTCCTTCGGATTATCAAAAATTATTAAAGCTTCCTGGGATAGGAAGTTATACGGCAGGCGCAGTTGCTTCGATTGCGTATGGCATCGCTGTTCCAGCTGTAGATGGAAATGTGCTGAGAGTATTGTCAAGAGTGACAGCCTCTTATGAAGATATCACAAAACTATCTGTAAAAAAGAAGATGGAAGAGCAAATACAGGCGATTATTCCAAAAGAACGACCAGGAGCGTTTAATCAAGCGCTGATGGAATTAGGAGCTACCGTCTGTATCCCGAATGGCATGGCAAAATGCGATCATTGTCCGCTTGCTGGTCTTTGCAAAGCACATAGACAGGGAAATGTAATGGATTTTCCAGTCAAGAAAAAAAAGAAAGAAAGACGTATTGAGGAGAGAACAGTTTTAATTATAAGAGACGGGGAGAAGGCAGCAATCCGAAAGAGACCGATGAAAGGACTTTTGTCAGGATTATATGAACTGCCAAACTGGGAAGGTCATCTCGAAGAAACGCAAATTTTAAAAAAAGTAAAGGAAATGGACTTTTCTCCAATTCGGATACAGAAATTAGAATCATCAAAGCACATTTTCAGTCATGTAGAATGGCATATGATTGGATATGTGGTATGGGTAGAGGAATCGGAAAGAGAACACGATGGAATGATATTTGTAGAACCTGAAAAAACAGAGAGAGAATATCCTATTCCGGCAGCGTTCTACTCTTATGTAAAATATTTAGATATTCGACTTGGGCAGGAAAAATATGAAAAAGAGCAGAAAGGGTAATGAAATGAAGATACTTTCAATCGCAATACCATGTTACAATTCAGAAGCATACATGGAGAAATGTATAGATTCTCTTTTAGTGGGAGGAAGAGATGTAGAGATTTTAATTGTAGATGACGGATCAAAAGATAGAACAGCAGAGATTGCAGATGAATACCAGAAAAAATATCCAGATATTGTAAAAGCGATTCATCAGGAAAATGGAGGCCACGGGGAAGCTGTCAATACAGGGCTGAAAAATGCCACAGGGCTGTATTACAAAGTAGTAGACAGCGATGACTGGGTAGATCCAGAGGCGTACCGGAAAATTTTGGATACCTTGAAGGAACTTGTAGGAGGACCGGATACCGTAGACATGATGATCAGCAACTTTATCTATGATAAAGTTGGAGCAAAGAGAAAAAAAGTAATGCAGTATCGTTCCGCTTTTCCTATTGGAGAAGTTTTTACATGGGATGATATGAAAAAACTTCATAAAGGTCATTATATTTTAATGCACTCTGTAATTTATAGAACAAAACTGCTTAGAGAGTGCGGGCTGGAATTGCCAAAACATACCTTTTATGTGGACAACCTGTTTGTATACCAGCCTCTTCCAAGCGTTAAAAAAATGATTTATCTCGATGTAAACTTTTATCATTACTTTATTGGAAGAGAAGATCAGTCTGTCAATGAAGAAGTGATGATCCGTAGGATAGATCAGCAGATTCGAGTGAACAAGATTATGATTGATTGTTTTGTGTCTCAAAAAATTGCGAATAAAAGATTGCGAAAATATATGATCAGTTATCTTGACATTATCACAACAATATCTTCGATCATGTTGATTCGTTCGGGAACAGAGGAAAATCTTAAGAAAAAGCAAGAACTATGGCAGTATTTAAAAAAGAGCGATACACGCCTGTATTATAAACTGCGTATGGGACTGCTTGGAAGCACAATGAATCTTCCAGGAAAAACAGGACGAAAAGTCTCTGTCACAGCATATAAGATTACACAGAAATTTTATGGATTCAATTAAAAGATAAAAAACAGAAATGCCTCAAAAGAAGAATATCATCGTACTTCTTTGAGGCATTTTTATATCTTGATTTTTAGGTTCTATGTCAATCATTGGGATGGTATTCTTTAGAATATCGCTCCATTCTTAGGTTGTGGGACATTTAATACCTGATAGAAAAGAACTTATTTTGTGATGACACAAAGCTTCTGATCCATCATGGAGACAGAAAAATTTTGACATACGCCAAAGACTTCTCCGTCCATATGAACAGGCAGGGAATCTTTTGTCTTGATTGTGGCTTCTTTACAATGAAAAATATGAACGTGACGGAATTTTGTATGCTTTTTTCGGAAAACAGAAAGAAGAACAAAGACAGCAGCAATGCGAGGCAGTCCTTCTATCACGCAAATATCAAAAGAACCATCATAGCAGGAAGCATCTGGGCAAAAATAGATCCCGCCTCCTTCGCATGGGTGATTCATGATAGCTGCCATATATGCCTTTTTGGAAGAGAAAGTTTCTTTCTTATCTAAAATTAATTTCATAGCAGAAAGTTTGATGGCAAAGAACTGATGGAGAGCGATTGCCGTATAAGTCAGTCTGCCTAAGTGAAAACGATTTAAAAACGCTTTGATAGGAGAATGAAAAGCCTCATGACAGATTCCGGCATCAAATCCGATGCCAGAGCTGACAGCAAAACGTTTCTCATGGGAAGCATCTTTTATCATACCAATATCCATAAAAGTAAGTTTTGGAGAATCCAATATACAAGATAGAGCTTGCAAAGGATCTGATGGAATGCCAAGACCTCTTGCCAGATCATTGCTAGAGCCAGTTGGAATATAGCCAAAACGGATTTCTTTATCAAGACAGAGTCCATTTAAAACTTCATTTGCCGTTCCATCTCCGCCGACAGCAATAATTGTGCAGGGAGAAGCCAAAGAAAAGGAAGAAGCAAGAGAAGTGGCATCTCCTGGCTTTTGCGTAAAGGCACATTGATAAGAGACATTTCGGCGTGATAATTCTATTTTAATCTGTGTCCAGATAGAACGTCCTTTGCCACTGCATGAGGCAGGATTGATAATAAAATAATACATAAAAAAAGACCTCCAAAAAACGGTTCGAATAGTTCTATTCTACCAGTTTTTTTTGACAGATACAATCAATAGTTGACGGTAAACGTTGTATTTTGAAAAATTTTATGATATGATGGACGAGAAACTTATTTTTTGATGTAAAAAATAAAAAAGAGAAAAATAGGAAAAGGAAAGAGTCAGGAGGTTCAAAATGGAAGATACAAAAATAGAAAAAGAAGTAGTTTCCAAAAATTTTATTGAGCAGATTATTGATAAAGACTTACAGGAAGGAAAATGTGAAACCGTTTGTACACGATTTCCACCAGAACCAAACGGGTATCTCCATGTCGGCCATGCAAAATCCATTTTATTAAATTATGGTCTTGCACAGAAGTATCATGGAAAATTTAATATGCGTTTTGATGATACAAACCCGACAAAAGAAAAAGAAGAATTCGTAGAATCCATTAAAGCAGATATCAAATGGCTTGGCGCTGATTGGGAAGATCGTCTGTTTTTTGCATCTGATTATTTTGACCAGATGTATGAAGCGGCTGTAAAATTGATTAAAAAAGGAAAAGCGTATGTCTGTGATTTATCTCCAGAAGAAATCCGTGAATACAGAGGTACTTTGACAGAGCCAGGAAAGGAAAGTCCATACCGCAATAGAAGTGTTGAGGAAAATCTGGAATTATTCCAGAATATGAAAGATGGAAAATATCAGGATGGAGAGAAAGTGCTGAGAGCAAAAATTGACATGGCATCTCCAAATATCAATATGAGAGATCCGATCATTTATCGTGTAGCTCATATGACTCACCACAGAACAGGAGATAAATGGTGCATTTATCCGATGTATGATTTTGCACATCCGATTGAAGATGCGATTGAAGGAATCACACATTCAATTTGTACACTGGAATTTGAGGATCACAGACCTTTATATGATTGGGTTGTAAGAGAACTGGAGTATCCACATCCTCCAAAACAGATTGAGTTTGCAAAATTATATCTGACAAACGTTGTCACAGGAAAACGTTATATCAAACGTCTTGTGGAAGAAGGAATTGTAGACGGATGGGATGATCCTAGACTTGTTTCCATCGCAGCGCTGAAAAGAAGAGGATTTACACCGGAATCCATCAAAAACTTTGTGGAATTGTGCGGTGTCAGCAAGAGCAACAGTTCTGTTGATTATGCAATGCTGGAATATTGTATCAGAGAAGATTTAAAATTGAAAAAATCTCGTATGATGGCAGTATTAGATCCGATTAAACTGATTATTGACAATTATCCAGAAGGTCAGATCGAATATCTGGATGTAGAAAACAATCTGGAAAATGAAGAACTCGGAAAGAGAACCGTTCCATTCTGCCGTGAATTATATATTGATAGAGAAGACTTTATGGAGAATCCTCCAAAAAAATATTTCCGTCTGTTCCCAGGAAATGAAGTGCGTCTGATGCACGCATATTTTGTGAAATGTGAAAGTTTTATAAAAGATGAAAATGGAAATGTGACAGAAATCCACTGTACATACGATCCAGAAACAAAGTGTGGCACAGGATTTACAGGAAGAAAAGTAAAAGGAACGATTCACTGGGTAGCTGCACCGACAGCGGTGGAAGCAGAAGTGCGTCTGTATGAAAATATCATTGATGAAGAAAAAGGAGTTTACAATGAAGACGGATCTTTGAATCTGAATCCAAATTCCTTAACTGTCAGAAAATGTTATGTAGAACCAGCTTTAAAAGAAGCAAAAGCATATGACAGCTTCCAGTTTGTAAGACAGGGATATTTCTGTGTGGATGCAAGGGATTCCAAACCAGAGGCGCTTGTATTTAATCGAATTGTATCATTGAAGAGTTCTTTTAAACTGCCAAAATAGAATTAAAGATAAAAAGATTCATATGAAAAAAAGGTTGTAAACTTTACTTGGGGGTAAAGTAAAAAATAGATAGGCATAGAAGTAGAAATATCAGATATAAAAACATCTTCCAATTCGAGGAGTTTTGCGGT
>CBCTVZ010000073.1:0-10831 GCA_965150505.1 uncultured Robinsoniella sp. | reverse complement strand
GAAAATTATCAATAAATACCTCTCTCCTGATATTGGAAAGTTCACACTTGGAAGTAAGGTTAAAATCGGATATTATGATCAGGAACATCATGTTCTTCATATGGAAAAAACTTTGTTTGAAGAGATTTCTGATGCTTATCCAAACATGACAAATACAGAAATTCGCAATATTCTTGCCGCATTTTTATTTACTGGAGACGATGTATTTAAACGTATTTCTGATTTAAGCGGCGGCGAAAGAGGTCGTGTTTCTTTGGCAAAACTGATGCTTTCTGAAGCTAATTTTCTTATCCTTGATGAGCCTACAAATCATTTGGATATTGTCTCAAAAGAAATTTTAGAAAATGCTCTGCGTAAATATACTGGAACATTGCTTTATGTATCCCATGACCGTTATTTTATCAATCAAACTGCGACTCGAATTATGGATTTAACTGGAAATACTCTTGTCAACTATATTGGAAATTATGATTACTATTTAGAAAAAAAAGAAGAGTTGACCGCGATCTATGCCGGCACTTCTCAAACAGAAGAAAAACCAGAATCTATCAGTACTACAAAACTTGACTGGCAACAAAAAAAAGAAGAACAAGCAAAACTGAGAAAACGCCAAAATGATCTTACCAAAACAGAAGCCCGCATTCAAGAGCTGGAAGAACGCGATGCCGAGATTGATACGCTCATGTCCCAAGAAGAAATCTTTACAAATGTAAGTGAATGTATCAAATTAAGCAAAGAAAAAGCCACTATTTCTCAAGAACTGGAAGAATTATACATAAAGTGGGAAGAGTTGGCTGATTAAAGACCCTTTCTCTCCTGCTCAGGTAACATACATTCTCTTTTATCCTTATTCTTTTCTTTGCAATTTTATCTAAAAAGCGGTATGATGAAAAAAAAGCTTTGAGAGGATAAGCGTATATGACAAATGAAGAAAAACAAAAACAACTAAAAAAACAGACAAAGCGGGCGATTCGCCACGCTAAGATAAAACAGGCGCACTATCAAAAAAGAAAAAGTCCTATGACTGCCAAACAGAAAAAACGCAGAAGGAAAAAACAAAAAAAATATATACTACTTTGTACTATTGTTGTACTGTTCTGTCTCATCCTATTTGGATTTATTTCTCTCATCCGTTTTGCAATCTCTTTCTTTTTTCCTTCTGCTCCTTCGCAGGCAGTCCCTTCTGTTGAAACAGAAACTTCTGCACCAACTCTAGTTTCTTATCCGGAAGTCGACTTTACGATTGGTTCAACTGGATGTATTTTGCTGCACTCTCCTTTTATGACATCTTACCCAGATGAAAATGGAAATTACGATTTTTCCAGTGTCTTTCGCTATATTACACCGTATTACAGTCAGCCTGACTTTATGACGGCAGAATTTGAAGGTTCTCTTGGCGGAGCAGAACTTGGCTATTCTGGTTATCCAATGTTTAATGCGCCTGATTGTATCATTGAAAATATGAGAGACAGCGGTATTGATCTGCAGTTTTTGGCAACAAATCATATTTATGATTCCTTAGAACAAGGTTTTGCCAGAACACTTGACATTTATGAGCAGAAGCAAATCGCTCACACAGGAGCACGTTCTTCTTTGGAAAAACCGCCCTATTATATTGCTGAGATATCAGGTGTAAAAGTAGGATTTCTCAATTATGTATATGAAACGCCAAATGACGGAGATGGCACTTCTTTAAATGGAATGATTATGGATCAGACTTCTGCTTCTTTACTCAATACATTTCAATATGACAATTTAGATCCTTTTTATCGTGAGGTAGAGAAAAGTATAGCAGAAATGAAAGAACAAGATGTTCGTTTCTTTCTCATGAACATTCATTGGGGTGAAGAATATCAGCTTACAGAAGCAACTTATCAAGATCAAATCGCACAAAAACTATGCGACATAGGAATTGATGCTATTATCGGCGGTCATCCTCATGTCATACAGCCTATTGATGTTTTGACGAGTACAGATGGCACAAGAAAAACATTTTGTATTTATTCTACTGGGAATGCTCTCAGTAACCAGCGTATTTATCTGATGGATGAAATGCCAACCGGACACACTGAAGATGGAGTTATGGTTACCTTATCTCTTCATCAATCTCAAGATGGAACGATATCGATCAAACAGGTTGATGTTCTGCCTACATGGGTATATCGTTTTCAAAATAATGGTTCTAAATATTATATTTTGCCTCTTGACGATGTGGAACATCTAGAAGAAAAAACAGGCATCTATGATATTTATTCGGAGGCATCTAGTTCTTATCAACGAACAATGGAGATTTTATCGGATGGCCTTTTAAAATGCCAGCAAACTTTTTATTAAATAAGATGGAAAACGAAAAAAGGGATTCTGCAAATATTTCTGTTTTGCAGAATCCCTTCTTCTGATTTTGAAATCAAATGGTTTTCTAATTTTTTATTCTTCTGACATTAAATATCCGGCAAGATTGTAAGCATGATCGGATATTCTTTCCAGATTGCTGATAATATCCAAGAAAATGACACCGTTTGTTGGAGAACAGAGCTGTTTGGAAAGTCGCTCGATATGTGTCTCTCTGAGTTCTTCTTCCATACTGTCTACCAAATCTTCATATTTAGATACCTTGTTTGCAGCATCAATGCTATGTTTTTCTCTGGCTTCGACCGCAAATGAAAAGGCCTTATATACAAGCTCCATAATCTCTTTCAGCTCTTCTTGTGCCATTTCTGAAAAGATAATTGGCTCACGATCTTTCACATCCACCAATTCAATCAGATTTTCTGTATGATCTCCGACACGTTCAATATCGCTGACAGAGTAGAACAAATTGTTGATGGTATTGTGCTGCATCTCATTCAGAGACAGATTGCTGATTTTTACGAGATATTCCGTAATCATCTTTTCCATGCTGTTAATGGTCTTTTCTGTTTTATATACTTGTTCCATCTTTTCATGGTCATGTTCCAAAATTGCCTCATATGCACATTTTAAATTATTTTGTGTAATTTTTCCCATATGAACAACTTCTAAAATTGCATTTTCTACCGCAAAGGAAGGGCTTTCCAAAATACGTTCGTCCAGATGGCGCAGTGTTACGCATTCATCACTTTCTTCCACGTCTTCTTCATCTTTTCCTTTTATGATAATTCCTGATAATTTCACAAGATAATTAGCAAATGGGAACAGTAAAATCGTACAGACGATATTAAAGATTGTATGGAAAACGGAAATTCCCACACTTCCGATTCCGGCTGTGGCAAATACTGGATTAAATTTGAAAAATACAAACATAGCAATTCCAAAAATAATCGTACCTATCACGTTAAATGACAAATGTATCACAGCAGCACGCTTTGCATTTCTTGGCGCTCCCATACTAGATAATAATGCGGTAAAACAAGATCCTATATTAGAACCAAGACTGATATAAATTGCTGAACTTGTTGTTACCACACCGCCTGTGGCAGCTAACGTCTGCAAAATACCAACTGATGCAGAAGAACTCTGCATAATTCCTGTAACAACAGCACCGATCAGAACGCCTAAGAATGGATTGCTTCCAAATAAGGCAAACGCCTGTGTAAAGATTGGCAGTTCCATATAATCAGCAGCTGAGTTTTTCATAAAATCAAGACCGATAAAGAGCAGTCCCAGACCGATTAAAATATCGCCGATATTTTTCTTTTTCTGTTTTTTGGAAAACATAATCAAAAATGCACCCAATCCAACTAGCAGTGGCGCATAAAGAGAAGGAGAAATCGCTTTAAAGCTGTCTCCTAGCTGTCCAAGTGATACGATCCATGATGTGATACATGTACCAATGTTAGCACCCATAATAACGCCTACAGCTTGTCCAAGCGTCATAATTCCTGCGTTTACAAATCCGACTACCATAACTGTAGTCGCACCGCTACTCTGAATAATCGCTGTGATCAGCGCTCCTACCAGAACAGCAACCAGTCTGTTATTTGTCAGAATTCCAAGAAGCTCTTGCATTTTGCTTCCGGTACTTTTTTGTATACCGTCTGACATACTGTGCATTCCAAATAAGAACATGCCCAGACCGCCTGCAAAAAGAAATAAATTCTCAATGTCATTGATCGACATATGTCTGTATCCTCCAAATTGTATTTTCTGGACTTTTCGGTCTTTTTACTTTACCGTTCTTTTCATAAAACAGCTAGTTCAAAGAGCTTACAGTAATCTCCAGTCTAAATCTCCTCTGTCCAATCCCAAAATTAAAGATTCTGCCGTTGCAATATTGGTAGCTATTGGAATATTGTATTGGTCACATCGCGTGGAAATTTCATAGATATCCGGTTCTTTCGGATCAATCATAGCTGGATTGTAGAAAAATAATACCATATCCATGCCATTTCTCTCTATCATCTCCATAAACTGTTTGTCTCCTCCAATACTTCCCGGAAGAAATTTATGTACTTTTAAGTTTGTCACTTCTTCCACTCTTCTTCCTGTTGTTCCTGTTGCATATAATTCATGTTTTGAAAAAATTCTTTTATATGCAATACAAAAATCTTCCAGCAATGTTCGCTTGCTGTTATGCGCAATTAATCCTATATTCATTTTCTTTTATCTCCTACTTTATAGTTACTTTAATTATATCATATTCTGCCGTATCTTTAAAACATATTTTTCTCAAAAAATGGAATTACTTGAAAAAATTTCTAGTTTATTTTTTGTTGTTTTATCACATAATACCATTGCAATAACAAATACAGATTGCAAAAAAAAATAAGCAAATAAGCAAAGGAGGCATTTATATGTCAAACAATTCATCTAACAAAACAGCAGTACCTGAAGCAAAGAGTGCAATGAACCGTTTCAAATTTGAAGTAGCAAATGAGCTGGGTGTTCCGTTAACTGATGGGTACAACGGAAATCTCACTTCCAGACAGAACGGCTCTGTGGGCGGATATATGGTGAAAAAAATGATTGAAGCGCAGGAAAAACAGATGTCAGGTAATATGAATGCAGGCAACATGGGAACTTCCAAATTTTAGGGAAGCCAGTTTTTACTGATCTCTTATAACTATCAGCCATAGAAATTTATCTCTTCTTTTTCCAATTTCTATGACCAAAAGACGGAGCATTTTTTCTATATTTTATATCAGGTATTGTTATAAAATAGAAAACAGAAAAAAAGCTCCGTTTTTCTGTTTCACATATTTGTCCTTAAGAATCATATAACAAATTTGTCGAAATTACAAGCTTTTTTAGAGATTAAGTTGAGTCGTTCCTTCTAAAAAATATTCTTTTATCTTATTTTTTAATTTCTGATGATCTTTTAACAAAAAATCGGGATCATCTGTCAAAATCTGGTTGGCCGCCTCATTTGCTTCCTGAAGAATTTTCGCATCTTGAAATACGTCGCCTATTTGAAATTCCATCATTCCACTTTGTTTTATTCCAAACAAATCTCCAGGTCCTCTCAATTTCAAATCTTGTCCTGCTATATAAAATCCGTCGTTTGATTGATTCAAAATCTCAAGACGCTCCTTCACTACCTTTCCTTCGGATGCGCGGATCATAATACAATAGCTTTGATCCTTTCCGCGTCCTACCCTTCCTCTAAGCTGATGCAGCTGTGCCAATCCAAATCGTTCTGCATTTTCAATCATCATCACGGTTGCATTTGGCACGTTAACTCCTACTTCAACAACCGTTGTCGATACAAGAATAGAAATCTTTCCTGAAACAAATTTTTCCATGATTTCATTTTTTTCTTTTGCTTTCATCTTTCCATGAAGATACTGAATCGAAATCTCTTCTGGAAATTCTTCTTTTAATTGCTCTGTATAATCGATTACATTTTCTGCCTCTAAAGCTTCACTTTCTTCTACCATGGGACATATGATATATGCTTGATGCCCTTTTTCTATCTCTTTTTGAATAAAACGATATGCTTTTGACCGATATGTCGTATCCACAACACAATTTTTTATTGGCAATCGATCTGCCGGCAATTCATCAATCACAGATATGTCTAAGTCTCCATATAAAATTACCGCTAACGTCCTTGGAATTGGCGTAGCGCTCATCACAAGCGTATGGGGATATTCTCCCTTGCCCATCAATTCTTCTCTCTGTTTTACCCCAAATCTATGCTGTTCATCTGTGACTGCCAAAGCAAGATTTTTATAAGACACATTCTCCTGAATCAAAGCATGAGTCCCTATAATAATTGCAGCTTCTCCTGATGCAATCTTACAATATATTTCTCTTTTTTCTTTTGCTTTCATTGATCCGGTTAAAAGTACGACTTGATGTAAAAATCCATTTTTTTGAAAAAGAGATACGATTGCTTCATAATGCTGTCTGGCCAAAACTTCCGTCGGAACCATCAAAGCGCCTTGATACCCATTTTCTGCGGCCATCAAAAGCGCCATTATGGCAATTATTGTCTTTCCTGATCCGACATCCCCTTGTACTAACCTTGCCATCGCTATCTTTTTTTGCATATCTTCTTCGATTTCTTGCCATACTTTTTTTTGAGCTTTTGTCAGCTCATATCCTAGATTTTCAGAAAACTTTTTTATATTTTCTGATTTTTGAAGAGAATAATTTGTCTTTGTTTTCTCTTTTTTCTGTTTTAATTGACGAACAGATAAAATGAAAAGCAAAAATTCTTCAAACACAAGCCTGCGTCTTGCAAGATGCAGATCATATTCTTCTTTCGGAAAATGAATCTGTTCAAAAGCGTAACCGACCTCTGCAAGATGGTATTTTCTTTTGATATCTTCTGGCAGAAATTCAAACGAACGATCTATACAGGCAAGCGCCTGCTTTTCTGCTTTTTTCACCATATTTTCTGTCAATCCCTGAACTAAAGGATAGATTGGCTGAAGTGCTTTTTGTAATTCCTGATATTTTTCTATATCAAAAACGTTTGGCTGAACTAAGATCAATGTTTGGCCTTTTTTCGCTATTTTCCCTCGAAAAACATATCTCTTTCCTTTTTTTAACGTACTTGCCATATATGGCATATGATGCCATATAACCTGTATTCTTCCGCTGTCATCTGCTATATTTCCTGCTGTAATATGAAAATTGCGTCCCCGACGTATGCTTAAAGGTCCAGAAAGCGACGCGCACACTGCCGCGGTTTCTCCTTCTTGAAACATCGCAATTTTTGCAGGTTTCTCCATCTTCTCATATCTTTTTGGATAATAGCGCAATAAATCCCCTATTGTTTCCATTCCAGCTTTCAAAAAAATTTCTTTTGTTTTTGGACCAATTCCTTTTAATGTTTCAAGTGAATCTGTCTCTCTCATTTTTTACTCCAATTATATTTATGTTAAAATTTTTTCTTTCTTCTGCACTTTATTTTTTATATTAGAATGATCTATTTTTCTCTTTCTTCCGTTCACAAAATATATAAAAATAGCATGGCATTTAGATCCCATGCTATTTTCATTCATCTTAAACTTTTTCTATCTGTCTTTTTACTCAGCAGAAATTACATAGTAATAAATTGGTTGTCCGCCATTTTGCAATTCAACATCGCAATCCGGATACATTTCTTCTATTTTTTCTGCTAAGATCTCAGCATCGCTTTCTTCCGTGTCTTTTCCGTAATAAATGCTGATCAATTCCGTATCTTCATCTACCATGGCTTTTACTGTCTCCAGCGCAACTTCTTCTAGCTCTGTTCCAACGGCCAGCAGCGAATGATCTCCAAGTCCCATGATATCGTCTTTATGAATTTCTTTTTCATCAATCTTCGTATCTCTGACAGCATATGTAATTTGCCCTGTCTTTACATGTGTGATTTCTTCCATCATAATCTTTTCATTTTCCTCAGGGCTTTTCTCCATCATATATGCGATCATTGCTGTAATTCCCTGTGGAACTGTTTTTGTTGGAACTACAAAAATTTTCTTATCTTTTGTCAAGACTTTTGCCTGATTTGCTGCAAGAATAATATTTTTATTATTTGGGAAGATAAAAATATGGTCGGCATTCACACGTTCAATCGCTTCCAAAACATCCTGTGTACTTGGATTCATTGTCTGTCCGCCTTCAATCAGATAATCTGCTCCCAGACTCTTAAAGATTTCACCCATGCCATCTCCGACAGAAACACAGATAAATCCTACGTCTTTTCTTGGCATCTGCTTTGCCTGTTCTGCTGCAAGACGTTCTGCATCTTTGATCAATTTCTCTTGATGCTCTTCACGCATATTATCAATCTTAATGCGACTAAGAGATCCATATGTCAGCGCGCGCTGCAGTGCAAGTCCTGGATCATTTGTATGTACATGAACTTTAACAATCTCATCGTCTGATACAATTACGATGGAATCTCCTATCGAATTTAAAAATGATTTAAAGTCCATCTCATCTTCATCATTATATGTCTTTTCCAAATTAACAATAAATTCTGTACAATATCCAAATTTAATATCTGCTTCTTCCTGATAAGAAACGTCAATCTGTGGCTTTGCTTTTGGTTTTCCAAGTTCGATACGATAGTTCAATTCTTTTCCAAGGAAAGCATCATATGCGCCTTTCATTACTTCCAAAAGTCCCTGTCCGCCTGAATCTACAACGCCTGCCTCTTTTAATACAGGAAGCATTTCTGGAGTCTGACTAAGAACGTATTCTGCCTCTGCGATCACTTCGCTGATAAAAATGGACATATCTTTAATGGTCTCAGCAAGCTCAAGAGCTTTTTCAGCAGCTCCTTTTGCGACGGTAAGAATCGTTCCTTCTTTTGGTTTCATAACGGCTTTATATGCTGTCTCTACTGCTTTTGCCAAAGCCTCCGCTAAAATCTGTGTATCAATCCATTCCACTTCTGCAATAACTTTTGTAAATCCACGAAACAGCTGAGACAAAATAACTCCTGAGTTTCCTCTTGCTCCACGCAAAGATCCGGAGGAAATTGCTTTTGCCAACCGCTGCATAGAGATTTCTTCCAATTCACTGACTTCCTTAGCCGCAGACATAATTGTCATGGTCATATTTGTTCCCGTGTCGCCATCTGGAACTGGAAATACATTTAATTCATTGATCCATTCTTTCTTTGCCTCCAGATTTTTTGCTCCTGTCAAAAACATCTTTGCACAAAGTTTGGCATCGATTTTATTTGTATCCACAACAAGTTCCTCCTTAATCAATTACTCTTACGCCTTCTACGTAAATATTTATTCGCTCTACTTCCATTCCCGTAAATTCTTCCAGTTTATACTTTACGTTGTCAATCAAGTTGTCCGCCACTGCTGAAATACTGACCCCGTACGCAACGATTACATGGAAATCCAGTGAAATTTTGTTCTCTTCTACACGGATGGAGATGCCACGCCCAAGATTTTCTCTTTTTAATAATTTTACCAGTCCATCTTTCATGTTGACTGCTGCCATGCCAATAATTCCAAAACATTCTACAGCAACGCTGCCGGCATATGTCGCAATCACATCTGTATCGATCACAATAGAACCTAGTTCGTTGTCCATGCGTCCTTTCATATCGGTCCCTCCAAACTTTATTTTCTGTCTGCAAAAATCACACTCTCTGCAAACTATTTCATGGTCTATTATACCCTGTTTTATTAGAAAATGAAATAATTATTTTCTGTTTTCTAAAATAATTTCATAATTTTCTATTTTTTACTTGCAAAATAAATATTCATCTGCTAAAATATTAGGTGTTGTGAGTCTATCTGTTGATAGATAGGCAATTAAAGCTCAAGGAGGTGCTATCATGGCAAAATGTGCTATTTGTGAAAAAGCTGCTCATTTCGGAAACAATGTGAGTCATTCTCATAGAAGATCTAACAAAATGTGGAAATCTAACATCAAATCCGTAAAAGTTAAAGTAAACGGAGCTGCTAAAAAGATGTATGTATGTACTTCTTGTTTAAGATCCGGAAAAGTAGAAAGAGCATAAAATCTTATAGAGATTTCAGAAGAATTTTTTATAAGACAAAAAGAGCATTGTTCTATGGACAGAATTCCTGTGATAGAGCAATACTCTTTTTTTATTGTTTTATTCGCTCTTGTCTTTTTTCATCACAGCGAGCATCACAAAAATAAATGATATCCCATCACAAGGAGCAAGAAAATCAAAAGAACAGATATGGTATCGCATGGGATTAAAAATCCAATCACCATTCCAATTCCTATCCAGAATAGAGTATAACCCGCAACTTTACGCATATCTGCTCCTTATATGACTTTTTCTTATTTTTATTTATATGCCTTTTTTTCTGATCTGATACCTTTCTTTTTACTGTTCAGATTCCTCTTCTTTTTTTTCTTCGGAAACGGTACTATTATCTCCTTTTCCTGTTGTAAAACGATCCACAAAATCTGGAACCATATCTAAAATCTTTGTCAAACCATCTTGATTTTTAATATTTACTAATTTTGTTGTTCCATTTTGAATGACAAGAACAGCAGATGGCGCCATTTTGCCACCCATTCCACCGCCTCCATTATTTTTTGTATTCTCTGCAACTGCTTTTGCCGCAACTCCAAATGAAACTTCCATCAATGGAAGAATAATCGTATCTCCTACCGTAATTGGCTCTCCTACTACTGTTTTCGATGTCATAAAACTGTCCATTCCTTTAAAGAGAGAATCTACTGTTGATTTAAAATTATTTTCTACTGACATTGTTGTCCTCCTTTATCTACCTTTTTATTTTTTTCATTACATATTTTATCTCTTTATTTCTAAAAAAGCGCCACGCCAATATAAGAAAATACCATCCTTTCACACTTCCTGCCAGCTCAATCTCTCCTTCTAAAATCTTATTCTCAAAAACTGGATTCAGCACTAGGCTATAAGAATATATTGGCAAAAAAACACTGAGCA
>CBCTVZ010000072.1:0-11177 GCA_965150505.1 uncultured Robinsoniella sp. | reverse complement strand
AAGAAGAAAAAAAGAAAAGAGCGCACAGAAGAAGAAAAAAAATTGTTAAAAGAGGCAAAAGAACTTTTGATGGACAGAAATCATATGACAGAAGAAGAAGCTCATCGCTACTTGCAAAAATGCAGTATGGATAGCGGAAACGATTTAGTGGAGACAGCGCAGATGATTTTCAGCCTGAATAAATTTGCTAGATAAAAATTTTTAGAAAGACGCGCGCAGAAGGGATAAGACGATGAAATTTACAAAGATGCAAGGAATAGGAAATGATTATGTTTATGTAAACTGCTTTAAAGAAACAGTAAAAAATCCGTCTGAGACAGCAAGAAAGGTGAGTGATCGTCATTTTGGAATTGGATCAGACGGACTGATCTTAATTAAACCGTCACAGATCGCAGACTGTGAGATGGAAATGTACAATGCGGATGGCAGCAAAGGAACGATGTGCGGCAATGGAATCCGCTGTGTGGCAAAGTATGTATATGATTATGGGATTGTAAAAAAGACAACCATCACGGTTGCTACAGGAGCAGGCATAAAGACATTAAGACTGGATATAAAAGATGAAAAAGTACAAAAGGTGACAGTAGATATGGGAGAACCTGTTTTTGAGACAGAAAAAATTCCTGTATTGTCTGATAAGAAAACATGGGTGAAAGAGCCAGTGGAGATCGATGGAAAAACGTATGAGATGACGGCTGTTTCTATGGGAAATCCTCATGGCGTCGTATATCTGGATGATATAAAGAATTTAGAGATCGAAGAGATTGGTCCTAAATTTGAACATCATCCATGTTTTCCAGATCGAATCAATACGGAATTTTGTCGTGTTTTGGATGAAAATACAGTGGAAATGAGAGTTTGGGAGCGAGGATCTGGTGAGACATTAGCCTGCGGAACAGGGGCATGTGCCGTAGCAGTTGCATCTGCATTGAATGGATATACAAAAAGAGAAGTTACTATTCGCCTTTTAGGAGGAGATTTACAGATTTTATGGGATGAAAAGACAAACCACGTTTTTATGACAGGACCGGCAACCGTAGTATTTGATGGTGAAATCCATCTCTCATAGATAAAATTCTTTCTTTTACAGAATGAAAAAATGTTTATTTGGAGATTTGAAGAAATGGAGGAAAGAAAAATGACAACAGTAAATAAAAATTTTTTAAAACTTCCTGGAAATTATCTGTTTTCTGAGATCGCAAAAAAAGTAACTGCTTTTGAACAAGCACATAAAGAAAGCAGACTGATTCGTTTAGGAATCGGAGATGTAACGTTGCCGATTGTTCCGGCTGTGATTAAAGCCATACATAAAGCGACAGATGAGATGGGAAAAAAAGAAAGCTTTCATGGATATGCTCCTGATTTAGGATATGAATTTTTACGCAGTGTGATTGCACAAAAAGATTATAAAGAGAGAGGCTGTCAGATTGATGCAGATGAAATTTTTGTTTCAGACGGAGCAAAAAGTGATTCAGGAAATATACAGGAGATTTTTGGAGCAGAAAATAAAATTGCCGTCTGTGATCCTGTCTATCCAGTTTATGTAGATACAAATGTAATGGCAGGCAGGGCAGGAATTTATCAAAGAGAGACAGGACAGTGGAGTGATGTGATCTATCTGCCATGCAGTGAAAAAAATCATTTTATTCCAGAACTTCCAAAAGAAGTGCCAGATTTGATCTATCTTTGTTTTCCTAATAATCCAACCGGATCTGCCATTACAAAAGAGCAGCTTCAAATGTGGGTAGATTATGCAAATAGGACGGGATCAGTAATCATCTATGATGCAGCATACGAAGCATACATCACAGAAAAAGAGATTCCACATTCCATCTATGAATGTGATGGCGCAAGGACATGTGCGATTGAATTGAGATCTTTTTCAAAGAAGGCAGGATTTACAGGAATGCGTTTGGGTTATACTGTAATCCCGAAAGAATTAGTACGCGAAGGTGTGATGCTGCACAGTCTGTGGGCGAGACGGCATGGAACGAAATATAATGGAGCGCCATACATCATTCAAAGAGCAGGCGAAGCGGTCTACACAGCGGAGGGTGAGTCACAGAGCAAAGAGCAGATTGCGTATTATATGCGCAATGCAAATGTGATTTTAGAAGGATTAAAAAATGCAGGATTTGACGTATCGGGCGGAGTAAATGCTCCATATATATGGCTGAAAACACCAGATCAGATGACGTCATGGCAATTTTTTGATTTCCTTTTGGAAAAAGCAAATGTAGTCGGCACACCGGGATCAGGATTTGGACCTGGAGGAGAAGGATATTTTCGGCTGACTGCCTTTGGAACGTATGAAAATACAGTCGAGGCAATAGAGAGAATAAAAAAGACTTTTTCATAAAAAACAAGCCCCAGACATCTATATTTGATATGCAATGATATCATAATAGATCGTCTGGGGTGATTTTTTTGATTTATAATAAATGAATGCCGTTTTCTTCCGCTAATTCTGCGATATGATCTGGCCAGAGAGAAGCCTGTACCTCGCCGATATGCGCTTTTCTGAGAAAGAACATACAGATTCGGGACTGACCAATTCCACCGCCGACAGTATAAGGAAGCTCACAATTTAAGATGGCTTTCTGGAACGGTAATTCTTTGCGGTCTTCACATCCGCTTAAAGAGAGTTGTTTCGCAAGAGAATCTTCATCTACACGGATGCCCATTGAAGAAAGTTCAAGAGCGATATCAAGAACAGGATAGTATACGATGATATCTCCATTTAAATTCCAATCATCATAATCAGGAGCGCGGCCGTCATGTCTTTCGCCGGAGGCAAGTACACCGCCGATCTTCATAATAAAGACAGCGCCTTTTAATTTTGCAATTTTGTACTCACGTTCCTTTGGAGTGGAGTCTGGATATAAATCTTCCAATTCCTGTGAAGTAATAAAAAAGATTTCTTTTGGCAGAATTTCTTCGATGTAATCATATTGAATCGCCATATATTTTTCTGTCTTTTTTAAAGATTTATATACTTTGCGCACAATGTCTTTTAACGTCTCTTCGTTGCGCTCTTCTTTCTTTATAATTTTTTCCCAATCCCACTGATCTACATAGATAGAATGAATATTGTCAGTCTCTTCGTCACGGCGGATTGCACTCATATCGGTGTATAAACCTTCTCCATAGGAAAATCCATATTTTTTCAAGGCATATCGTTTCCATTTTGCAAGGGAGTGAACGATTTCAGCAGGCGCATCGTTTTGTTCCTTAATGCCAAAAGAAACGGGACGCTCCACACCGTTTAAGTTATCATTCAGTCCAGACTGCGGTGTCACAAAAAGCGGTGCAGAGACACGCAGCCGATTGAGATTGTCAGAAATGGATTTTTGGAAAAAGTCTTTGACGGTTTTGATTGCAACCTGTGTGTCATGCAGGTTTAGCTGTGACTGGTAGCCATTTGGAATGCGAAAAGTTTCCATAAGATGTCATCCTTCCTTTTTTATAATATTCTCCTATTATATCAATAAGGTTGGAATTTGCCAAGGAAAAATATTAAATTGATGATATGATAAAGAAGTAAAGCGATTCAGGTGAAAAGAAGAAAGGAAAACAAAAAGAGGAGAAAATAGTTGAATAATGGCGAAATTGGGAGAAATAGGGTTGTACTTGGGAGAAAATTTGGCTATAATAACAAAAAGAGATCTAAATATGAGAGTTTTTTTCTATAGATCATGAGGAATAAAAAAATGGAGCGGAACAGTTTGGAGAGGAGAAAGCAAAATGAAAGGGAGAGGAATCATAACTGCCACAGCGGTAGCGGTATGTATGCTTTTGGTGTCAGGATGCGGTAAGGCAAAGTTAAATGATCAGATTGCTGAAGCGATCGGAACGACAGGAATGTATGAAAACAACGAACCTGTGGAGACTCCAAAAATGAAGGCGCATAAACAGCTTCAGAAAATAGAAGAAGAAAAAGAAAAAGCTCTTTTGGCAACGATTGGAGATGCTCAGGAATATATCGATATCATGGATTATGAAAAGGCAATGGAGACTTTAAATTCGATACCTGAGGAAAATGAAAAAGATATTCGAGTTGTCGAAGCAAAAGTAGAATGTCAGAAAGGACAAAGTGAGATGGAGGTCTACACAGGACCGATACCTCATATTTTTTTCCATTCTCTGATTGTAGATACAAAGCGGGCATTTGACGGAGATGCGATGGAAGAGGGCTACAATTACTGGATGACAACGACAGGAGAGTTTGAAGCAATGATGGAGAGTATGTACGAGAGAGGATACGTCTTAATCAACATTCATGAACTTGTAGAAGAAGTAGTAGATAAAGAGACAGGAGAAGTCACTCTGGTAAGAAATTACCCATCTGTTCCAAAAGGAAAAATTCCTTTTGTTTTTTCTCTTGATGATATCAATTACTATGACTATATGAAAAATGATGGATTTGCCAGAAAGCTTGTGCTGGATGAAAATGGAGATGTGAAAAATCTATACATAGATGCAGATGGAAACGAGCTGATAGGAAATTATGATGCGATTCCAATTTTGGATGAATTTGTGAAAAAACATCCAGATTTTTCACTGCGCGGTGCAAAGGGAATTGTAGGAGAGACAGGATATGAAGGGGCTTTCGGATATCGGACAAATCAAAAAGATTCTGAAACGTATGAGGAAGACTGCAAACAGGTGAGAGCCATCGCAAAACGTCTGCGTGAGACGGGATGGGAGATTGCTAGTCATAGTTATACCCATGATGATTTTGCAATTATTGACGAAAATAGCACGTTGGATGATATCAAACAGTGGAAAGATGAGGTGGAAAGTCTGGTTGGCGAGACCGACATTTTTATCTATCCATATGGATCGGAAGTAGAATATCCGAGTGAAAAATTAGATTTGCTTAAAGAAGCAGGTTTTCGATATTTTTGCGGCGTATGGGGGACAAATGAATTTTTGTCAATCGAAGGCGATTATTTGCGTCAGAGCAGAAGAAACTTTGATGGATATAATTTGTATCACAATGGAGAAGATCAGGAGAAATTTTTTGATCCGACTGAAATTTTAGATCCTTCCAGACCAGCGTTTACTTGACAGACGATGTGGAAAAAAATATAATATCAAAAAGAAAAGGCTGTTGAGCCAGATAAACTGGCAGCAGTCTTTTCTGTTGTAAAAATTTCAAAATACAGTAGGAAAGGGAAGGACACAGAAAAGAGAATGACAGAATTAAACAGCAAAAAAGAAAAGAAACAATTTTATCGAATGGTCTGTACTCTTGTACTGCCGATGGCGCTGCAAAATTTAATTAATGTGGGCGTTCAGTCAGCAGATGTTATCATGCTTGGAAAAGTGGGAGAGACGGCTTTGTCTGCTTCTTCACTGGCAGGTCAGGTCATGTTTATTATGTCCCTGATTTTTTTTGGACTGACATCTGGCGCGGCAGTTCTGACAGCCCAGTATTGGGGAAAAAGAGATACGAGAACGATAGAAAAAGTATTGGGAATGGCAATGAGGATTGCAATTTTTGTCGGTATATTGTTTACAGTGGCAGTTTATACCATTCCATATCCAATCATGAAAATTTTCACATCAGAACCAGAGGTAATTGAAGCAGGCGTTTCTTACTTAAAGATTGTTGGCATTTCTTATATTTTTACGGCAATCACCATGGTTTATCTAAATTTGATGAGAAGCGTAGAGCGAGTTATTATCTCGACCGTTGTATACTCTGTCTCTTTAATTGTCAATATTGTTTTAAACAGTATTTTTATTTTCGGATTATTTGGCTGTCCGGCGCTTGGAATCCGTGGAGCAGCAATCGGAACACTTGTTGCAAGAGTCACAGAATTTGTGATTGTGATGTGGTATGCTAAGTTTAAAAACAAAGAAGTTCGATTCCAAATGAAGGACTTATTTGTAAAAGATAAAAAGCTTCAAAAAGATTTTTTAGTGTTTGCAATGCCTGTACTGATCAATGAATTACTATGGGGAACTGGCACATCTATGCTGACAGCAGTAATCGGACATCTGGGAAGTTCTATGGTTGCGGCAAATTCTGTGGCGCAGGTTGTGCGTCAGTTGGCAATGGTAATCTGTTTTGGACTGTCCAATGCAACTGCGATTGTCATTGGAAAAGCGATTGGAGAGGGAAAAGAAAACTTTGCACGCGTTTACAGTAAGCGATTTATCAGACTTGCGATCATCATTGGAGCAGCAGGAGGCGCATTAATTTTACTGATCTCTCCATTTGTAAAGGCAAATATGAATTTGAGCGATCAGGCAAAGAGTTATCTGACAGTAATGATGTTTGTGATGGCATACTTTGCGCTAGCGCAGTCATATAACTGCACAATGATTGTTGGAATTTTCAGGGCAGGAGGCGATACAAAATTTGGATTGCTTATAGATGTCGGTATGCTTTGGGGATTCTGCCTTGTGGTGGGTTCGATCTCAGCGTTCTGGCTGAAACTTCCGCCGCTTGTAGTATATCTGATCTTGATGAGTGATGAGCTTTTAAAAATACCGTTCAGCACCTGGCGGTACCGTACCGGAAAGTGGGTTCGGAATATTACGAGATAATCGTATAAAAAATTCCTCTTTACGAAACAAGAATTTAGGTATATACTAGGATCTACATGTTGTTAAAAATCAACGATATATAAAAAATAGATACAACATCTGGTAAAGGAGAAAGCTACAATGTATGTAATCAAAAAAGATGGGACGAGAGAGGAATTTAATATAGAAAAGATTATTGCAGCGGTCAATAAGTCAGCCGCACGTATCTTATACAAATTTTCAGATGATGAGATTGAGTATATCTGTACATTTGCCAAGGAACGTGCAGAACGAATGCAAAAAGAGGGAATTTCGATCCCTGAAATGCACAATATAGTGGAAGGCGCTCTGGAACATGTCAATCCAAATGTGGCAAAGAGCTATCGCGATTATCGCAATTATAAACAAGACTTTATTCATATGATGGATGACGTATACACAAAAAGTCAGTCAATCCGTTATATTGGAGACAAGAGCAATGCAAATACAGACAGCGCTCTTGTTGCCACAAAGAGAAGTTTGATTTTTAATGAGCTGAATAAAAATCTGTACCGTAAATTTTTTATGACGCGCAGTGAACTTCAGGCATGTAAAGATGGATATATTTATATTCATGATCAGTCAGCGCGTTTGGATACGATGAACTGTTGTCTGTTTGACATTGCAAACGTCTTAAAAGGCGGATTTGAGATGGGCAATGTCTGGTATAATGAACCGAAATCACTGGATACAGCGTTTGATGTAATGGGTGATATTATTTTAAGCACTGCAGCACAACAGTATGGCGGTTTTACTGTTCCGGAGGTAGATAAGGTGCTTGCTCCATATGCAGAAAAAAGTTACAACCGCTATGTGGAAGAATTTAAAAAATATGGAAAACCAGAATGGGAAGGATATGAAGAGCAGGCAGAGCAGTATGCGAATGATAAAATCAGACGAGATTTTGAACAGGGATGGCAGGGAATCGAATATAAGTTAAATACAGTTGGTTCTTCAAGAGGAGATTACCCTTTTGTGACTGTGACACTTGGTCTTGGCACATCCAAATTTGAAAAAATGGCATCCATCTCATTGCTTCAGGTTCACAGAAAAGGTCAGGGAAAACCAAACAACAGAAAACCGGTGCTGTTCCCGAAAATTGTATTTTTATATGATGAAAATATCCATGGAGCTGGAAAAATCAATGAGGATGTCTTTGAAGAAGGCGTTCAGTGTTCTGCAAAGACCATGTACCCAGACTGGTTATCGATGAGCGGAAAGGGATATATTGCCAGTATGTATAAGCGATATGGCAAAGTAATCAGTCCTATGGGATGTCGTGCATTTTTAAGTCCATGGTATGAAAGAGGCGGTATGTATCCAGCTGACGATCAGGATTACCCTGTTTTTGTAGGTCGATTTAACATAGGAGCAGTCAGTCTTCATCTTCCAATGATTCTAGCAAAATCGAGATCAGAAAGCAGAGACTTTTATGAAGTCCTTGATTATTATTTGGAGATGATCCGAAATTTGCATATCCGTACCTATGAGTATTTGGGAGAGATGAAAGCATCCACAAACCCGCTTGCTTACTGTGAGGGCGGTTTTTATGGCGGACATCTGAAACCTTCAGAGAAAATCAAACCTCTTTTAAAGCCGATGACGGCATCATTTGGAATCACTGCTTTAAATGAACTGCAAGAGCTGTACAATGGAAAATCGATTGCAGAAGATGGTCAGTTTGCGCTTGATGTGCTGACTTATATCAATAAAAAGGTAACGCAGTTTAAAGAGGAAGACGGTCATCTGTATGCAATTTATGGAACGCCAGCAGAAAGTTTATGCGGTCTTCAAGTAGAACAGTTCAGAAAGAAATTTGGAATTGTGGAAAATGTATCAGATCGCCCATATGTAAGCAACAGTTTCCACTGTCATGTGACAGAAAATTTGACTCCAATCGAAAAGCAGGATTTGGAAGGAAGATTCTGGGAACTGTGCAATGGCGGAAAAATTCAGTATGTGCGTTATCCGATTGATTACAACATTGAAGCGATTAAGAGTCTGATCCGAAGAGCGATGGCCCTTGGATATTATGAAGGTGTAAATTTATCTCTGGCATACTGTGATGACTGCGGTCATCAAGAACTGGAGATGGATGTATGTCCTGTATGCGGTTCAAAAAATCTGACCAAAATTGATCGTATGAATGGATATCTGTCTTACAGCCGTGTCCATGGTGATACACGATTAAATGAAGCCAAAATGGCTGAGATTGCAGAGAGAAAATCAATGTAGAAGGGGACTGTGACCATGAAAAAGCAGTACAAGTATTTGTTGTTTGATCTGGATGGCACACTGACAGATCCAAAAGAAGGAATTACGCGATGTGTGCAGTATGCCTTACGTAGTTTTGGGATAGAGGTAGAAGATCAAAATGATCTGATCTGTTTTATCGGGCCGCCGCTTAGAGAGTCCTTTCAGAAATATTATGGGATGAGCGAAGCCGATGCGGAAAAGGCGATTGTGAAATATAGAGAACGATTTTCTACCGTTGGAAAATTTGAAAACAGCGTCTTGTCTGGAATTATTCCGATGTTGAAAAAATTGAAGGAAGCAGGCAAAATTATGGCATTGTCCACCTCAAAACCGTGGGTGTTTGCGGAACAGATTTTAAAAAAGTATGAGTTAGACTCTTATTTTTCTGTTGTCGTTGGAAGCGAACTAGATGGAACGAGAGATAAGAAGGACGAGGTTATTCTGGAAACATTAAAACGTCTCGGGCTTGAGAAAGGTTCTAAAGAGGCTGTCATGATTGGAGACAGAAAACATGATATCTTAGGGGCTAAAAATTGTGGACTTGATGGAATCGGAGTTCGATTTGGTTATGCAGAAGAAGGAGAACTTGAAAAAGCAGGAGCGATTATGGTAGCGGAAACAGTGGAAGAACTGGAGAAGATGCTGCTGTCTGATAACAATTTATAAAAAAATTTTTAAAAAGATCTATATTCGGTATCATGATTTTGAAAGATGAAAAGAATATAGATCTTTTTTTGATTTGTGATAAAATAAAAGGGATGTAAGAAGATTTATTAATGATAGAAATTTTTTTGTTTTTAAGCAAGAAGTTCCGATTTTTGTAAGTCGGAATCATTCACATAAGAATAGAATGAAGTAAAGAAGAAAGAAGATGGAAAAGTGTTTGGAGAATGTCATGCTCATCTAATTATGGATGGTAAGAATTATAAAGAAGCAGTGTCAATTCATGAGAAAGGTGTTCAGGAGGATGCTGTCAGAGCATACTTGGAAATATATAAAGAGAGAGACGTTTTATTTTTGCGGGATGGGGGAGATGCCTTAGGTGTTTCAAAAAAGGCAAAAGAGATCGCCCCAGAATATGGCATCGATTACAGAACTCCGATTTTTGCCATTCATAAGCAGGGGCATTATGGAAAAATTGTAGGAAGAGGCTTTTCCGATATGGAAGAGTATAAAATGCTCGTAAAAGAGGTAAAGAGACAAAAGGGAGATTTTATCAAAATCATGCTGACGGGGATTGTAGATTTTCATGATGTCGGCGTTTTGACAAGCGCTGCTCTTGAGAGGGAAGAAATTCATCAGATGATTGAAATTGCACATGAAGAAGGTTTTGCAGTAATGGGGCATGTAAATGGCAATGAGACCGTAAAAATTGCGGCGGAAGAAGGAATTGACAGTATAGAACATGGGAATTATATCGGAGAAGAAGCTGTGGAGGCGATGAGGGAACATGGTACGGTATGGGTTCCTACGATTGCTACCGTGAAAAATTTAGAAGGAAGCGGTCGATATGAGGATACGGTGATTCAAAGAATCTATGCGATGAATGCCGAACAGATCAAAAAAGCGTGGGATCGAGGCGTAATCATGGCATTGGGAAGTGATGCAGGGGCATATCACGTTTTTCACGGTCAGGGAATTTATGATGAGTGGAATTATTTTCAGGAGATCATTGGGGAAGAGAACGAGAAGATGAAGCTACGGCTGTTAGAGGGAGAAAAGCAGATTCAAATAAAGTTTAAACGAGCATAAATGGGAATAGATCTGGTGTGAAAAATGGGAGAAAGGTGACAGATGGAAAAAGAAAAATATATGATTTTAGTAGTTGAAGATGATGAAAAGCTACGCAGGACATTGGAGGATTTTTTACAGGCAACAGGATTTGAGGTAATGACAGCAAAGGATGGACAGGAGGCGCTTGATCTTTATTTTTCTAATAATCAGAAAATAGATTTAATTTTATTAGATGGAATGCTTCCAAAAGTAGATGGATACGAAGTCTTAAAACAGATTCGAGCGTATTCGGAAGTACCGATTATTATGCTGACTGCAAGAGAGTCGGAGGAAGAACAGCTGGAAGGACTGGAAAATGGAGCAGATAACTATATTACAAAGCCATTTTTATTAAAAGTTTTAAAAGCTCATATAGAAGCTCTTCTTAGACGAAATAATAAAAAAAGAGGAGAAAAGATAGAACGAGGAAAACTCCTGATTGAAAAAGAATATCGCAAGGTATATCTGGATGGAGAAGCTTTGATCATGACACCAAAAGAATATGATTTATTGCTTTATTTTATTGAAAATGAAAATATTGTACTGTCAAGAGAGAGTATTTTGAATGCTGT
>CBCTVZ010000071.1:0-11794 GCA_965150505.1 uncultured Robinsoniella sp. | reverse complement strand
AGGAACTCCTACATAGCTTGTACTAAGACCATTTCCTATATAAGGTGTATTTACAATCACACGTTTTCTTGTAGAACACTCCTTTTTGATAATGTCAATCGCATCTTTTACTTTTTCATCTTCTGTTCCAATCATCAAAGTGGTGCTTCCTTTTCTTAAAAACCCTCCTGTTGTGGAAATCTTTGTCACACTGAAATGTTCCTTATTTAATTCTTCTATCACGATTTCACTGTCTTCATCATGTACGATTGCATAAATCATTTTCATATACGCAATACCTCCTCCTACTTCTCTTTTTACAGTAATTCTTTTCTCAATTCCTCATTACTCTTAAGAGATAACTGTGCTGGCGCAACGTCTAAAACGGTCTTTGCTCCTTCTTGACCTTGCTTGCTCATTCGATATGCAGCTCTTGCATAAATTGCAAGAATACTTGCTGTAAATTCTGGATTGGAGTCTAATTTTAAACCATATTCAATCACATGAGTCTGATCTCCTGCTGTTTTTCCAGTATGAATGACAAATCCTCCATGAGGCATCTTGCTGTGATCTCTCTTTAATTCTTCTTCTGTGATAAAAGTCACTGTTGTATTGTAATCTGCAAAATAATTTGGCATTGTCTTGATTGCCTCTTCAATCGCTTTTAAATCTGCTCCCTCTTCTGGAACAACATAACATTCTCTCAAATGTTTTTGTCTGGCTGTAAGACAAGGTTCTGTTCCTTTTCTGACTTCTTCTACTGCCTCTTCGATTGGAACGGTATACTGGATGCCATTTTTTACACCTTCAATTCGGCGTATTGCATCAGAATGGCCCTGACTTACACCTTTGCCCCAGAATGTATAAGTGCTTCCCTTTGGAAGAATAGACTGTGCATACACACGATTGATTGAGAACATCCCTGGGTCCCAGCCAACAGAGATAAGGCTGACATGATGGCTCTTCTTTGCCTGTTCATCCATTGCTGCAAAATATTCCGGAATCCGTGCATGGGTATCAAAACTATCTACGGTATTAAAATCTTTTGCAAACTCTGGTCCCATTACAGGAAGATCGGTTGCAGAACCTCCGCACAAAATCATAACATCAATCTGATCTTTCATTTTTTGTGCATCTTCTATTTTATAAACTTTCACACCATCTGTCGCTATTTTAAGTGATTCTGGATCTCTTCTTGTGAAAACTCCTGCTAATTCTAAATCTTCATTTTGTGTGATCGCTGCTTCCACACCACGTCCAATATTTCCGTATCCAACAATTCCTATTCTTATTCTGTCCATATTCTCTGCTCCTTTTTCTGAAATATATTTTTTATTTTAGCATTATCTATTTTATTTTTCAATGCTCTCTTCTTGCCCCTTCAATCAGAGCAAGCCATAAAAATAAGAAAAATGTGATAATACTCTGACTGATATTTACGACAGACTGAACCATATAAGCAAAAGTTCCCGCAAACAATACAAGGAAAAATGGTTCTGTCTTGGAACGTTTTATTGCTGTCACAATACTTTGAATCAAAAGACCGATATACGCTGTTGCTCCGGCAATCCCAGCAGTGACTAGATACTGTAAATATTCATTATGGGCATTGTCATAAATCTTACCTGCAATGTCAATCATGTCTTGCCGATAAAACAGATTCATCATCGTGCGAAGCGTATCCAATCCACATCCAAAAATTTTTTGAATCAACGGAAGATCTAAAAAAATCCAAAAACTGCGTTTCCATACAAATCCTCGATACGTCCCCCAACTGTCATCAAAGTGGAAAAAATCACCTTGTCGAAAAAATATTCCAATTTCTTTTCTGTTTGCCCACGCCACGCCAGCGCCGCACATTGCAATCAAGGAAAGCACAATCATCAAAAGCTTCTTTTTTGAAAAATGTTTCTCCCGTAAAAAACGCATACATTTCAAAGTCAGAGGATAGCATATGGTGAGCAAAGCAGCGACAATCAAAAATTTTTCATTTGCAAACATCTGTGCAAATCCGCCTTTATAACCAATCGCTCTGTCTTTTGCTATAATCTGAAGCAGACCCATAAGCCCTGAAGATGCAAGAATGCAAATCATTCCATAAATCCAGTCTCTCAAAAATCTTTTTTGAAGATGGAAAAGAATAAGAAAGAATCCGCATACGGCCATCATTCCTAAAAATCCACTGTCGCTGTTTCCAGCAATCAATCCAGCCATACCGATTATAATCCCTATCGCTCCACCTATTTTTGTACTTTTTTGTTTCCCTGTACAAAAAACAGCAAACGCCATGCTCACATACATACTGGCAAATCCTGAAAAAATATTGATATTACCTACTGTTGAAATAAACATAGACTGTTGTTCTTTCGACAAAATCAGCTGAATATTTAAAGGATCTATTTTAAAATGATTCAGCACAGCAAGCAAATTGACAAGACCGCCTCCTGTAAAAAAAATCCATCCCAAGGCTTTGCTTCTGCAATAACCTCTCGATACCATAAAATAGACAAGACCATATAACAGCATTGCCTGCAATCCATTATATCTTCCTTCAGATCCTGACCAGGCTTTCTCTTTATATGCTGTAAAAATTTGTGACATTACACAGCAAATCAAAAAGAAAATCATCCATTTATCCGCCGCTGACAGATGAAACAATCGTTTTCTATATTCTTTTTCCATGATACAGGTGATATAGAGAATCACCATCATTACCGCATAGATTCCTGTCGCAATTTTAAAAAATGCGTATTTAGAAGCTAATATATTAAAAAATCCATTTTGGTAAAAAAGCGGAAACAGACCGCCCATCAATGCCAGATAGATCCAAGTCAATTTTTTTGCCAGAATCCATCCTCTTTCTTTTCTCTCCATCTCCATCTTCCTTTTAAATTTTTTTGCTATTATATCACTTTCTCTCTTTTCATACAACCTCTGTCACATATTGTTCATAAAAAAATCCCGCTATCGGCAGTTGATTTTTTTTCAAATCTGCGATAACGGGATTGTTTATTTAAAAATTTAGTAAGGCTGCGCCCCATGTCAGCCCTGCTCCAAAGCCTGACAAGATCACTTTATTTTTTTCTTTCAGATTCCCCTGTCTTTTCCATTCATCCAACAAAATCGGTATGCTTGCTGCGGATGTATTTCCATAGTGTTCCAAATTCATTGGAAACTTTTCTTCGCTTACGCCAAGACGTTTTGATACGGATTGAATAATCCTTTTATTTGCCTGATGCAATAAAAACCAGTCAATCTCTTCCACAGATAACTGAGATTTCTTTAAAATCTCTTTGATACATTCTGGCACTTTTCTGACGGCAAATTTGAATACTTCCTGCCCATCCATCCATAACATCTTTTGTTCTTCCTGTTTTTGATGCCAGATATTATTTTCTCTGTGGCAATCACATGTCAGTACATCTCCCTTTGTTCCATCTGCATACTGTACAAACATATAATCTTCTTTCTCTGTTTTTTCCACAACAACTGCGCCTGCTCCATCTCCAAATAAGATACAGCTGCTTCGGTCTTCCCAGTCTAAAACTTTTGATATCGTCTCTGCGCCGATAATCAGTGCTTTTTTATAAATTCCAAGTGAAAAATATGCACATACTGTGTTTAAGGCAAACAAAAAACCGGAACACGCTGCATTCATCTCAAAAGCTACGGCATGATGACATCCAAGTATTCCTTGAACCGCACACGCTGTATTTGGCAAATTTTTATCTGGAGTGAATGTTGATACAATTAAAAGATCAATTTGTTCCGCGTCTATTTTTGCATCTTCCAAGGCCTTTCTTCCAGCTTCTGCCGCCATTGAAACCGTTGTCTCCTCCACAGCAATCCGTCTCTCTCGGATTCCTGTTCTCTCTGTGATCCATTCGTCACTTGTATCTACGATCTTTGAAAGATCATCGTTTGTCACAATTTTTTTTGGTAGTGCACTTCCTGTTCCTATTATCCTCATTCTTATAAATACCTGCTTTAAATTATTTTGATTATCAAAGTTTTTTCTCTCTAAGTATATGCTCCACCAAAATATTTGTCAATGACTTTTTTACTCTATTTTCCGGTACTTCCAAATCCGCCTCTCTCTGGCCCATCTAAATGTTCTACTTCTTCAAAGCAGATTTCTGGCTGATTTTTTACAATACGAAATTGACAAATTCGATCATTGACATGGACAACCGTATCTCTTACTGCCAACACTGGCATTTTATAAATATCTTTTTCAGAACAGTAACTTCCATCTACAATACCAACTCCATTTGTCTGAATCAGTCCAAAGTTTTTAAAAGTTGAACTTCTTGGAGCAATATGAACTTCATATCCTTCTGGCAATTTCATAGATACGCCAAGAGAAATCAACGTATATTCTCCTTTTTTCAGATGAACTTCATCTGCTGCGCGCAGATCAATCCAATCACCTTTTGATATTTTTTCTATTTTTTCTATTTCTTTACTATGATACAAAATCTGAATTTTTTCCATTTCTTACCTCTCATGCAGTACAATTTTTCCTGTTCTTAATGTTTCCTGTACCTCTATCACTCTCTGATTCACGCTTCCTTTCCAATGAAGCGTTTTATCTAGCTTTTCTTCGATAAATTCTCCGTCTACTAATACATCCACATATCTCATCACTTCCAGATTTTGGATCTCTTCCCAGATAGAACCTGTATAAAGCCAGATTGTTTTTCTTGGATAACGTTCCCTGATTTCTTTTGCTAATTCTGTCACTTCAGATAAATTTCTTGGATGAAGAGGATCTCCTCCGCTGAATGTAATTCCTGAAATATATTCTTTGTCTAACTCCCTCATTACTTCTTCTTTTGCTTTTTGATCAAACAGCAAACCACCATTTGGATCCCAAGTAATTGGATTCTGGCATCCCTGACAGCAATGATTGCACCCTGACACCCACAAAACGACTCTTAAGCCATCCCCATTTAACATATCGTCCTTTGTAATATTGTGAAATCTCATTCAGTTACTTCCTTCCTATTTCTTCCTAATTGTTGTAATCTGCCTTCTGTCCATTTGGAACGCAACAGCCATATTTTAAAATAGAATTCATAAAATACTTTTAAACACAATAATGGAGCGGGATTTTAAAAATCCCACCCCAACTATTGATTTAGAATCTTTTTATTTCTTTCAGCGATACCACTCTGAATGCGAACTTATTATTTTTCAATGTTCTTAAAGCTTAAAGCTGATGTATAAACAGCTTCTGCTGTATCCTTGTCAGCTGCAACTCCGTTTAATACATAAGCTGTATCTTCATTTCTCAGATAATATACCACGCTGTGAGCATTACTGGATTTTTCTTTCCAGCATACGCTGACGAATTCCCATTCACCCATGCTCTCATTCTGATATTTTACAACATTCCATCCTGTTTTCTTTTCAAATTCTTCTGCTGTTGCTGGGTAAAGATCCATCTGTTCTTCTGCTTCTTTTACGCTCAGACCTTCTACTGTTAAGCTGTTATTTTCAGAAGTAAATGTTACTTTGCTTCCCTGTGTTTTATCTTTCCATGTATCATCTGGAAGTGTAATTGTAAAAGATCCATCCTCTGCTTCATAAACAACAGTCTTTTCTGCTTCTGTCTCAGACTCTGTTTCTACTTCCGTTTCTACTTCTGTTTCTGTTTCAGATTCTGTTTCTACTTCCGTCTCTACTTCTGTTTCTGTCTCAGACTCTGTTTCTACTTCCGTCTCTACTTCTGTTTCTGTTTCAGATTCTGTTTCTACTTCCGTCTCTACTTCTGTTTCTGTTTCAGACTCTGTTTCTACTTCTGTTTCTGTTTCAGATTCTGTTTCTACTTCTTCTGCATCGCCCATTGTTGCATCTGCTGGTGTTGCTGGAAGTTCCTGTTTTTCAAATTCAAAGCTCAAAACTGCATCATATAACTGATCTGCTTCTTCTCTGTCTGTATAAGAAATTGCAGACAGAACGTATGCTTCATTCTCACTTGCTACAACGTAGCTGATGTTATAGAAAGATTCCTGATTTTCAGCGCTATACTCAATATATGCACTAACAACCTCTAAGTCTTCTCCCATATCTTTCTGGTAGTCTAAAACTTCGATAGTATATCCTTCTGTATTCTGTGCTTTCATTGCCTCTTCAAATGCTTCTTTTGTATCTGGGTTCTGATCCAGCATCATCACATCAGCAAGTCCTGCCTCTAAGCCATGTGTGATAAAGATTGCCTGCTCATCTCCAGCAGTCAGATACATCTGAACACCTTCCTGTACAATAGTTTCCTGCCAGTCATTGCTTGGCAATGTCATATGGAATGCTCCATCTGGTGCTGTATATTCTACAGGTGTTGCGTCTGCTGCTGTAGCATCTGGTGCAGTAGCTTCCTCTGCATCTGGAGCTGTAGCATCTGGAGTTGTAGCTTCCTCTGCATCTGCCTTTGTAGCTTCTGGTGCAGTAGCTTCTTCTGCGTTTGCCTCTGTAGCATCTGGAGTTGTAGCTTCTTCTGCATCTGGAGTTGTAGCATTAGCTGTTTTTGTCAGCTCAGTTTCTGTCTCTGTTTCTACTTCTGTTTCGGTCTCTGCTTCTGTCTGTTTTTCTGTCTGTTTTTCTGTTGTAACTGCTTTTGTTTCCTTTTCTTTCGTATCATCGGATCCGCCGCATCCTGCCAAAGCCATCGCACTTAATGTGATGCAAAGTGTTGCCATTACCAATTTCTTTTTCATCTTAATCCTCTCCTTAAAATATAATCGATTTTCTGGTCTTTTGTTTTTGGACAGCTCCGACCATAAGCGGTCCATCTTAGCAAAATCTGATATCCTTATTCCATTTTCTCTATTCTGTCAGATATCAAAGAACCATCTTAAGCAATCCATTGGCATTCTGTTTGCACTCTTGCTCTGTTTTTGACGATGTCCCGTTATTTTTAGCATATAACTCAAGAATGTATTCAGAATAATCTGTATCTTTTTCACAGGTAAAATCAAAAAAATATGCAGAATATCGTTAATTTTTGCACCATTTGTTACTAGAATAGTACAAAATAAATATCTTGTCAATAGGATTCGTTTTATATATATAGCAACTTCTCCTGACTTTCGTCAGGAGTCTGTTGATTTATTTATTCTCTACATCTTTCATGCTGAAACTGATACGACCTAACTTATCTTTTCCAAGACATACAACTTTTACACGATCTCCCAGTGTAAGCACATCTTCTACACGATTAATTCTCTCTTTTGAAATTTTAGAAATGTGAACCATTCCTTCTTTTCCCGGAGCGAACTCTAAGAATGCGCCAAATTCCTTAATATTAATTACTTTACCGCTGTAAATCTGTCCTTCTTCAAAATCTGTCACAATAATGCGGATCAGTTCTGCTGCTTTTTCCATAGAAGCCTGATCTATTCCACAGATTGATACCGCCCCGTCATCTGTGATATCAATTTTTACTCCGGTCTCATCAATGATCGCGTTGATCGTCTTTCCTCTCTGACCAACCACATCTCCGATTTTCTGAGGATCAATTTGGATCTGGATAATCTTTGGCGCATACTGACCTACATGATCTCTTGGCTGATCGATTACAGGAGCCATAACATGATCTAAGATGTGCATTCTTGCTTCTCTTGTACGTGCAATCGCTTCCTCGATAATCTGACGTGTCAGACCATGGATTTTAATATCCATCTGAATCGCTGTGATACCATCGCGTGTACCTGCTACTTTAAAGTCCATATCTCCAAAGAAATCTTCTAATCCCTGAATATCTGTCAATACAATGTAGTCCTCATCTGTTTCTCCTGTCACCAATCCGCATGAAATTCCTGCAACTGGTTTTTTAATCGGTACGCCTGCAGACATCAATGACATACTGGATGCGCAGATACTTGCCTGAGAAGTAGAACCATTTGATTCAAATGTCTCAGAAACAGTACGAATTGCATATGGGAATTCTTCTTCACTTGGCAGAACTGGAACAAGCGCTCTCTCAGCAAGCGCACCATGTCCGATTTCTCTTCTTCCCGGTCCTCTGGATGGTTTTGTTTCTCCTACAGAATAGGATGGGAAATTATAATGGTGCATATATCTCTTAGATGTTTCCTCCACATCTAAGCCATCAATTTTCTGTGCTTCAGAAAGAGGCGCTAAAGTTGTCACTGTACAAATCTGAGTCTGTCCTCTTGTAAACATTGCAGAACCATGAACTCTTGGAATCAAGTCTACTTCTGCCGCTAAAGGACGAATCTGTTTAATCTCTCTTCCATCCGGACGTTTGTGATCTTTTAAGATCATTTTTCTTACTGTTTTTTTCTGATACTGATAAAGAGCTTCATCTAACAGAGAAAGCCATTCTTCATTTTCTGCAAAAGCCTCTTCTAACTTCTCTTTAACTTCACGGATATTTTCTTCTCTCTTCTGTTTTTCATCCGTAAATACAGCAACTTCCATTTCCTCTGGCGTCACCACTTTTTTGATTTCTTCCATCAAATCTTCCGGAACAGCACAGCTTGTATATTCATGTTTTTTCTTTCCGCATTCTGCAACAATCTGATCGATAAACTGAATCACTGTCTGGTTGACCTCATGAGCCGCAAAAATTGCTTCAATCATTTTTTCTTCTGGAATTTCATTTGCTCCAGCTTCAATCATGATTACTTTATCTCTTGTAGATGCAACAGTCAGCTGCAGATCAGAAGCTGCTTTCTGTGCAGAGGTTGGATTGAACACAAATTCTCCATCAATCATACCAACTTGTGTGCTAGATGTTGGACCATCAAATGGAATGTCTGAGATCGCTGTCGCAATCGCAGAACCAAGCATTGCTGTCAGTTCTGGGCTACAGTCTGGATCTACAGACATAACTAAGTTATTCAATGTGACATCGTTTCTATAATCTTTTGGGAATAACGGTCTCATTGGTCTGTCAATAACACGAGAAGTCAAGATAGCATTTTCGGATGCCTTTCCTTCTCTCTTATTAAATCCTCCTGGGATTTTTCCTACCGCATACAATTTTTCTTCATATTCCACGCTCAGAGGGAAAAAGTCAATTCCTTCTCTTGGTTTGTCTGATGCTGTCGCTGTGGAAAGTACTGTAGTATCGCCATAGTGCATGAAAGCTGCTCCATTTGCCTGTGCAGCCACTCTTCCTACATCAACTGTCAGTGTTCTTCCTGCCAGTTCCATTGAAAAACTCTTATACATATTTCTCTCCTTCTCTATACAGAATCGATCCGAAACAACTGAAAAACAGACCTGTCACCAAGATCTGCTTTTCAGTGGTCTCGGGATTGCATTCTGTATTTTATAATAAATTGTGCAAAAATACAGGGACGGATAAATCCGTCCCTTTTTCTTCAAACTACTTTCTGATTCCTAATTTTGCAATCAAAGCACGGTATCCTTCAAGATCAGTTTTCTTTAAATAAGCAAGTAAACCTCTTCTCTGACCTACCATTTTCAGAAGACCTCTTCTGGAGTGATGATCTTTCTGGTTATCTTTCAGGTGCTCTGTTAACTCCTGAATTCTTGCTGTCAGGATTGCGATCTGAACTTCTGGTGATCCTGTATCTCCTGGCTTTCTTCCATACTCATTGATAATAGCTGTTTTCTTTTCTTTAGAAATCATTTTTTTATTCCTCCTATTATTTTAACCGCCTGATACTAAGAAATAGGTCGGAGTGTCCGCATTTCTGAATATCGGCTGACTCATACTGCATTACTATAACACATTTTTTTCTCTATGTAAAGCTGTAATTTTTGCCGTAATTTTTATGGTAAACGAGCGTATGGATTCCGCTTGTCTTCACTCAATTTTCATCTGATCTTTCGCGTTTTTTGATATCAACGCAAAAAATAAAAGAGAAAGAAGGTTAAGATTGCTAAAATGCAGAATCCCATTCCTAAATAATAAAGGATCTGAGACATTTTCTGTATCGAATTACTCTCCGCAATTTTAAAATGTTCTGGCTTTTCTATATCATATACAATCTCTACCGTCTGATTGATCGAATAATCCGCTGGATTATTCCCCTTTGGGTATTTTTGTTTATAGAGTAACCCTTCCGCATAGAAAGCAATCAACGGATAATAATAATCGTGGACTCCCTGCCGGATTCCTTCTTCATCCGGCGTATCTGGAACAAGCGCTTCCACGATTCCGGTAGTGTGACCTTTATATTCTTCTTTCATCTGATAATAGTTGCGGCAGACAAAACCAGCTACTAAAAGCAGCGCTCCGATAATAATAAATGTCACACAGACAATCCACATAATATTATTCATCAAAATACTCCTTTCCCACAGAAATATCTATTTTCATTCTCTCTTTTAGCTCTTCAAGAGAACAAAACTTTTTTTCGGGACGGACGTATTTGTAAAGTTGAATCTCAATCTGTTTTCCATATAAATCCTGATTAAAATCGAATAAATACGTTTCTGCTCCCCGAAACGCCGTGCCGCCTACAGTGGGTTTTATTCCAATATTTGTGATTCCAGGATATGTCTTTTTATCAATTACTGTCTTAGAAATATAGACGCCATTCGGAGGAAGCAATTTTTCTTCCGACAGAACTAAATTCATCGTTGGTATTCCAAGCGTTCTGCCAATTCTCATTCCATGTTTTACTTCTCCGATAATCGGAAAAGGATATCCTAACAATTCATTTGTCAGTTCTATATCCCCTGCATGAAGCGCTTCTCTTATATAACTGCTGCTGATTTCTCTTTCCCCTCTGCGTTCTTTTTCTTCCACCTTCAGACAGTACCCATACTGTTTCTGCAATTTTTTCAGCAGTTCACAATCGCCCTCTCTTTGATATCCAAAGCGAAAATCTGTGCCGACCACAATCTGTTTGGCATGTAGCTGTCTTATTAAAATCTGATCAATAAACGCTTCTGGTTTCATATGAGAAATCTGGGGAATAAAAGGACATCGAACGACATAGTCCACACCTTGTCTTGCAAGAATTTCCTTCTGTTCTTCTTCTGTCAGCAATAATGTTTTTTTTCCTGGATTCATCGTAAAAACTACACTTTGCAAGCCATTCTTCTTTGAATCCAAAATCTGATGTATCAATTTTTGATGTCCTTTGTGTACACCATCAAATTTTCCAAGTGTTACTGCTGTATTTTCCTGAATCAAAAATTCTGTCGTTCCTTGAATGTACCTCATACTCTCCTCCATCTCTCCCGCAAAGATCTGCTCTATCCGCGTTCAAAGAATATTTTCACAGGCCAAAATCCATTTCTTTCTTCTTTAAAACGATAGATTCCATAGAAAGTACCATTCTCATCATAGACACGAACCTGCTCTTGATCCTGAAAACATACTTCCTCTTTTTGACATCCCATTTCAAACGGATTTCCATTTTCTAACAGTTTCTGATATTCCTGTCTCACGGTCACTTTGCGATCGTTCAAAAAAATCTGATCTATTGCAGTAAGGATCTGCTCTATCGTTCCTTCCTGCATTTTTTGTTCTACTTCAGAGATTTTAAGACTTTCCTCGATAGAAAAACGTCCCGATCTTGTTCGGGTCAGCTGTTCCATACATCCCCCGCATCCTAATTTCTCTCCAATATCATGACACAGCGTACGAATATATGTCCCCTTGGAACATGTTACTGTTATCACCGCTCTTGGAAGCTCAATACTTTCTATTTCAATTTCAAAAATTGTTACAGGGCGAGGTTTTCTCTCTACTTCTTTTCCTTCCCTTGCAAGTTCATACAATTTTTTTCCATTTACTTTCAAAGCAGAGTACATCGGCGGGATCTGATCATACGTTCCTTCAAATGACCGTATGACTTTTCTTACTTCC
>CBCTVZ010000070.1:0-12131 GCA_965150505.1 uncultured Robinsoniella sp. | reverse complement strand
TTTTGAACGAAAAGTCCTCTTTTTTCATAGAGACTGTTATTTCACAGCCCCTTTTGAGCTTTTAAAGTCTGATATCCATCTAACATCAGAAGGCGCACAGGTATGCTAAACTGTTTCTTAACCTGACTGAGCCATTTCATACAAAAAGATTCAGCTTCTTTTCTTTGATTTAATAGATCTGAATCAATTGCTTTCCAGAGAATTAAAATACTATATCTTGTATCAGAAATACAAAGTACAGGAAACGATTCCTCAAATGGGAGAAGCTGGTTATAAAATGGAGGCCCTGATTGGAAAGATAAATGGTCGTGGGAATGATAATTTTCTAAAAATGGCATTCTCTCATCGAAAAAAAGAACAGCAAGTCCATATAAATCTACTTTCGAACTGCACAGGAAAAGGTTCTTCGGGACTGGAAAAAAACTGTTTTAACTGTTCTAGTCTTTCGAGTTTTTCTCTGTTCTTTTTCTTTAAAATTTCTTCTCTTAACTTAAAAAAGATCCGTGAGGTATTTTCGGAGTCAATATCCTATTTTAAAATATATTCTTTTACGCCAAGAGCATATCCCGCATGGGCATACTCAAATTCTTTATAACTTGATAAAAATACAATACAGACATCCTGACTGTATTGGCGGATTTTCTCTGTCATCTCAATACCGTCCATCACTGGCATTTGAATATCTGTGATCACGAGATCTGGATGTTCACGCTGAAACAATTTAATTCCTTTTTTGCCGTTTAAGGCAGTTCCGCAGATAGAGATTGACATGGAATCCCAATCTACACTTTCCAGAAGCATTTCAATTTCCAGACGGCTGTCATCTACAATAATTGCTTTGATCTGCATAATATTCTCCATTCTCTTCTTAATTTCTGATAACTCTATAATAGTATGATTTGCATAAATTATCAATTCTGTTGATAAAATTAATATAAAAAAGGATTTTTGTAATAATATTGACAAAAAATATAGAAAAATAAAAAAATAGAATGGCATATATGATAGAAAAATGCGAAAAAAGAAGAAAAAAGACAGCATATATCATAAAAAATATACGATAATGATAAAAATAGTGTACGATTTTGATAGAATTAAGAAAAATGCGCTTTTATAATAAAAATCACCAAGCTGATATCAACAGGAAAATAGAAAAATCTGATTTGTGCGCAGAATCAGATTAAAAAGACAAAAATGAAAAGGGAATGGAGGATTGAAAATGAATAGAAACAAAAAGTGGTCGAGAAGATTGTTATCTGCTGCTATAGCGGGAACAATGATTGTTGGAAATTCAGTAACGTCATTTGCATGGACAACGTCAAATGAAGTGAGCGAACGTGAGGAGAGAAGCGCTGATCTTGCTGTCGAGGCAGCTCAGGAAGGTATGGTTCTGTTAAAGAATGACGGCGTGCTTCCGGTTCATTCAGGCGCAAAGGTTGCTCTGTATGGAAGTGGTGCAGTCTGTACAATCAAAGGCGGAACAGGATCTGGTGACGTAAACCAGAGAAACGTAGTAAATATCTATGACGGTTTAAAAGACGTTTATCAGATTGCAAACCAGAGCTATCTCCAGCCTTACATTGACGACTGGGCAAAAGCACAGGCAGGAGAGCTGGAAGAGGGAACCGATTATATCAATGCAGAGCAGCAGTTTTTTAACATTGTATATACTGGAAATGAAACTGAGATCAAAGACGCACAGGCATTGTCACAGCAGGATATCGACTGCGCATTTTATGTAATCTCCCGTGTATCAGGTGAAGGAGCTGACCGTGCAGCAGCAGAAAATGACGGCGACTACAACCTGAGTGAGATGGAGAGAAAGAACCTGGAAACACTGACTCAGTACTATGACAATGTAGTTGTTATCTTAAATACAGCGAACGTAATTGATACAAAATTTATTGAAGAGATTCCTGGAATTGACGCAGTGCTTTTGATGTCTCAGGGCGGTATGTACGGCGGCACAGCGCTTGCTGATGTTCTGACAGGAGAAGTCAGCCCTTCCGGAAAACTGGTAGATACATGGCCGGTAGACTTTATGGACTTCCCATCCAGCGCAACATTGGGAGAAAATTATGATCCGGAAAATGGAAGAGAGCCATACGATGAATTCTATTATGATGATATCTATGTAGGATATCGTTATTTTGATACGTTCAATGTAGATCCGGCGTATGAGTTTGGATATGGAATGTCCTATACGACATTTGAGACAGAACCGGTATCCGTGACAGCCGATGCACAAAATGTGACAGTACAGGTAAAAGTTACAAATACAGGAGATACATATTCAGGAAAAGAAGTTGTACAGGTTTACTTCTCAGCTCCGGACGGAGAACTGGAAAAACCATATCAGGAACTGATCGGCTATGCGAAGACAGACGTTCTTGCTCCTGGACAGAGCCAGACGGTATCTATAACATTTAAGACAGATGAAATGTCATCCTACAGTGAAGAAAAAGCTGCATATATCATGGAAGATGGAGATTATGTGATCCGTGTAGGAAACAGCTCCAGAAATACAAAAGTAGCAGCTGTTCTGACGCTGGATGCAGATACGATCACAGAACAGTTGAGCAACCAGCTGACAGTGCAAGAGGACAAAGCAGAACAGCTTGAGTCAGGAAAACTGTCAAATGCAGATGCGACTCCTTATTCTTACGACACGGAAGAGGAAGAAATTGCAGCAGCAGAGCGGATCGCTTTAGCAAGCGCAGATTTTGAGACCGTAAATAACGCTTCCACTTTGGATGATGAAAGCGTAGTTACTTACTACAGTGAAAACGACGCAAACACAGACTCTGCAAAATATTTTGCAAAAGGTGGCTGGAATACAGACAAAGTAGAAGAAAAATTTGAAGCAGTGACAACAGACGAAGGATATACTCTTCTGGACGTATACAACGGAACATGCACCATGGAACAGTTTGTGGCAGGTTTGAGCGTAGAAGAACTGTCTTACATTGTAAATGGCGTGGATGCAGATGCTGAATACGGTGTAGATTATGCGTGGGAAAACAAATTAGGCGATATGACATGGGGCGAAGGCGAAGACGCAGTCAACGCAGGTTCCTCACTTGGATATCTTGCAAACTATGTACAGGGAACTGTATGGGCATCCACAGGAAGATATTACAACACTCATCTGATTCCTACTGTAAGTCTTCCGGATGGTCCAGCAGGCACTCGTATCTCCAAAGAGGGCGTTACTGATTTATATAATGTAAAATCTGATGTTGTAGTTTCAGAAGATGGCAGTGCAATCGAGAAAGAAGCAGAAATTGAAATCTTAGAAGATGCTCAGTATTATCAGTACTGTACCGCATGGCCAGTAGGCTGTATGTTAGCTCAGACATGGAATACAGAACTGCTTGAGAGAGTTGGAACTGCTTACGGTGAAGAGATGGCAGAGATGGGCGTTACTTATCTGCTCGGACCTGGAATGAATATTCACAGAACACCTCTTTGCGGACGTAACTTTGAATATTATTCAGAAGACCCGACTGTTACAGGTTATACAGCATTAAGCTTCACACAGGGTCTGCAGAGCAACGACGGCGTCGGCGTTACACTGAAACACTTTGCAGGAAACAACAATGAAAACGGACGTAGCTATGTAAACGATGTTGTATCAGAAAGAGCAGTTCGTGAAATCTATCTGAAAGGCTTTGAGATTGCAGTCAAAGGCGCAGCGCCAATGGCAATCATGACTTCCTACAACAAGATCAACGGCGAATATGCAGTAAATAACTATGATCTTTGTACAGATATCTGTAAAGAAGAGTGGGATTTTGACGGTCTGATCATGAGCGATTACGGCGCAGCAAACAGAGCACAGCCAAATGAAGAACTGGGTCTGAATATGTGGGCAAATATCATGCATGCAGGAAACGACTGGATCATGGGCGGTTCCGCAAACTCTATTGTTCCTGAAACAGATGAAGCAGGAAAAGTAATTCAGGATGCAAGCTTTAACGGACAGATCAACGTAGCAGAAGAGCCTACAATGGCGCTCGGCGATCTTCAGGACAGTGCAATCACAATTTTAAATGGAATTATGAGATCCAATAAATTTGGTGACAATATGGCAAACTATGTGGATACTTCTATTGTAGCTCCACAGGACGTTGCAGAACTTCAGGGAATCCATAATGGCTCTTATACAGAAGGATTTGAAGAAAAATTAGTGGATTACATGACAGTTGAAAAAGAAGCAGCAAAATAAAAGTATGCCAAAAAAGCATAACTAGATAAAAGATGCGGGAGATGGAAAAGCCATTTCCCGCATCTTTTTAGTGCCGCAAAAGATATCATGAAACCGATTCAGATATGTGAGGTCTCGGATGATACATCTAAATCTAGTATCTTATCATGGCATTTCAGCCGGTATTCTTTTGGTGTACATCCATAATGATTTCGGAACATTTCAGAATAATGACTGATATGATTAAAGCCGCATGAAAGCGCAATATCTGTGACAGAGTGATCTGTATTTTCTAAAAGATAACTGGAGACCTTAAGGCGATAAATATTGACAAATTCGATCGGAGTGTGTTCCAGATATTCTTTGAAAATCTGACAGCATTTACTGCGGCATACGCCGCCTGACGCAGAAATTTCATCCAGTGTAATCTTTCTGGCATAATTTTGATAAATAAAAGAAACCATTTTTCTCTGACAGGTGATATCAGCGGGAATGCTTTCAGAGACAAGCGATAAATCTTTTGAAATAAGACGGAAAAATACAGCCCCCAACATATGAAATAAACCGATCACTTCCAGTTCATAGCCAGACTGTCCCGAATGTTTTAAATGAAGCATCTGATCCAGATAATCCAAAATTTTAGCTTTCTCCGGATGATCGGCAGATAAGTAATAAAATTCGATATTGCTGCAATTTACAACAGGTTCAATGTACATTTCATATAGCTTGCTGTTATCGCAGAAAGCAGAGGGATGAATTAAAAGACAGGAAAAATTACATTCGGTTCGTGTATTGGAATAACCGTAGTGCATTTGTCTTGGCGTGACTAAAATACCATCATTTTGTTTGATAAGAACGTGTTTGCCATTGATATAATACATCATCTCACCGGAAAAAATGTGGATGAATTCAACATCTTCATGCCAGTGGCATAGCGCGCGAAAATTAGAATAAGAAGAAAGAAAACCCTCACGGATGTACAGAGGCAATCCAGGGGTATCATAGTGGACGATCTCGGAAGCATCCTTCATAATATCTACATTCATAAAATCACCTCTTTATAAATTTAATCTCAGTCTTATCAACTTTTCTTAAATAAAGCTACAAGCTGCCGCCCTTGAACGAGAAGGACCGAACAAGCAGAAGTATTTTGGGATGGCATGAAAATTTATTTTAAAATCTGTTCCAAAATACAATTCTGATAAGAATTATCGAAAAAATTGATATTTCACTGATCGATAGTATAGTATGATTATAGTAAAATACAAGGAAAAAATCCAGTATAGAAATATAGGCTTTTTTTACAGAAAAGAGGATTCTGATAAAATCAGGATGTAAAACAGGAGGAATATCAGTTGAGGGAACAATGGAATATAGCGATATGCGATGATGATGATACCGTATTGTCGTATATGGCAGAAAAGATAAAACAGAAATTTTTTAAATATGGGATGCAGACTGTGTGTGAGACATTTGAAACTTCTGTCGGGCTTTTGGGGACAGTGGAAAAAGGGAAAGATTTTCAAGCTTATTTTCTGGATATCTCTATGCCGGACGTGGATGGAATTACACTTGGAAAAGAAATTCTAAGAAGGCATGAAGATGCTGTTATTATCTTTGTATCGGCGAGGGAGTCAGATATTTTTCATGTCTTTGAAGCCAGTCCGTTTGGTTTTATCCGAAAAAGTAATTTTTTAGAAGATCTGGATCGGACAGCAGCAGATTTTGCGATGAGATATAAAGAAGAAAGAGAAGAGATCTGTTGGATTGAGGAGAAAGACGGAGAATATATGCCTTTGAAAATACAACAAGTATTGTTTCTGAGAGGAAAAGGGGACAAGGTATATGCTGTGACAGATGAAAATACTTTTTGGATTGAAAATTCTTTTAAAAGAGTATATGAAATATTGAATGAATATCCGTTTGTGAGAACGGATAAGTCATGTCTTGTCAATTTGAAGATGATCAGCCATATGGAAAAGAACAGACTTTTTCTGGATGATGGAACGGAATTGTCAGTGGGATACTGCTATAAAAAGAATGTAAAGAGACAGATCTGCAAATATCTTATATGAGAAAATAGAAGGATGCTGACGCAAGAGAGAAAGATGGCAGGTCAAATCAAAATGAGATATGGCATAAATACTGATAAAAAAGAGAAAAACGGGATGAAATGACGAAAAAAAATAAAAAATATAAAAAAATTCAATAATTTAGCACAAAAAATATAATATGAATAGAATAAAAATAGATAAAATATACAAAAAATACTTGTAAACAGAGAATAAAATGATTATAATAAAGATATCAATGAAAAATGAGCTCATTTTGTATTTCAGGTATTTTATTGGGGGATAAAATCTCTGAAAATTAAAGATAAAAAAGCAGTCATTTTTCGGAGAGAGGCAGCAAAAACAAGAATGAGAAGGAGGGATTTTACATGAAAAGAAGTATGAAAAAACAAATGAGAAAAGCAACATCCATGTTTGCGGTAAGCGCAATGGTGATGTCCACATTTGCGGGCACAACGGCACTTGCAGCAGAAAACGCTGAGGCAGATCCTAACAAATATTCCGTGGAATATATGGAGGCTGACAATTTTTATCGTGTGACAAACCCGAATGGCGGAACAACATTGAGCTACCGCAACATTGAGCTTTTGGAAGTGGAAGATGGGGGATATACATACGCTTTCAAAGACTTAAATAAGAATGGTGAGCTAGACCCATACGAAGACTGGCGCTTGAGCTATGAAGACCGTGCGGCTGATCTGGCTGGGAAATTGGAGCTTGAAAACATTGCAGGATTGATGCTTTTCAGCGCGCATACAAGACCGGATGAAGGCGGAAAAGTGACAGACGATCAGTATGATTTTATTATCAATGATGGTGTCAGAGCTGTATTATATGCAGGATCTGTTGATTTTAAAGATGCGATTAAATGGTCAAATGAAATGCAGGCAATCGTAGAAGAGAATGATCCATTTGCTATTCCTGTAAACATTTCCTCAGACCCTAGAAACCGTGTTCAGGGAAGTGTGGAAGACGATATTGCCGATCCAACAACAGGTTCTGGATGGCCTTCCAACTTAGGTCTTGCAGCTACATTTAATCCAGATTATGCAAAATTGATGGGCGAAGTGATTTCTAAGGAATATCGCGCGCTTGGTATTGGAACTGCGTTAAGCCCACAGATTGACCTTGCAACAGAACCGAGATGGAGTCGTTTCTCTGGAACGTATGGTGAGGATGTTCAGCTTGCATCTGATATTGCAGCTTCCATCGTTGCAGGTATGCAGAGTTCTTGGACAGAAGAAGGCGAAGACTTAGGATGGGATAAAGATTCTATTATTGCAATGGTAAAACATTTCCCAGGTGATGGCGCAGGCGAAGCAGGAAGAGAAGCGCATAATAATTATGGAAAATATGCCGTTTACCCAGGCGACAATATGCAGGATCATGTGGATGTGTTTGCAGCAACGATGGATCTGGGAGACAAGAGTAAAACGGAAATGGCAATGGCAGTGATGCCTTCTTATTCCGTTGCTCATAACAGTCTTGGAAATCCAATCGGTGAAGATGTGGCAAGTGGATACAGCGCATATAAATTAAAAGATCTGCTTCGCGGTGAGTTAGGCTTTAAAGGCGTGATCTGTTCTGACTGGGGCATCACAAGCGGAAAAGCATGGGGCGTTGAGAGAAAGACAGAAGTAGAACGCCATTATCTTGCAATTATGAATGGGCTTGATATGTTCGGTGGAAATAACAGTGCAGGACCGATTATTCAGGCATATGAAGCAGGAAGCGCTTTGAATGTAAAAGAAGAGAAGAAAGACCGTCAGGGTAATGTGACACAGGAAGCTGTTCCAGATGGCTCTGTGGTGATGGATGAAGCATTCTTCCAGATTGCTTACCGTGTATTATACAATGAATTTATTTTAGGATTATTTGACGACGCTTATCTTGTGACAGATGAGAGTTTGGAAGTGCTGACAGATGCAGAGAATGCAGCGGCAGGATATAAGGCGCAGCAGGAATCTGTTGTAATGCTGAAAAACAGCAATGGTCTGATTGCACAGGATAATGGAGAAATGAAGACAGTTTATATTCCAATGCAGATTCCAGAACAGAGTGCGAATGCAGCAAATACAACAGAAGGAAATGAAACATTGCAGGCACATATCTTAGGCGACTGGAGTAAAGTGGGATATGAAGATATGAGTTTTGACGGCGGTATTGAGTACGCTTTCGATCTTAGTTTGGCTTCTCAGTATTTCAATGTAGTGACAGATGAATTAAGACCAGAGACAGATCTGAACAAGATTACAGAAGAAGATATTGTTCGCCGTACGGACTTTGCAGATGTTGATTTTGCACTTGTAAAACTGAATGCGCCAAAGAATGGCGTTGGATACGTTGCAGATGCTGTAAACTTAGATCCTTCCGCAGGAGAGATTGACAATGGATATTATCCGATTTCTCTGACATTTGGTTCTTACACAGCTGATCCAGAAGTAGTTCGTGAGTATCCGCTCGCAGTTGATCCAGATGAGGAACTGGCTTGGCAGGCAGCAGGCGGCGAAATTGGAAGATCACGTTACTATGGCGGAAAGACAAATGAAGGCAAGACAAGAGATCTCGATCTGATGATGGAAGTAAAAGAAAATATTGGAGAACTTCCTCTGGCAGTTTATGTTTCTGCTACAAATCCATTCTGCTGTTATGAATTTGAATCTTCTGCAGATGCGATTGTATTAGGACTTGGCGTAAGCTCCAATGCAGTTCTTGACGTTTTAGCAGGAAAGGTAGAGCCGAAGGGATTACTGCCGATGCAGCTGCCTTTAGATATGGCAACCGTAGAAAAACAGATGGAAGATGTCGGAAGAGATATGGAATGCCACGTTGATACAGATGGAAATACATATGATTTTGCATATGGATTGAACTGGTCTGGTGTGATTGATGATGAACGTGTTGCAGCATACAAATAAAGCAATCCATACAAAACAAATCCATACGAAATCAATTAATACAAAGTAAATCCATACAAAACTAATTCATAAAAAATAAATGAATACAATAAATCCATAAAAGATGAATAAATGGAACAAATAGTAAAAAAGAAAAATTTACAGTGAGAGAAGGGGCGTTGTAAAATAGGTAGTCACCTATGGAGCGACGCTCCTTTTTTCTATGGAATCGCTTTTATAAAACCATAATCAGAAAACGCATTATCTTTATATGAAGGGAAGTTTACATATGATAAAAAATGTAGAAAAAAACGGATAAATCTGATATAATAAAACATATGTATGCGCAGAGAAAACAGAGGCGTGAAAAAAATAAGATAGGAGAATAGAAATGGATTATAGAACGTATTTGAGAAATTATCCAGATAAAGATGGAAGATTTGGCCCTTATGGTGGCGCTTATCTTACAGAAGAATTAAAACCGGCATTTGAAGAGATTGCAGAAGCATATCAAACAATCTGCCATTCTTCACAGTTTATCAATGAACTGCGAAGAATCAGAAAGGAATTTCAGGGACGACCGACACCAGTTTATCACTGTGAACGTCTTTCAAGACTCGTAGGAAATTGTCAGATTTATCTGAAGAGAGAAGATTTAAACCATACAGGCGCTCATAAATTAAATCACTGTATGGGTGAGGGATTGCTTGCAAAATTTATGGGAAAGAAACGTTTGATTGCAGAAACAGGAGCGGGACAGCATGGTGTTGCACTGGCAACGGCAGCGGCGTTCTTTGGACTGGAATGTGAGATCCATATGGGTGAAGTGGATATTGAAAAACAAGCTCCAAATGTAACAAGAATGAAAATTTTAGGAGCAAATGTAGTACCTGTAACACATGGGTTAAAGACATTAAAAGAGGCTGTTGACTCCGCATTTGAGTCTTATGCAAAGAATTATAAAGATTCTATTTACTGTATTGGTTCTGCACTTGGTCCACATCCATTTCCTTTAATGGTACGTGATTTTCAGTCTGTTGTGGGATATGAAGCGCGCGATCAGTTTAAGGAAATGACCGGTCTTTTGCCAGATGTAGTGACTGCGTGTGTCGGAGGAGGAAGCAACTCCATCGGTATGTTTGTTCCATTTTTGGAAGATCCAGTTGAGATTGTCGGCGTAGAACCTCTCGGAAGAGGAAGCGGACTTGGAGATCATGCGGCATCCATGACATATGGAGAAAAGGGAATTATGCACGGATTTGAAAGTATCATGCTGAAAGATGAAAAAGGAGAACCAGCGCCAGTTTACTCGATTGCGAGTGGACTTGACTATCCTTCTGTTGGACCAGAACACGCATTTTTACATGACTTAAACAGAGTGCAATATACAACGATCAGCGATGAAGAAGCAATGGATGCGTTCTTCAAATTATCACGGTATGAGGGTATCATTCCAGCAATCGAAAGCTCTCATGCAGTAGCATATGCGATGAAAAAAGCAAAAGAAATGGGTCAGGGATCTATTCTTGTATGCTTAAGCGGACGCGGTGATAAAGATATTGATTATGTTGTAGAGCATTATGGATATGGAGAAAAATTTTTATAAAATCATAGCCAGAAAACGGCATTATTTTTAGCCAGAAAACGTATTACCTTTAGACATGGGAAGTGTCAAAAAAATAAAAATTGGAGGAGACAGAATGGTTTTTCGCAGAGCTGATGAGCGAGACATAGACAGAATTATGGAGATCATCCGTCAGGCACAGGAAGATTTAAAGTTACAGCAAGTCGATCAATGGCAAGGGGGATATCCAAATGAGGAGATTGTTCAGGCGGATATCAGACGAGAAGAAAATTATGTGATGGAAAAAGACGGAAAGGTGATTGCAACCGTTGTTTTTTCTTTTGAAGAAGAGCCTTCTTATGATAAAATTTATGAAGGAGCATGGAAAAGCGAAGAACCGTACGCTGTAATCCATAGAATTGCGGTAGATAGAAGTGAAAAAAAACATGGAACAGCAACAAAAATGTTGAATGAAATAGAAAAAATTTGCTTACAACATGGAATCACATCCATCCGCATTGACACGCATCGAGACAATCAGGTGATGCAGAAGTGGATTGCGAAAAATCAATTTTTATATTGTGGGGTGATCTATCTGAAATCAGATGGGACAGCCAGAAATGTATATGAACGCAGACTGTAAAAGTCTGCGTTTTATAATTTTTTAGCCAGAAAACCCATGGTCTTTAGACTGTGGGATGAATGGCGTTACGTTTAGTTTTTTAATAAAGTATTATATTTTCGGTAAAAAATATGATATGATAAATAAATAGGAAACTTTTTTCCTAAATCTACAGAAAGGAGAAAATCTATGTATTTAACTGTAAAACAACAAGTGAAACATCTGTCCAAAGAAGACTATCGTTCTATGAAAGAATTATGCCATATAGCAAAAAATCTTACAAATCAAGCAATATATAATGTTCGTCAGTATTACTTTGCCGAAGGTGCGTTTCTTAAATATGAGAAAAACTATACTCTTTTAAAAAATAGTCCGAATTATAAAAGTTTAAATTCTAATATGGCTCAACAAATACTGAAAGAAGTAGATGGCTCTTTTAAATCTTTCTTTGGGTTACTAAAATTAGCAAAACAAGGAAAATATGCTTTTAAGGATTGTAAGTTGCCACACTATCTTCCAAAAGACGGATATATCACACTGGTCATAGGATTTGTAAGACTTCATGGTAATAAATTGATTCTGCCATTTTCGAATAGTTTTAGAAAAACACATAAATCTATTGAGATTACCATTCCACCAATACTGTTTGATAAAAAAGTCAAGGAAATTCGTATTATTCCAAAAGCGAAAGCTAGGTTCTTTGAAATTCAGTATACTTATGAAGCAGAATGTATGCAAAGAAATCTTAATAAAACAAACGCACTGGCTC
>CBCTVZ010000069.1:0-12250 GCA_965150505.1 uncultured Robinsoniella sp. | reverse complement strand
ATTTTGAACGAAAAGTCCTCTTTTTTCATAGAGACTGTTATTTCACAGCCCCTTTAAATTTTACTATTACATTGTTTCATTCATAAGATAACCTTAAGATAAAGGGAAGAAAACATAAACTTCTTTCTTTTATTTTTTCTCTTCTGACTCGCTCAGCCAGTAGGCAGCTTCCTCCTCTTCAGGGACAGGATTCTCTTTTGCTTTTTTTCTCAATTTTTTTAATAATCTTGTAATCAGAAACATACTCCATATATTAATCAGACCATCTGCAAGAATACTCGCTCCAATTACATAGACCATCATAATCGCCCCACGAAACGGATTATAGACGAGCAAAAGTCCGATTCCAAACAGAATCATTGCCATAATAAGTACAAGCCACCATTTTTGAAATCCTAACTTTTTCAGATCTAAACTATTCTGCAGTTTTATAATTGCTCCCAGCATTAAGATCACACCCATAGCAAATGGCAAAATTGAGACAAAAATTTTATCATTGACCAGAACAAACAGACCAAATGCCGTTGTAACAATACCTGTAACCAGATCCATCTCCATAATGGAAACCATATGATCTTTCGTAAAGTAGATCACAATATGGGCTATCCCATAGATAATTCCGATCACACCAAGTGCATAACAAAAGGTTGTCATTGAAATATCTGGCCAAATTAATAACACAAGACCACAGACAATATAGATTACCGACATCAAACAATAACTCTTTTTAAATCCTTTGATCTCGTCCATCATTCGTCCCCCCTTCTCTGCAGAAATTCAATTATTCTGCTGTTTCATCTTCTCCCACAATTTTCACTTTTCCGCTGTTTAACTCTTCCACTGCAATAGATAAAGGTTTTTTCTTTGCAGCGTATACAAGCGGTTCTTCCCCAGCAATCAGTTCTCTTGCACGCTTTGCTGTTGCCAATACAATAGAGTAACGGCTGTTGACCACTAATGGTTCTCCGTCCTCCACTTCACTGTTTACTACTTTCATCAAATCGCTATAAGATGGATGTAACATATTATTTATCTCCTTTCAAAAATTTTTTCATACCCTGTGCTAAATTTTCTCTAAATTCTATATTCCTGCTGCTTTTCAAGTGCTCGCTCTGAATAATAGCATGCACCTCTTTTACACAGGTATCTAAGTCGTCATTGACAACCAGATATTCATACTGATCCATACCTTTTGCTTCTTCCACCGCACGCTGCAGACGTGAATCAATCACATCAGCCGACTCTGTTCCTCTGCCAGTCAATCGTTCTTTTAAGATATCTGGGGAAGGTGGAACTACAAACAAAGTCAAGGCATCTGGAAATTGTTCTTTAATCTTCATTGCTCCTTGAATTTCAATCTCCAAAATGACATCTTTTCCCTCTGAAAGTTTTTCTTCCACATATGCTTTTGGTGTTCCATAATAATTATTTACAAACTGCGCATACTCTATAAAAGCATTTTGCGCAATCATAGACTCAAATTCTTCTCTCGTCTTAAAGAAATATTCGCGCCCTTCCAGCTCTCCTTCTCTTGGTGCGCGTGTTGTCGCAGAGATGGACAGTGCGTATTCCTCATAGTCATGAAGCAGTTTTTTTACAATCGTCCCTTTTCCTACACCGGAAAATCCAGAAATCACTGTCAGAATTCCTCTTTTATTCATTTTCTTCTCCTCTCATATCATCCTCTATACCAGCTGACATGCGCTTTGCGATTGTCTCAGGCTGAAGTGCTGAGAGAAGCAGCTGATTCTCCTGAAGAAAAATAACTGCCTTTGTCTTCCGTCCCTGTGTTGCATCAATGACTCTTCCTGCTTCCCTTGCGCTTTGAATCATTCTCTTGATAGGAGCAGCATCTGGATTTACAACCGCAAAAACTTTCGATACATTTACAACATTTCCAAAGCCGATATTTACTAATTTTGCCATTCTTTTTCTTCCTACTCGATATTTTGAATCTGTTCTCGAACTTTCTCAATTTCTGTCTTCAGATCAATCGCCAGATTGCTCGTCTCAAGGTCATTTGCTTTTGATAAAATGGTATTTGCCTCTCGATTCATCTCCTGAGCAATAAAATCTAATTTTCTTCCGACATTATCTCCCTCTTCAAGAGTTTCTTTCATATGTAAAATATGGCTTTTCAGACGTACTGTCTCCTCATCTGTACAGATTTTATCTGCATACAGAACAACTTCTGTGGCAATTCTGCTCTCTTCAATCTGAGTATCTTCCAACAGTTCTTTTACCTTTTCTTCTAATTTTGTACGATATGATTCCATCATAATTGGAAAACGTTCCTGAATTTTTGTCACTTCTTCTGTCATGCTGTCCAGCTTTTTAAATAAATCTTCTTTCAAAGCCATTCCTTCTTTTTCACGGGCAACAATCATCTGTTCCCCTGCGCCTATCAAAGCTTTCTCCAAAACAGCCCATATTTCCTTCTCATCAATCGTCTGGTCTTCCATGGCAAATACTTCTGGACATCTTCCAAGAGTAGAGACTGTGATATCGTCCTTTAAACCAAACTTTTCTGCCATCTGACGATAATATTGCAAATATTCTGCTGCAAGACTTTCATTATACTTTAAAGATGCACTTGACTGTGAAAGATCTTCATATGTAATAAAAACATCAATCTTTCCTCTGTGCATATAATTTTTTAATGTACTGCGGATTGCTGACTCAAAAAAGGCAAGTTTCTTCGGCATTTTGATGTTCACATCGAAATATCGGTGATTGACCGCTTTCATCTCAACTATAAATTTTATTTCGCCCTGAAGATTCTCTGCTCTTCCAAAGCCTGTCATACTTTTTATCATTCCTACACGCTCGCTTTTCGTATTGTATTGGCCTATGGCACATACTCTGCCACATTAAAATCATTATAGTGCATAAAAAAATCTTCGTCAATCATATTTGTATATTTTCTTTGAATTCAAAAATTCTTCCCTCTCTAATATCTATTTTTAAATGGATTTTCTGTTTTGGGTAACTACTTGCTTTTTTAGAAAAAACGTATTATAATTTTGCTGTGCAGATATGGTTCATCGGTAGAACGCCAGCTTCCCAAGCTGGAAAGGCGGGTCCGATTCCCGTTATCTGTTTTTTTTACGTCTATTTTAAAATTTAGATCGTATAACAAAAAATTTTTTCTTAAATGGAAGGAGATTTCTTATGGCTTTTGACGGAATTGTAATTGCAAACCTGGTAAAAGAATGCCGTGACACGATTCTTGGAGGAAAGATCAATAAAATTGCACAGCCAGAAAGCGATGAGCTGTTAATCACAATAAAAAATCAAAAAAATCAATATCGCTTGTTTTTATCAGCAAGCGCCAGTCTTCCTCTGATCTATTTTACATCATCGAATAAGCCAAGCCCTTTAACTGCTCCAAATTTTTGTATGCTTCTTAGGAAACATATCGGAAGTGGTAAAATTGTGGATATCTGGCAGCCTGGCTTAGAACGTATCATTAATTTTGAGATTGAACATCTAAATGAATTAGGCGATCTGTGCCGAAAACTGCTGATCGTAGAAATTATGGGAAAACATAGCAATATTATTTTTTGTGACAGCGATGGAAAAATCATTGACAGCATCAAACACGTCTCTCTGCAGATGAGTTCTGTTCGAGAAGTGCTTCCTGGCCGTACTTATTTCATTCCAGAAACACAGCAAAAAATAAATCCTCTTACGGTAACGGAAGAAGAATTTATGGCACGCATTTTTTCTCAGCCATCTAAGCTTTCAAAAGCAATTTATTCTTCTTTTACCGGTATTAGTCCATGTATTGCCGAAGAATTGTGTTTTCGTTCATCCTTAGAATCAGATCAAAGCGCTTCTTCTTTCTCCGATCTGGAACAGCGCCATCTTTTTCGCCAATTTGAACTGTTTATGGATGATATCAAATCAGGCAATTTTTATCCAAATATTGTATTTTCTGGAAAAGAACCTGTTGAATTTTCTTCCCTTTCTCTGCAGCAATACCATGATTTAAAGACCGTCTCTTATTCCACTGTTTCTGAAATGTTAGAAACGTATTATTCTGTCAAAAATACGATCACTCGTATTCGTCAAAAATCTGCTGATTTACGCCGTGTCGTTCAAACTTCTTTAGAGCGTAATTTAAAAAAATACGATTTGCAGTGTAAACAGTTGAAAGACACGGAAAAAAGAGAAAAATATCGCATTTACGGCGAGCTTTTAAATACATATGGCTATGGACTAAAAGAAGGTACAAAATCTTTAGAAGCTTTGAATTATTACACAAATGAAATGGTTCAGATTCCTCTTGATCCTACCATGACTCCTCAGGAAAATGCGAAAAAATATTTTGATAAATACAGCAAATTAAAGCGTACTTTTGAAGCCCTCTCCACTCTGACCAAAGAAACAGCCGATGAGATTGCTCATCTGGAGTCTATCAGTACTTCTCTTGATATTGCTTTATCTGAGGAGGATCTCGTACAGATCAAAGAAGAAATGATGGAATGTGGATATATCAAGCGCCGTTATACTGGTAAAAAAGTTAAAATTACATCAAAACCTTTTCATTATGTATCTTCTGACGGATATCATATCTATGTCGGAAAGAATAATCTGCAAAACGAAGAGCTTACCTTTAAAGTTGCCTCTGGCAGCGACTGGTGGTTTCACGCCAAAGGAGCGCCTGGTTCTCATGTGATTGTCAAATCAAACGGCGAAGATTTACCTGATCGTACTTTTGAAGAAGCGGCACGTCTCGCTGCATATTATTCTAAAAATCGTAATTCTGAAAAAGTAGAAATCGATTATATCCAGAAAAAACAGATCAAAAAGCCAAATGGTGCAAAACCGGGATTTGTTGTCTATTATACAAATTATTCCATGGTCATTGACTCTGATATTTCTAATATTCAGCAGATTCTTTAATTTCTCATAAAAAACAGGTGCTTTCTTGTCCCTATATTATTTTGACAAAAAGCACCTGTTTTATTTTTATTCTGTTTTATTTTCTTTACTTTATTTCACATAATTTTCTTTCTGCGTTTTTCATTATTTTATTATATCGACTCCAGATTTTGATCCGTTCTATCGCCACAGAGACTAAGAGTGATGTCACAGTCAATACTGCAAGAATAACTGCTGGATATCGGAAAGAGTAATAAAAGCCTAAAAAATAATAGGAATACAACAGATTATGTATTAAAAAAATATTTGCCGAATGGATTCCCAAAATCTCAAGTCCTTTGTTAACAAGAGGAATCTTTGAAAATACCATCATAGAAAATCCGCACAAGGTCATCGCAATCAACCCATCCACAATGCCATAATAATTATAATTCATTCGGAATTTTAACAGTAAAATCGTTGCTGCAAATAAAGAAAAACTTTTTATCAAAAAGCTTCCTTTTTTCTTTTCTAATAAGCCCATCCATCTTCCAAAAATATCGTATTCAAAACAAAAAATCCCCAGTAAAAGACCGAATACATATGTACTTGCCACGGATTGAATCTCTGCCATCTGAAGGAAAGACATACTTGCCGCAATCACAAGAACTATGCCTGTCTTTTTGACAAGTTTCATGATAAACGGCATCAAAAAAATAATATACAAAGCAACCGACATATACCACCATGTCGGATTTAATGTCGGTGTATGAAATGCGAACGATAATCCCAAAAAATCAATCACAAAATATACGATTGCTGTTTTTAAATCTGTGCCGTATGCCTGCATAGGCGTTCTGCCCAGCCCTGAAAAAAGCAGAGCTAAAATAAAAACAAACCAATATCCCGCCATCAATTTCCAGTAACGTGAAATAGTAAACTTCCACATCTGCTGCCTGTCTGGCTCTTTGTTTTTAAATTTTGCCGTATATACAGCCGCTATGCCATAACCGCTCAAAAAAACAAAAATCGTTACACATACTTTACAAAGTAATCCTAGATGAATCGTCTGATCTCCTGTAAGGGGCCAATATTGTATCGTATACCCTGCATATTCTTCGTAGTCATTAAAAAGATGATGAAACAACATCATTAAAATGGCAATGCCTTTACAGCGATTTGTCTCTTCTTTTGTAAACATCTTTCACTCCTCTTCCTCGCATATTCTTCCTCTTATCGTTTCTCTTTTCTTTCTGACTCAAAAACGGCGCAGATAATACGTTTACTATCTGCGCCATTTTCCATTTTCATTTTTAAATCTCTCAGATCTTTTATATTTCTGAACAATGTTCCTCTATTATTTCATAACAATGTTGATGATCTTTTTCGGAACATAAATCTCTTTTACAATGTTTCCTGTCAGTTTGTCTGCAATCGCTTCTTTTCCTTTTGCAATCGCAGCATCTTTGTCAATATCTACTGGAATTGCAATGACAGCTTTTGTCTTTCCGTTAATCTGAACAGGCACTTCCACTTCATCGTCTTTCATCGCTTCATGGTCAATTTCTGGCCATGTATTTTTAAATACACTTTCACTATGTCCAAGCTGTTCCCAAAGTTCTTCAGACAGATGCGGTGCAAATGGTGCTAACAAGATGACAGCTGTCTCAAGTGTTTCTTTGTCGATAGCTCCTTCTTTTTTAACCATGTCAATCAGTTTATTATTATATTCCATAAATCCTGAAATTACTGTATTGAGGCTGAAGCTTTCCAAACGCTGTGTAATATCATATACCATTTTGTGGCGGATTTTTATCATCTCTTTTGTTGCTGCAGCATTTTTGTCTTTATTGTCCATTACCAGATTCCAGAAACGATTCATGAAACGGTATACGCCTTCAATTCCTCTGTCATCCCATTCCGCATCTAATTCTGGTGGTCCTACAAACAATTCATACATACGCAGAGAATCGCAGCCATACTCTTTTACAAGATCATCTGGAGAAACAACATTTCCCTTTGATTTGCTCATCTTGATACCATTTTTTCCTGTAATCATACCCTGATTGAACAGTTTTGTAAATGGTTCATCAAAATCAACTACACCGATATCATGTAAGAATTTTGTATAGAATCTGGAGTACAAAAGATGAAGTACTGCATGTTCTACACCGCCGATATACATATCAACTGGCAGATATTTCTGTGCTTTTTCTTTTGATACTAATTCTTCTTTATTATGACTGTCAACGTAACGCAGGAAATACCAAGAAGAACCTGCCCACTGTGGCATTGTGTTTGTCTCTCTCTTTGCTGGTCTTCCACAGACAGGACATGTTGTATTAACCCACTCATCAATCGCAGCAAGAGGAGATTCTCCTGTTCCTGTTGGCTGATAACTTTCTACATCTGGAAGACGTAAAGGCAGATCTTCTTCTGGAACAGGAACTGCTCCACAATGTTCACAATGTATAATCGGAATTGGCTCTCCCCAATAACGCTGTCTTGAGAATACCCAGTCACGCAATTTGTAATTTGTCGTTACTTTTCCGATTCCTCTTGATGCAAGCAATTCTGGAAGATCTCTCTTTGCATCGTTTGAATCCATTCCATTGAATTCTCCAGAGTTGATCATAATGCCAGGTTCTGTATAGGCCTCTGTCATATTTTCAATTTCTTTTCCGTCTTTTGCAATAACCTGAATAATTGGTATATTAAATTTCTTTGCAAATTCAAAATCACGGTCATCATGTGCCGGTACGCACATGATTGCTCCTGTGCCATAATCTGCCAGTACATAATCAGACAGCCAAATCGGTACTTGTTTTCCATTAATTGGATTTAAAGCATAACTTCCTGTAAATACACCTGTCTTTTCTTTGTCCTGAAGACGGTCCACAGAAGATTTCATAGAAGCTTTTAAAATATACTCTTCTACTGCATCTCTTGTCTCATCTGTTGCCAGTTCTTTTGCCATCGCATGTTCTGGTGCAAGTACCATAAAAGTTGCTCCGTATAAAGTATCTGGTCTTGTCGTATAAACTTTAATTGTTTTATCAGAACCATCTACCTGAAAATCAATCTCAGCGCCATGGCTTTTTCCAATCCACTCTGCCTGCATTTTCTTTACTTTTTCAGGCCAATCTAATTTATCAAGGTCTGCCAGCAGACGATCTGCATATTTTGTAATACGAAGCATCCATTGACGCAGATTTTTCTTTGTAACCGGTGTTCCGCATCGCTCACAGACACCATTGACTACTTCCTCATTTGCAAGACCTGTCTTACAGGACGGACACCAATTAATTGGAAATTCCTTTTCATATGCAAGTCCAGCTTTAAACATTTTTACAAAAATCCACTGTGTCCATTTATAAAAATCTGGATCGGTTGTATTAACTTCCATATCCCAGTCATAAATTGCAGCGATCTCATTGATCTGACGTTTGATATTTTTTATATTTTCTGCTGTTGATTTTGCTGGATGAACTCCCATCTTAATCGCATAGTTTTCAGCAGGCAGACCAAATGCGTCCCATCCCATTGGATGAATCAGATAATATCCCTGAAGCATTTTATATCTGCTCCAGACATCAGAAATTACATATCCTCTCCAGTGTCCGACATGAAGACCGTTTCCAGATGGATATGGGAACATATCAAGACAATAATATTTCGGTTTTTTTCCGTCATCGACATTAACTGGATGTTCCTCCCAGTTTTTGCGCCATTTTTGCTCAATAGCCTTATGATTATAAGGGACTGCCATAATTTTTTTCCTCCATTTATCCTCTATGCTAGAAAGGACCGTAATTCATTACGGCCCTTTCTTATTTCCAAAATAATCTTGGAAACTTTTCGCCTTGACTGTTATTCTAAGACAGCAAGGGCATATTTGTCAAGTTATCTGGAAAATAAAATCTTACTTCTTTTATGTCGTTTTCTCTTTTTAAACTTCTGTATTATTCAAGAGAAACTACGGTATTTACTGTTTCGCCCGGCAGATAGCGCAGTGTAATCTTATCATTGACGTTATAGCGAATAATCCCTAATAATTCTGCAACATTGACATCGTAAATGGCAGCTTTATTGTCTAGCATTAAATAGATATGCGAATTTCCTTCTACTACTGCGCTGACCATTTTTGTAATTTTTCCGGTAACACTTTCATTTCCACTCATCTTATCTGCTGTCGCAATTCCATTTTCTTTCAGCAGCTTATTGTAAGCTTCTTTACATTCTGCTACCGTATCTCCAATCGAAACATTCTGATATTTTTGAATATTTACCATTGCATACTTCTTCACAAGTCCAGCTCCATCTTTTAAAGCCATAAAGTAGGTCGGTTCTCCTGAAACATTTAATAAAAGCGGGAAGGTCGCTGTATAGCCCAAGTTTTGCACCTGTCCTTCTGCCGATGCCATCGCTGAAAATTCTTCTGCTCCTGCTACAGAATAGAAACGACATTCCATTGTACGCTGATTCATCAAAACAAATCCTACGTTTGACTGATCACCGCTCACGGAAGTCACACCTGTATAAACCCATACGTCATCATCAATGGCCAGATAATTATATCCTGTTGTTGTTCTTAAACATCCTTTCTGACCTAAAATACTATTAAAGTATCCATTTTTTAATGTGCCATAATAATCGTACAACTGAACTAAAAGATCTGCTGAGTATACACGGTCTACCCAAGTTGGACAATCTTCAATCGCATAGTCTTTCATCTCTCCTGTCTGCGCATTGCAGATGACAACTCTTCCGATTGTAACACCTCCAAATAAACCTACGTTATACTTCTTAACTGGACAGATCCAGTATGGTGTTCCCTCATCATCAATTTCAAAACTAAGAGAGTCAAAAATATACGTTGGATAGTTGAAACGAAGATGACGATAAATATTTCGATTAAAATATTCTGATTCAGAGTATTTTATCGGTTTATCCAATTTTATTAAACTTGTATCCTGTGTCGCCATATCAATCATAATATAAGCCGGTATTCCATTCTTTTGATTTGTCATCCATTTAATTGGACTGGCATATACAAGAGGTGTCACTCGTACTGGTTTATCTTGATAATTGATCTGTGTATATAAATTGCTCACTTCAAACTGAGAAACCATATCTACCATACTTCCCATTTTTCTATTTCCAAGAAGCATTGCAGAATCTTTGTCTAAAAGAGGGATCTTTTTAAAATCGACTTCTTTAATATCATTCTGAAAATCTCTGTTTTCTACTGTAATCAACTGCTGATATTTTTTAGCGTTAATAATTGGAGAAGACAACAGACTGCCTCCTGCATATACAAGCACAACAAGTACAAAGACTCCTATTCCTATCTTTAACGTTTTACTTTCCTTTATATCATTTGCTGTGCGAACACGAGGCAGTGCATAGATTCCTAAAATCAACAAAATAACAAGCATTAAAAATGTCCACAATCCGCTAGAATGAATATTAATTGCTGGAAGATTAATATAATAGTAAAGCCCTGCAATTAAAAGAACTGCCAATACAGTAAAAATTTTTAATTTCTTCTTCATTGTTCCATTCCCTTCCTCTCTTTTGTTTTGCAGATAAAATATCATTTTTGAGATACATTCTACAAACTACGCCTGATAATTTTGAATTACAATCTGTAATGTCCGACATTCTCTAAATACATTGATGGTCGGATAATAAGTCACAGACAGTGTCACCTCATTTTTTCTCTGCAAAAACAATTTTTCAACTTCCTTTTCACTAAATTTTTCTTGTAAATCTTTTTGAAAAACTTCTATGTCTCCAAAATACATTGCATCCATTATGCAGCCTGATCCATTTTCAACCTGCATCTTTATAACATTTTTATTTTTTCCAAGAATTTTTGCTCCTAAAACCTTTAGATTTTTTTCTGCAAATAAAGGCTTTGTATTTCCTTTTCCAAATGGTTCTAAGCATTCTAATTCCTGTACAAACCCCTCTGTAATATAATCAATCGGCATTGGAACGTCTATCAAAATCTTTGGCACAAAATCTTCCTCTGTCAAAGTAGTATTTTCATTTAAGATCCGCCGAAATACTTCCACGTTTTCTTGCTTTATTGAAAGCCCTGCTGCCATCGGATGTCCTCCGAACTTGATAAAAAGCTCTTCACATTTCATCATCTCCTCAAACATAGAATATGCCTCAATCGAACGTCCGGAACCTTTTATTTCCTCCTTTCCTTTTGTCAGAACAAATACTGGTTTATGATATTTTTCCCGAATTCGTCCTGCTATAATCCCAGCCAAACTCTCATGGCAGTCTGGCAAAAACACAACAAGTACCTTATCCTCCTTTAAATTGCTTGTCTCAATCATCTGTACCGCTCTCTCATATCCGGCAAGTGTCATTTCTTTTCTTTCTTCATTCATTACTTTTAATTCGGCTGCAAGACGCATCGCTTCTTCTTCTGTCTCAGAACATAAAAGCGCTAATGCTCTTTTTGCCGTATCCAGCCTTCCACTTGCATTAATACAAGGTCCAAGTACAAATCCGATGTGATATGCTGTAATCTTTGTCTCCAAAAGCCCATTCACAGCAATCAAGGCATGAAGTCCCTTGTTTTTCGTAAATGGAAGCTTTTTCAATCCTTCGCGTACTAAAATCCGATTCTCCCCTATCAGATTCATGACATCGCCCACTGTGGCAATCGCTGCAAATTCTAGAAATTCAAACGCTTCTTGTTCTGGTATGCCCATCACACGATAAAGGCATTGCACCAATTTCCATGCAACGGCTGCTCCGCACAGTTCTTTAAAAGGATACTGACATTCTGGCTGCTTTGGATTTATAATCACATCCGCATCTGGAAGTATCATATTTCTTTTCCCATTTTCCTCTAAATACCTCAATTCATGATGATCTGTCACCAAAATTGTCATTCCCAAAGACTTTCCATATTGAATCTGTTCGATTGCAGCAATTCCATTATCACATGTTAAAACGGTATCTACGCCCTCTCTATAAGCAAAATCTATTAATTGCTCGTTGATTCCATAGCCATCTTTCATTCGATCTGGAATCTCCACATCAACAACAGCACCACATTTTTTCAGGGCTTGAAGTAAAATATAACTTGCATTCACCCCATCTATATCGTAATCTCCAATAATCCGAATCTTTTTTCCCTGATCTATCTTTTCTTTCAAAATTTTTGCTGCTTCCATTGCGCCTTTCATTTGTTCCGGATCATACAAATCTTCTAAATTTCCATAGAGATACTGTCTGATCTCATTCTCTTCTATGACATCTCTATTTCTGATCAATCGTGCTGTCACTGGAGAAATATGAAATTTTTCAGCAATCTTATAAAAATATCAGTCATTCTCGAAATCGTAACTAAGACGAG
>CBCTVZ010000068.1:0-12417 GCA_965150505.1 uncultured Robinsoniella sp. | reverse complement strand
ACAAAGAAAGTCATACAGGATCATGCCACGATTGGAATTGTAGTGACAAGCGACGGGTCATTTGGAGAACTTCCTCAGGAAAGTTTTTATGAAGGTACAAAAAAAGCAGTGGAAGAATTAAAAAAAATTGGGAAACCTTTTCTTGTTCTTGTCAATTCAGCAAATCCTTCTTTGCCAGAGACCGAAAAATTAGTTGAAAAAATTCGTACGGAATTTTTAGTTCCCGTTATGACAGCAAATTGTGAGCAACTTGGAAAAGAAGTGATTCATAGAATGATGGAAATTATTTTACAGGAATTTCCTCTTGTTCAGCTTCAATTTTTTCTTCCGAAATGGGTTGAGATGCTTCCAATGACGCATCCAATCCGTGAAGCTTTGATGAAACATATGAAAAATTTGATGAAATCTGTTCATCAAATTCGTCAGGCAAATGAAAAGATGGTACAGATGACAGAACCGTTTGTACGCAGAGTAAAAATAGAATCTCTCGATCTTGCAACAGGAACGGTAAAGATTGGAATTGAGATGGAGGAAAGCTATTATTATGAGCAACTAAGCCAGATGGCAGGCGTAGAAATACATGGTGAATATCAATTAATCTCGCTGATTCGTGAGCTGTCGGAAAGCAGAAAAGAGTATGAAAAAGTGAAAAATTCTTTAGAATCAGTGCGCCAGAACGGCTATAGTGTGATTACTCCTGTGCGAGAAGAAATCATGCTTGAGACGCCGAGTGTAATTAAACAAGGAAGTAAATATGGAGTAAAAATAAAGGCATCCAGCCCCTCTATTCATTTAATTAAAGCAGAGATTGAGACGGAAATTGCTCCGATTGTAGGCAGTGAACAGCAGGCGAAAGATCTGATTGCTTACATAGAAGAAAATGGAAAAAAAGAGAAAGAAGGAATCTGGAATACAAGTATTTTTGGAAAATCAATCGAGCAGCTAGTGGAGGATGGAATCAGAGCGAAGCTTTCCATGATTGGGGAGGAAAGTCAAACGAAATTACAAGGAACGATGAAAAAAATTGTAAATGATTCAAAAGGCGGATTAATCTGCATTATCATATGAAATAAGAAAAAAATAAGATGGGTTAAGATGAGAAAGAGAACTCTTATACAGCAGTAAGAGTTCTTTTTTTTAAAAGAAAACGATAGAAGATTAGAATTAAAATATAGAGAAAAGGAAAAAAATTGACACAGAGAAAAGATAATTCTATAATAAAATACAAAGAAATTTGAGATAAAATAGAAAGAAATACGGAGGAAAGAAAAATGACATTGGAAGAAGCCATAAAAAAAATAGAAGGTTTAAATGACAATGCAATGGAAGAATGTAAAAAGAGATGGGACAGTATTGCAAAGCCACTGCATAGCCTTGGAAAATTGGAAGATTTTTTGGTGAAAATTGCAGGAATAACGGGGACAAACCATATCGATCTTTCAAAAAAAGCATTAGTCGAGATGTGTGCAGATAATGGCGTAGTAGAAGAAGGGGTAACTCAGACAGGACAGGAAATTACAGCTCTTGTCACAGAAAATTTTTTAAAGATGCAAAGTACAGCAAGCGTAATGTGTCATAAGTTAGGCGCAGATCTTATACCAATCGATATCGGTGTGGCAGTCGATACAAATGCGTGGAATCGCAAAGTGGCATATGGAACGAAGAATATGACAAAAGGACCAGCAATGACAAGAGAAGAGGCGATAAAAGCGCTGGAAATCGGTATAGATCTGGTAGGAGAATTAAAAGAAAAGGGATATCGTATTATTGCTACTGGCGAGATGGGAATTGGAAATACGACGACGAGCAGCGCAATGGCAGCAGTTTTTTTAGATGTTCCAGTAGAGCAAGTGACAGGAAAAGGAGCAGGGTTGTCTTCGGAAGGATTATTGAGAAAAATAGATGCGATTAAACGAGCAATTACTTTAAATAAACCGGATAAAAATGATGCCATTGATGTACTCTCAAAAGTAGGAGGCTTGGATATTGCAGGTCTTGCAGGCATCTTTTTAGGGGGCGCTGTCTATAAGATTCCGATTGTGATTGATGGATTTATCTCAGCGATTGCTGCTTTGACCGCAAAGAAAATTTGTGAAGAAACTGTTTTTTATATGATTCCTTCCCATGTGTCAAAAGAACCGGCTGGAAGTATGATATTGGATACATTAGGACTGGAAGCGCCGCTTCACTGCGATATGTGTCTGGGAGAGGGAACGGGCGCTGTCGCTTTATTTCCGATTTTAGATTTAGCGGATACCATTTACAATACAATGAGTACTTTCCATGATATAAAAATGGAAGAGTATAAACCACTTTCATAGGGAGAGGAAAAAATGTTTATTTTAATTACTGGAGGCAGCGGAAGCGGAAAATCTGAGTTTGCAGAATCACAGATTTTAAAATGGTCGAAAGAAAAGAGAATCTATTTGGCAACGATGAAATGCTTTGATGAAGAAAGTAAAAAAAGAATTGAACGTCATAGAAAAATGAGGGCTGCAAAACAATTTGAGACAGTGGAATGTTATCTGAATATAGGACAAGCAGAGATTCCAGAAGGGGCATCGGTGTTGTTGGAATGTATGTCAAACTTGATGGCGAATGAACTATATGATCCGCAAGGAACAAAAGAAAAAGCAGTGGAGCATATATTGGACGGCATTTTAGCTCTGAAAAAAAAGGCAAAGAATCTATGTGTTGTGACAAATGAAGTATTCTCAGATGGGGAGCAGTATGATCCAGATACGATGCAGTACTTATCATATCTTGGAAAAGTAAACTGTGAGATGGCAAAGTTAGCGGATGAGGTCTATGAAGTAGTATATGGCATCCCTCTGAAAAGGAAAGGAGAAAATAAAAAATGAGAAGACTTCTGCAAAGTTGTATCATTGCTTTTGCAATGTATTCTAAAATTCCAATGCCAAGAACAGATTGGAATAAGGAAAATATGAAATATGCTCTTTGTTTTCTTCCTTTAGTAGGAGCAGTCATTGGAGGGTTGACCTATCTGTTTGGAAGATATGGTTATCTTATTGCTGGAGATGGGAACTTTTATACAATTTTATGGATGATGATTCCTATTTTTGTGACGGGAGGCATTCATGTAGATGGACTTTTAGATACGGCAGATGCCCTTAGTTCTTATAAATCAAAAGAAGAAAAATTGGAAATTTTGAAAGATTCACACGCAGGCGCATTTGCTGTTATTGTGGGAATCAGTTACTTTTTTTTACAGTTTGGCGCATATTCAGAACTTACAAAAGAAATGATTCCTGTCTTGGCAGTTAGTTTTGTTTTGTCAAGATCGCTTAGCGCACTTGCCGTTGTAAGTTTTAAGATGGCAAAAAATACAGGTCTTGTAGCGACATTTTCAGAGATGGCATTAAAAAAGAGAGTACAGACCGTAATGATTTTGTTTATCATTTTTAGCTCAACCGCAATGATTTTACTTCATCCACTTTTTGGAACTTGTGCGGTGGTAATTGCTGTTTTGAATTTCTTTTACTATCGTCATATGGCATATGAAAAATTTGGAGGAGTGACAGGGGATCTTGCCGGATTTTATTTGCAGACAAGTGAACTTCTTATGGTAATTGGCATGGTGATAGTCAATCATATTCGATAAATAAAAAAAGTTTGATTAAGAAAAAAGGAGTAAAACGTAGAAATGATTTTAGTGACAGGCGGAGCATTTCAGGGGAAAAAAGAATATGTGGCAGAACAATTTGAAATTTCACAGCAGGATATGGTAGATGGAGCAAACTGTAGCTGGGACGAGCTGCGGCAATGTCGCTGTCTGTTTCATTTTCATCTGTTTATAAAAAGAATGATGGAAGGCGGAGAAGATCCGTCCGATTTATGTGAGATTTTAATAGAGGAAAATCCAAATATCATTATTGTAACAAATGAAGTTGGATACGGTATTGTGCCTTTGGAACGGTTTGAACGAGAATATCGGGAAAAATGCGGACGTATTTGTTGTGAAATAGCAAAGGAAGCAGAGGAAGTGCATCGTGTAGTATGCGGAATCGGGCAGGTGATCAAACGTGCATGATATTTTTTTAATTCGCCATTCTATTACAGAGGGAAACTTAAAAAAAAGATATATTGGAACGACAGACGAACCGCTGTGTGAGGAAGGAATTTTTCTGTTGAGACAGATAAAAGAATTAAGAAAGATAGAAAAGGCGGAGCGTTTGTATGTAAGTCCGCTGAAACGCTGCATTGAGACAGCAAAGTGGCTTTATCCAGATTTGCCTTTTACAGTGGAAGAAGAACTTCGGGAATGCGATTTTGGACGTTTTGAAAATAAAAATTATCAGGAGCTAGATGGCGATGCCGAGTATCAGAAATGGATTGACAGCAATGGAACGCTGCCATTTCCTAACGGAGAAGATCCAAGAGCATTTAAGGAGAGAAGCCTCCAAGCCTTTTTAAGAATCGTAAAAGAAGAAGAAAAAGAAAAAATTGCATTTGTCATACATGGCGGAACGATCATGAGTATCATGGAGGCTTTGATCGAGCCTCGCAAGAGTTTTTATGAGTGGCATGTAAAAAATGGGTGCGGATATCATTTAAAAGAAGAAGATGGAAAATTTTCTCTGTACGAAACAATAGAATAGAGAGAAAGTAAAAAAATCGAACATTTGGTTGTAAAGTAAAACAGCTTATGATATGATAAAAACGAAAATAGAATGAAACAGAAAAATAAGAAATGAATAATCTGTTCTTTGGAGGAAAAAATGATTTCATATTTGATAGGTCAGGTCGTTGATACAAGTGAAAATTTTGCAGTTTTAGAAGTAAATCAGATAGGATATCAGGTTTTCATGACGGTCAGAGATCTTGCAACACTGCCAGAATATGGGGAAAAGATCAAAGTTTTTACATATCTTTATCTGAAAGAGGATCTCATACAGCTTTATGGTTTTACCGATCAAGAAGACTTAAAATTGTTTCAGATGCTGATTAATGTAAATGGCATTGGACCAAAAGCAGGAATGAGCATCCTGTCTGCCTTGTCAGCAGATGACTTAAGATTTGCCGTGCTGTCAGATGATGTAAAGACGATTACAAAAGTGCCGGGAATAGGAAATAAAACGGCACAGAGAATGATTTTAGACTTGAAAGATAAAATTTCTCTGGATGAAGCATTTGAGAAGAAACTGTTGAAAATGAAGCACAAAAGAAAAATAAAAATCAGGATCATGTGGATGAGGCAATTTTAGCTTTGACATCTCTTGGATATTCAAACTCCGAAGCATTGCGCACTGTGAGAGCCATTAAAATTGAAGAAAACTGGACAACAGAAGATATTATAAGAGAGGCATTAAAAACGATATCGTTTTTTTAGGAAGACGATTTTCACAGCTGTGATTATGAGATAAAACAGAAATGACACAAAAATTTGTTTAGATCGGAGAAAATATGAAAAAGAGAATTATTACAACAGATGTCTTAGAAGATGATAAAAAGACAGATGTAAATCTTAGACCGCAGTCGCTGGATCAATATATTGGACAGGAAAAAATCAAAGAAAATTTGAAAATCTATATTCAGGCCGCAAAAGAACGAAACGATTCTTTAGATCACGTCCTTTTTTATGGTCCACCCGGATTGGGAAAGACAACACTTGCCGGTATTATTGCAAATGAGATGGGAGTCAATTTAAAAATCACATCTGGTCCGGCAATCGAAAAGCCTGGGGAGATGGCGGCAATTTTGAATAATCTTCAGGAAGGAGATCTTTTATTTGTAGATGAAATTCATCGTTTGAACAGACAAGTAGAGGAAGTATTATATCCAGCGATGGAAGATTTTTCTATTGATATTGTCATTGGAAAAGGGGCGGCGGCACGGTCGATTCGTCTGAATCTTCCAAGATTTACGATGGTAGGCGCTACAACAAGAGCAGGAATGCTAAGCGCGCCGCTGAGAGACCGCTTTGGTGTCGTTCATCATCTGGAATTTTACACAGTAGAAGAGTTGATGACGATTGTCAAGCGTTCCGCCAGTGTTCTTGGGGTAGAAATTGATGAGAAAGGGGCATATGAGATTGCAAGAAGATCAAGAGGGACACCTCGCCTTGCAAATCGTCTGCTTAAGCGTGTCCGCGATTTTGCCCAGATTAAATATGATGGGAAGATTACAAAGGAAGCTGCGATCTATGCCCTTGATCTTTTAGAAGTAGATCAATATGGTCTTGATACGATTGACAGACTGATTCTTTCCACGATGATTGAAAAATTTGGGGGAAAACCGGTTGGTCTTGATACACTCGCTGCTGCCATAGGAGAAGACTCTGGTACAATAGAAGAGGTCTATGAACCATATCTGATTAAGAATGGATTTTTAAATAGAACGCCTAGAGGACGTATGGTGACAGAGTTGGCATATCATCATTTGGGATTGGAATCTTTGCTCCCACAGATGTAAAGTTCTGAGTAGGACATGGAATAATTGTAAAATGAGGTTGTAATTCCCGTAAATTTGTTTATAATAGAAGTAACAAGGGAAGAATTTGGAAAAGTGCAGCGTGCATTTTAAAAGAAAAAACGGCAGTTCTATTAGTCTTAGAAAATAAGCAGATCACGATAGAATGCTGAATAAGGGGAAAGGAACGAGCAAAGTATGTCATCGAAAAACAAAACGCAGGTGCTGATTGCCGGCAAAATATATACATTAAGTGGTTATGAGAGCGAGGAATATCTGCAAAAGGTAGCTACATATATCAATAATAAACTTGCCGAATTAAAAAAAATGGATGGCTACAACCATCTCTCCTCTGATACAAAGAGTATTTTAGTGGACTTAAATGTGGCAGATGATTATTTTAAAGCAAAAAAACAGGCAGATAATATAGAAGAAGAGCTGGCGATAAAAGAAAAAGAAATGTATGGAATGAAACATGAGCTAATTAATATGCAGATTAAGCTGGAAGCAGCGGAAAAATCCGTCTCCACACTCCAGATGGAGTCAACAGAACAGCAGAAACGTATTGTAAAGCTGGAGACAGAATTGCAGGACTTAAGAAAAATAGAGAAAGAAGGGGCTGTCTAAAAAGGACGGTCCTTTTTAGACTTATTGAAAAAAGAATAGAAAAAGAAAGGAAAAATACGTGAAAAAAAGAGCAGAATTACTAGCGCCAGCAGGATCAATGGAAAGTTTAAAAGCAGCAGTTCATGCAGGAGCAGATGCAGTTTATATGGGAGGTCAGCGCTTTGGAGCAAGAGCATATGCAGACAATCCAGATCAGGATCATTTAAAAGAAGCAATCGATTATTGTCATTTGTACGGGAGATCTTTTTATCTGACAGTCAATACATTGCTGAAAGAACAAGAGATGAGCGAGTTGTATGGATATCTAGCGCCTTTGTATGAGCATGGACTAGATGCAGCGATTGTGCAGGATATGGGAGTTCTTTCTTTTATAAGGGAACAATTTCCAGATTTGCCTATTCATGCTAGTACGCAAATGACCGTAACAGGTGCAGATGGGGCAGAGTTTTTAAAAAATCTTGGTGTGACAAGAGTTGTGACGGCAAGAGAACTTTCTTTAAAAGAAATAAGAGAGATCTATACAAAGACAGGAATGGAGATAGAGAGTTTTGTCCATGGAGCGCTTTGTTACTGTTATTCAGGACAATGCCTTTTTAGCAGTCTGATTGGGGGTAGAAGTGGAAACAGGGGAAGATGTGCACAGCCGTGCCGATTGCCGTATGAATTGTATCAAAAGGAGCAAAATATCAAAAATAAAGAAGGAAACTATCTGTTAAGTCCAAAGGATATGTGTGCTTTAGAATTGTTGCCGGAAATTTTAAAGAGTGGAGTATATTCTTTAAAAATTGAAGGAAGAATGAAAAAACCAGAATATACGGCAGGTGTGGTGCGGATTTATCGAAAATATTTAGATCTGTGTCTAAGAGAGAAAAAAGACAGTTCTTTTTTTGTCTCAGAAGAAGATAAAAAAGAATTGATGGATTTATATAACCGTGGCGGTTTTAATGAAGGCTATTATAAGACGCACAATGGAAAAGCGATGATGGCGTTAAAAAGACCAAACCATAATGGAACGGAAGCGGCAGAAGTGATTGCTGTTAAAAGGGATGGAGTAGAGCTTAGGGCATTAGAAGACTTATTTAAAGGAGATATAATAGAAGCTTTTTCAGCATCAGATCCTAAAAAAACAGAGACTACGCTTGGACAAGAAAGAAAGAAAAAGGAACATTTTTCAATAAAATTGCCAGCTTCGGTAAAAGTGCAAAAAGGATACAAATTTTATCGAACAAAGAATAAAAAATTATTGGATGAAATTTCTGAAACGTATTTATGTGGGAATTACCAAGAAAAAATTAATGGAAGATTAAAGATTTTAAAAAATCAACCTGTTATACTGGAATTGAATAAGAAAGAATGGAATGTTTCTGTAGAGTCAGATCCACCTTTAAAAGCACAAAAACAGCCTTTGACAGAGGAAAAGGTCAGAAAGCAGATGCAAAAAACAGGAAATACAAGTTTTTCCTTTGAGAATCTTTTGATTGATTTAGAGGAAGATACGTTTTTGCCGGTGTATGCGTTGAATGAACTGCGCAGAGAAGGGATGGAAAAGCTGAAACAGACAATTCTTTCGGCCTATCGTAGAGAAAAGAAAGACCGTATAAAAAAAGAAGGTTATGAATCCCATATAGAAAATAAAAACAAGAAAGTTTCTCTTTTTATAGAGTTAAATAATAAGAAAGCATTACCTGATTTGCTTAAGAAAGATGAGATCAGCGGTTTCTATATAGACGCTGCAGCTTGGGATCATTTTGCAGATCGAGAAGAGATGACAGACGTTATCAGTCAGTGCCATCTTGCAGGAAAAAACTGTTTTTATGCAATGCCTAGAATTTTTCGCCTAGATACCAAAAAGAGATACGAAGAGGCGTGGAAGGAAAATATATTTCTGAAATTTGACGGAATATTGATCCGAAGTCTGGAAGAGTATCAGTTTTTAAAAGACAAAAAATATGAAGGGAAAATGATAGCAGACCACAACCTCTATACATACAATAAAAATGCAAGAGCGTTCTGGAAACAATGTGGGGTGGAACGAGATACAGTACCGCTTGAGCTGAATAAAAGAGAAATTGCACAGAGAGGATGTACAGGAAGTGAGATGATTCTTTATGGTAGAATCCCAACCATGATTTCTGCCCAGTGTTTAAAAAAGAATACCATAGGATGCAATAAAAAAAGAGAATGGTTATCCTTAAAAGACAGAAAGAAAAAACGTTTTCCTGTTGAGACGGTATGTCAATTTTGTTACAATGTGATTTATAATGAAGTGCCGTTGTCTTTGCTAGAAGAGTGGGAAGAAATAAAAACTATGTCACCAGAAGCAGTGCGGTTGTGTTTTACAACAGAGAGCACGCAAGAAATTATGATGATCACAGAACTTTTTATGGATCAGATTTTTAAAGACGGAACTTTCAAAAAAGATAGTCTGGAATTTACGAGAGGACACTTTAAACGAGGAGTAGAGTAGGTGAAAATGTGACAAACTTAATTATTGAAGTTTCAAAGTATTTATTGATTGTTTTTATGATCATTTATACGGTACAGTCGTTTACTGTATTTACAAAAAAAAGCAAAAGTGCTCAGGAATTTTTATATATGCGTCAAGTACTTATGATTCTTCTGATTCACTTCATTGCTTTTATGGTACTTTATTTAAAGATGGAAGAAGAACAGTTGATGTTTTTTTGGGGATCTCAGGTATTATATTTGTTGGCAGTTCAAGTTATGGTGAGAAATTTGTATCCACAGGCATCAAAACTTTTGCTCAATAATATGTGTCTTTTAATTGCAATAGGGTTTATTATGATTACCCGTCTTTCCTATGACCAGTCAATTAAACAATTTCAGATTATAGCAGTCTCTACCGTGGTTGCTCTTTTTGTACCTGTCATTGTAAGAAAGCTGAAAATCCTTCAGAAATGGACATGGTTTTATGCGGTATTAGGAATCGGTATGTTAGCGGTTGTTGCAGTGTTGGCGCAGTCCTCATACGGCGCAAAGCTTTCCATATCAATCGGGCCGATTGCATTCCAGCCATCAGAATTTGTAAAACTTATTTTTGTATTTTGTATTGCAAGTATGTTTGCCAAGGCGAGTGATTTTAGACAAATTGTAATAGCAACGATTCTTGCAGCCGTGCATGTACTGATTTTGGTAGTCTCAACAGATTTATGAGGCGCATTGATTTTCTTCAGCACATATCTGATGATGCTTTATGCGGCGACAAAAAAACCGGTTTACACATTGGCAGGAATTGCAGCAGGATGTATAGCGGCGGTTTTAGCTTACTTTTTATTTTCTCATGTGCGTGTGCGAGTGGAAGTATGGCGAAATCCGTTTGCTTCCTATGAAGGAGGGGGATATCAGATCGCACAGTCTCTCTTTGCAATCGGTGCTGGAGGATGGTTTGGCACAGGATTATTTCAGGGATCGCCAGGAATGATTCCGATTGTAGAGCAGGATTTTATGTTTTCAGCGATTGCGGAGGAACTAGGAGGTATCTTCTGTATCTGCTTGATTTTAGTTTATCTAAATTGTTTCATGATGTTTTTAAATGTAGCAATGGGACTGCGCAATAAATTTTATCGCATCATTGGACTTGGCTTTGGATGTATGATCACAGTTCAGACATTTTTAACCATTGGAGGAGCAATGAAAATGATTCCTTCAACAGGCGTGACCCTTCCTCTTGTCAGCTACGGAGGAAGCTCTGTGATGAGCACCTTGATTATGTTTTTTATCGTACAAGGGTTATATCTAGTAAAAGAAGATGAGGATGAGGAGATTGAAAGAGCAAGAATCTATGAACAATATCAAAGACAATATGGACAACAAAATGCAGGAGAACAAGAACAACAAGGCTACGGATACCCACACTCAAGGTAAAAAAATAAAACGGCTGAGAAAAAGAAACAGGGAATTTATGCGCGTAACGTGGATTTTTATTACTATGTTTTTAATCTTATGCACATATCTTGTTTACTTTAATATTTTTAAAGCAGAAGAGATCAATACAAACGCGTATAATACGAAAAAAAATGAGCGAAAAAGTGATATCCAAAGAGGACAGATTCTATCGGCAGACGGAGATATTTTGGCAGCGACAACCATAGACGCAGAAGGAAAAGAAACGCGTGTCTATCCTTATGGAAAGATCTTTTCTCATGTAGTAGGATATTACGAAAATGGAAAATCAGGTCTGGAGGCAAAATGCGACTATGATTTGACAGACTCCCATATTTCTTTTTTGGAACAGCTGGAATATACAGCGGAAGGTCAGAAGGTATTAGGCGATAATGTCTATTTGACATTGGACACGAATCTTCAGGAAGCGGCATATCAGGCACTTGGCGCTTACAGAGGGGCTGTTGTTGTGATGGAGGCTTCCACAGGAAAAATTTTAGCAATGGTTTCCAAACCTGATTTTGATCCGGGAATGATTTCGGAGAACTGGGAATTTTTAACGACAGATGATGCTGGAAGTCCGCTTTTGAATAGAGCGACACAGGGATTGTATCCTCCTGGATCAACATTTAAAATTCTGACCAGTCTTGCATTTATGCGTCAAAATCCGGATTATCAGAATTACACATATGATTGCGGAGGATATATCACAAAGGAAGATGTGACCGTAACCTGTTATAATAGTGCAGTCCATGGATGGGAAGATCTAAAAAATTCATTCGTGCATTCCTGCAACAGTTCTTACTGTAATATAGGATTACAGTTGGACAATCAAGAATTTATCAATCTGTGCAATGATTTTGGATTTAATTCTTCCCTGCCTTTAAACTATATGGAATATAGCAAAAGTCAGTTTAATCTGAAAGAAGACTCTTCCTATGGAGAACAGATGACAACGGCAATAGGACAGGGAGATACCTTAGTTTCCCCGCTTCATATGGCGATGATCACGGAAGCTGTCGCAAATGGAGGAGTTATGATGACACCTTATCTGATTGAGCGTATTCAGACCTCAAAGGGAGATCTGGTGAAAGAGACAACTCCGACTGCATATAAAACCGTTATGTCTGCTCAGGAAGCAGGTGTCTTGACGGATTATATGAGAGAGACGGTTTTAAGCGGTACGGCAACAACTCTGTACAATGAAACATATAGCTGTGCTGGAAAGACAGGATCAGCGGAATATGATAATGGTGTACAACAGGGAACACATTCTTGGTTTGTAGGTTTTACAAATGTAGAAAATCCAGAGTTAGTAATCAGTGTTTTAGTGGAAGACGGAGGATCGGGAAGTTCCGCGGCAGTACCAATCACAAAACAGATTTTGGATTCTTATTATTATAATTCTTCTGACACTCAGTGGTATTAACTAGATTGTTGTATATGTCGTTTTAAATA
>CBCTVZ010000067.1:0-12506 GCA_965150505.1 uncultured Robinsoniella sp. | reverse complement strand
ATGGAAAGGTGACAACACAATTTCCGTTTCTAACGAAAACTTATTTACAAACCTGAATGAATACAACTTTATCTGGACATTGACAGAAGATGGATATGAAATCCAGAGCGGTACACAGGAAATCAGCGTTGATCCACTTGCAACAGTAGATGTGACACTTCCTATTGAAGCATTTGAAAAGAAAGTAGGATCTCAGTATCATCTGACTTGTGCCTTTACTCTGAAAGAAGATACACAGTGGGCAGCAGCAGGACATCATGTGATTGAAGAACAGTTTAACTTAGGTGGAAATGGAGAAGCTGTAAAAGCAGAAGATCTTGCTTCTCTGAGCGCTGTGACATTAGAAGAAAGCGATCAGGATTACACGGTTTCTGGCGAAGGATTTAAGGCAGTTGTAAATAAAGAGACAGGCGCGCTGACATCTTATGTATATCAGGAAAAAGAATTGTTGGATGCACCATTAGAGCCAAACTTTGTTCGCGCATTAAATGAAAATGACAGAGCATCTGATATGAAAGGTTTCTCTAAAACATGGGCAGCAGCAGGAAAAGAGCGTACCGTAGAAGCTGTTACAACAGAAAATATTGCAGCTGGCGCAGTTCGTATCAATGTGACAGGAACTTTAGGTAACGGTGTTCCTTATGCAATCGGATACGTTGTATATGGAAACGGCGATATTACAGTGGAAAATCAGATTATGCCAGAGGACAATTATGATTTAATTCCTTTAGTAGGAACAACAATGAAAGTTCCGGCAGAATTGAATAACGTTGCTTACTTTGGATGTGGACCGCAGGAAAACTACATTGACCGTAAGACAGGCGCATTTAAAGGCATTTATGAGACAACAGCAGACGACTTATATATTCCATATGAGACACCAGGTGAGACAGGAACAAGAACAGGAGTGACATGGGTTGCTTTGACAAACGATGAAGGCAATGGATTTATGGTAAGTGCAGCAAAAGACTTTGAATTTAGCGCGCTTCACTATACAGATAAAGAATTAAATGAAACAAGACATTCTTATGAACTTCAGAAAGATGACAGCATTACATTTAAAGTCAACCATGTTCAGCAGGGACTTGCCGGAGATACAACATGGGGAGCTTATCCACATGATGAGTATTTAGTAAAAGCAGATCATTCTTATGAATATGAATATCGTCTGCACCCTGTAACAGGCTTTACAAAAGAAGCTGCAACAGAAGACAGTAAGAAAGTATACAGTGATGGAACACTGAAAGATATCTTAATCAACGGCGAATCCATGAAGAGTACATATCTTGGAAGAGATTTCAATGAGTTCTTCAGTGAGCGTTATGATTATACAGTAAAACTTGCAGATGGAACACTTCCAGAAGTGACAGCAGTGCCATTGACAGAAGGTGTGACAGTAGATGTACAGATGCCAGAAACAGTACCTGGCGATGTAGTGATTCATGCAGTAAACAGTTTAGGAAAAGATCAGACTTATACAATCCATCTGGAAACAGAAGAATTTGTATATGCAAGTGATATGGAATATACCGCATTTGTGACACCAGGAAGAGCGCCTCTTACAAAAGAAGTTTCTTCTGGATGGGGTGAAGCAACAAGAGATCGTTCCTTAAAGAAATCAAAACTGCGTCTGTTAGATGAAAATGGTGAAGTTAAAGAGTTTGAAAAAGGACTCAGTTCTTCTAAAGCTTGTGAGTTTGTATTTGATATTTCCGGACAGGGATTCAAGACATTTGAAGCATTTGTTGGCTTAGATCAGGATGATATCTCCAATGCAGAGACCTATATCAAAGCATTTGAATTCTATGTAGATGGCGAGTTAAAAGCAACTTCAGGCGAAATGCACGCAGATACTCCAATGGAAAAAATGGTAGTAGATGTAGAAGGCGCAAGCGAATTAAAGATTGTTGCAGTTCCAGATGAACAGCCAGACATCTTTATTTACTCCAATACATCATCTGTATGGGCAGATGCAAAATTTGTTCGCTAAGAAAAAATCATATCAATAATTATTTTTCCCAATCAGAAAATGGGGCGGCATTTTTATAAATGCCGCCTCATTTTTTAATGAAAAAAACTGCTTTTCTATTTATAGGAGACCCCGACTAATGGCAGGGAATCTGACTTTATACGGGATAATTCATCGGTCATAAGAAGAAAATAAGGTGAAAGATAAGAACGCTAAGAGACAGGAATGGTAAAAGGCAGAAAAGTATAATTTCTAAAAAAATAGAAAATAATAGCATTAAATAGAAAATCCGAAGATAAAATAAGAATTGTTATGGCATGGAGGAGTGAAAAGGAGAAAAAATATGAGAAAGAAAACAGTGATAATAGGAATTTTAATATTATTATTGCTTGTCATTTTACTGGGAATGGTACGATATCGAATGGCAGAACAAAGACAAAATCTATCAGAGAGAGGAACTCTTGTCAAAATAGACGAAGATCTAAGAAGGAGAGAATGGAATGAATACAGTTGTTTATATGAAATTTGAGCAAAATATTCTGACAAAAAAAGATAAGCTTTTTTTGAAAGAGATTGCCGAAATTTCAAGCAGTGATAAAGAATTGGAAAATAAAATAAAAATGCTTTCTTTTGACAGCGGAGGAAAAGGAAAAGCGGGACGATATGTCCATTCTGTGATAGAAGTGACGGATCTTATTTCAAAAACATTTCCTAATGTTTTATTGTGTCCCATCGGGGAAACAGATTTTATTATAACGGTAGAAAAAACGAAACAGCCTAGTGTAATATGGGAATGGATAAAAACCGTATCCGTTTGTTTTTTAGCTTTTTTTGGCGCGGCATTTTGTATTATGACGTTTAATAATGATGTGGATTTGACAAAGTTGTTTGCCCAACTGTTTGAACAATTTACGGGAGAAGTTTCAGACGGATTTACCATTTTAGAAGTATCTTATTCAATAGGCGTAGGATTGGGGATTTTGATTTTTTTTCACCATTTTGGACGAAAAAAGCGTTGCTCAGATCCTACGCCTTTAGAAGTAGAGATGAGATCTTATGAGGATGAGATCAATACGGCATTGATTGAAACAGACGGAAGAAAGGGGAATTCCTAGATGGCAGAAAAGCTGTTTTTAGGCTGGATTGGATTTTGTGGCGGATGTCTCGTAGCGGGAGGCATTGTGGCTCTTATGGTGGGCCTTGGTATTTTATCCAGATTTATCGAAATCAGTCATACTTCAAAACATACGCGGTTGTATGAAGATTGTATCTTGTTTGGAGGAATAGGAGGAACTTTAGTGACCGTCTATCCTATGATACTTCCATTTGGGAGAGTTGGCATTGCAATTTTAGGGATTTGTTCAGGGATCTATGTAGGGGGATGGATCATGGCGCTTGCTGAGGTGATTCATGTTTTTCCAGTATTTTTTAGAAGAATAGGTCTGATAAAAGGGACGGGATTAATTGTGATTGCAGTAGCAGCTGGAAAAACAGTGGGAAGTATGTTTCATTTTTTTATGAGATGGTGAGAAAGAATTAGGAAATACAAATAAATAAAGATTGTTCCATATTCTTTCTCATGATACAATTAAAAAAAAGAAAAGAGAGGATAAAAAAATGGAACAGGGAAAACAAAAGAGAGTAATCCCAGAAAACGGAAGAATATCTGCACTTTTACCGATTGTAGTATTTCTGGTGATTTTTCTGGGGGCAGGCATCATCACAGGTGATTTTTACAGTATGCCGGCAATCGTAGGATTCTTGATTGCATTGATGGTAGCATTTTTTCAGAACAGAGAATTAAAGTTTGATGAAAAAATGGCACTGATTTCAAAAGGGGCAGGAGATGAAAACATTATTACGATGTGCCTTATTTTTTTGGCGGCAGGAGCATTTTCTGGAGCTGTAAAGGCAGCAGGCGGAGCGGATAGTACCGTTATTCTTGGATTATCTATTTTGCCTTCTAATGTAGCGGTAGTAGGTCTGTTTATCATTGGATGTTTTATTTCCGTTTCAATGGGGACATCAATGGGAACGATTGCGGCTTTAGCGCCGATTGCATTAGGAATCAGTGAAAAGACAGGATTTTCTTCAGCGATCTGTGTGGGAGCTGTAATGTGTGGAGCAATGTTTGGAGATAACCTGTCGATGATTTCAGATACGACGATTGCGGCAGTAAAGACACAAGGCTGCGAGATGAAAGATAAGTTTAAAGAGAATTTCTTGATTGTATTGCCAGCGGCAATCGTGACAATCGTTATATTCTTAGTTTTGACAAAAGATGTAAAATATGTGCCGGATGGATTAGGAACGTATAATATCTGGCAGGTTGTTCCATATCTGGTCGTATTAATTGGAGCTTTATGCGGTTTTAATGTATTTGGAATTTTGATTGCAGGTACAGTCTTGTCCCTTATTGTAGGGGTAGCTACAGGGGCAATGGAGCCAAGCAATATGTTTCAGGCAGTGGGAGATGGAATTGTCGGTATGTACGATATCACGGTCATCTCTATCATTGTGGCGTGTATTGTGGCGCTGGTGAAAGAATATGGAGGAATCCAATTTTTACTGTCCTTTATCAAGAGAAGAATTAAAGGAAAAAAAGGAGGAGAACTTGGTATTGCTGTTTTGGCATTGCTTGTCGATCTTTGTACAGCAAACAATACGGTAGCGATTGTAATGGCAGGACCGATTGCAAAAGAGATCAGTGATGAGTTTGAAATTGCACCGAGAAGATCAGCTTCCATCATTGATATGTTTACATCGGTTGGCCAAGGTTTGATTCCATATGGAGCTCAGCTTTTGTCAGCGGCAAGTCTGACAGCATTGACACCGTTTGACATTATCCCATACTGTTTCTATCCAATTTTGATGGGAATTAGCGGACTGTTCTTTATTTTGTTTGTCAATCAGCGTAAAACAGATAAAAAGAGCAAATAGGAAGAATGTATCATTTTTGAGAGATGGGGCATACTACTTACTGAGATAGAAAAATCAGGAAAGGAAGTAGCCGCAAATGGGAAACAATCAAGTTACACAAGAAAAAAAGCAGCAATATGAAGCGTATGTAGAACAGGTGACACCAAAACATAATTTGCCTGTGAATATGGCAAAAGCATTTCTGACAGGGGGAACGATCTGTGTAATCGGACAGGTTGTACTTCACATCGCTCAGAATATGGGAATGAGTCAGAAGACAGCAGGAAGTTGGTGTTCCTTGATTCTTGTTTTTGCCAGCGCTCTTTTGACAGGGTTAAATCTATATCCGTCTATTGCAAAATTTGGCGGTGCAGGGGCATTAGTTCCCATTACTGGTTTTGCAAATTCTGTTGCTGCACCGGCGATTGAATTTAAAAGAGAAGGACAGATCTTTGGAGTCGGATGTAAGATTTTTACAATAGCAGGTCCCGTTATTTTATATGGTATCTCCGTAAGTTGGCTGTTGGGATTCATTTATTATCTTTTAAAAATGATGGGGGTAGTCGGATGAATCAGATGAAGGGAAAACAAAGTGTACAGTTTGAAAAAGCGCCATATCTGATTGCCGCTGCATCCATTGTGGGATCAAAGGAAGGGGAAGGACCGCTTGGAATGTTTTTTGACAGAGTCAGCGAAGATCCAGAATTTGGTGAAAATACATGGGAAAAAGCAGAAAGTCAAATGCAAAAAGAAGCGGTACAGATGCTTTTAGAAAAAGCAGGTCTTATGCCAGAAAATATACGATATCTTTTTTCTGGCGACTTGTTAGGACAGTTGACGGCCACTTCCTTTGGAGCAGGTGGAATGAATATCCCTATGTTTGGTCTATATGGAGCATGTTCAACGAGCGGAGAATCGCTGGCATTGGCTGCAATGGCAGTCAGCGCTGGATATGCAGATACAGCAATGGCTTTGACTTCGAGTCATTTTGCAAGCGCAGAAAAACAGTTTCGATATCCGCTGGAATATGCCAATCAAAGACCACTTGCCGCGACATGGACCGTAACAGGAAGCGGTGCATTTCTCGTATCAGAAAAAAAGAAAAATGGTCATAATAAGAGATTTGAGCATATAAAGATTACAGGAATAACGGGAGGAAAAGTTGTAGATTTTGGAATAAAAGATTCTATGAATATGGGCGCATGTATGGCGCCGGCGGCGTGTGATACGATTTATCAAAATCTGGAGGATTTTGGAAGAAGACCAGAAGATTATGATAAAATTATTACAGGAGATTTAGGATATGTTGGTCAGAAGATCTTGATCGATTTGCTGAATGAAAAAGGATGCTGCATCCAAAATCAACATATGGACTGTGGAATTGAAATATTTGATGCCAAAACACAGGATACGCATTCAGGCGGAAGCGGATGTGGATGCTCTGCGGTTGTGTTGGCCTCTTATATTTTGCCTAAAATTGAAAAGGGAAAATGGAAAAGAGTCCTATTTGTACCTACAGGAGCGATGCTTTCAACCGTCAGTTTCAATGAAGGACAAAGTGTGCCTGGAATCGCATATGGCGTTGTTCTGGAACATGACTAAGAGGAGGAAAATATGGAATATTTGAATGCTTTTTGGGTAGGAGGTTTGATCTGTGTGCTGGTACAGATTTTGATGGAACGCACAAAACTGATGCCGGGAAGAATTATGGTATTGCTTGTATGTCTAGGAGCAGTATTAGGAGCGGTTGGAATTTATGATCCATTTGCAAAATTTGCCGGCGCTGGCGCAACCGTCCCTCTTCTTGGATTTGGAAACCTGCTATGGAATGGAGTAAAAGAAGCAGTCGATACAAATGGATTTTTAGGACTGTTTATGGGAGGATTTCAGGCAAGCGCAGTCGGTATTTCAGCGGCGCTTTTATTTGGATATGGAGTAAGCCTTATTTTTGATCCTAAAATGAAAAAATAGAATCAGGAAATAAATAACAATGATTGGAAAAGCAGAGAGAAGGTGATATAATAGACATACATTCCATATAGACAGCATTCTATCTAGGCGCTGATCTTTTAAAGATAACTCTTTAAAAACCAAGATAGGAGGCTGTTTTAGAAAAAATTCTTTTATATAGGAATTGCTGAAAAGCAAAAAAGAAAATTTTAGGGATAAATCCTTGAAAGAGAACATGGAAATCAAAAAAAGAAAGGAAGAAGGCGTGAAAATGAAAGAAAATACAACAAGCTTTTGGAAAATGACAAAATCTATTTTCTATGTATGTTTAGTTTGTATGATTTGTATGGTTGGAATACGCGTATCTGCCGCAGAAAACAAGGCGGCTGTGTCTTTACAAGAGCCTGTGATCGTTTCCGTAAATGCACCGGCAGATGTGACAACAGCGCTTCGCGTGACATGGAAACCAGTTCCAAATGCAGACGGCTACATTATTTACAGAAAAGATGAGGTAAGTTCTCAGTGGGTAAGAATTAAAAAGGTTGCAGGTCAGGCAAGAAACTATTACTCAAATGTTCAGCTGCAGCCAGGATCAAAATATACATACACCGTACAGTCTTTTTGTCAAGTAAACGGAAAAGTATATTACAGCACAAAAGGCACAAATCCAGTGTCTGCAGTTACACATTTAAAAACACCGGCTTTAAAATCAGCTACTTCTGAATCCTACAATCAGATCAAAGTAGTATGGACTCCTGTGACAAATGCACAGGGATACCGTATTTACAGAAAAGAAGCAGGAACAGGCTGGAAATTGATCCGCAGAATCGCAGGAGAGAAAAAATATTTCTGCATCGATTCCACAGCAGAGACAGGAAAACAGTATTACTATACCGTTAGAGCAACGTGTTCTCGTGATGGCAAATTATATCTGAGCGGATATAACACAAAGGGAATTGCAGGAAGAGCAATGCTTGGAACATCTGCAATCACATCCATCAAAGCAAGCGGCGGTCAGGTAGCTCTGACATGGAAACAGATTCCAGGAGCACAGGGATACGTTGTGATGAGAAGCACAACACCAAACGGTACATACAAAAAAATCAGAACAGCTCAGGGAGTATCCAATACTTCTTATACAGACAAACAGGTGACAAGCGGTTCTACATATTATTATAAAGTACGCGCGTTTAAACAGGTGGATGGAAAGTTTGTCTATGGAGCTTTCTCACCAGCAAGGGAAGCTTCTTTACAGGCAGTAGAGATCATGGACTATATTTCAATGCAATATGACAGATACACATTGGAAAGCGATCTGGTAAGACTTGCAAATGCGATTGGAAATATGACGATCGAACGATTTGACGGTCTTCTTCAGATTTATGGCGGAGATATTCTGATTCAATATAAGCCTTATGCAGATCCGAACAGTCAGGATGTCAATCTGATGATTCAAAATGCAGGAGATGAAGGTGTTGCATTGCATGGAAACCGCATTGGAGATACATTGACATCCATCAGAACAAAACTGGAAGCAAAAGGATTTGAAGCCTTGCCAGAAGAGCCAAGTGGATTCTTTAATGTAGGATTCCTTTACCGTGACGGTTCGATTGCAATCGGAACACGAATCGTAAATGGCAGAATGCAGGGATATAAGTTGGTACAGTTAGATCCAAGTCAGTACACTGCTCTTTTGTCATCAAAAGAATCTTCTATCGAGAGATGGCGCAAAATGATGCAGATGGAATAGAGGACGCAAGAGATCAAAGCGTATCAAAATAAAAAATACAAATAAAATATAGCACTGTGAGAGGAAGAAAAAAATTGTGATCAGGAATTTTTTTCTTCCTGTTTTGAAAATAAGGAGGAAAAAATGAAAAAATATTTGAAGTCAACCTTACTTATGTGCTTTTTTGCAGCATTCTTTTTCTTTGTAAATGTTCAAAGAGCAGATGCGGCAGTCAGCTTACAAGAACCAAAGATCGTATCCGTAAATGCACCGGCAGATGTGACGACAGCGCTTCGCGTGACATGGCAGCCTGTGGAAGGCGCAGATGGATATATTATCTATCGCAGAGACGAAGCAAGTACGCAATGGGTGAGAATTAAAAAAGTTGCAGGTCAGGCAAAAAGTTATTATTCTAATGTTCAACTGCAACCAGGATCAAAATATACATACACCGTACAGGCTTTTTGTCAGGTAGACGGAAAAGTATATTACAGCACAAAAGGCACAAATCCAGTGTCTGCAGTTACGCATTTAAAAACACCGGCTTTAAAATCAGCTGCTTCTGAATCTTACAATCAGATCAAAGTGGTATGGACTCCTGTGACAAATGCACAGGGATATCGCATTTACAGAAAAGAAGCAGGAACAGGCTGGAAACTGATCCGCAGAATCGCAGGAGAGAAAAAATATTTCTGCATCGATTCCACAGCAGAGACAGGAAAACAGTATTACTATACCGTCAGAGCAACGTGTTCCCGTGATGGCAAATTATATTTAAGCGGATATAACACAAAGGGAATCGCTGGAAAAGCTGTTCTTGGAGCTTCTGCAATCACAAGTATTTCACTTGATAATAACGATCAGGTAACATTGAAATGGAAGAGCGTTCCAGGAGCAAATGGATATGTGATTCAGAAAAGCAATGCGCAAAATGGAACGTATAAAAAAATAAAAACCATTCAAAGTGGAAGCACATTATCTTGGAGTGGTAAAATCAACCCAGGAGAGACTGCTTACTTTAGAATCCGCGCATATCGTCAGTCTTCAAATGGACAGTTTACATATGGAGCTTTCTCACCAGTAAAACAAGTTGCAAGTAAAAATGTAGAGATCACGAGATACGTGGACAATGGATACGAAGGAACAACAACTACGGTTGCAAAAGCAAAACGACTTGCAAATGCAATCGGAGGAATGCAGGAATACAGCGTAAGCGGTTTTAACTATGTTGCAGAGAATGAAATGACCGGAATCTATGTTGGAACAGAATTTGATATGGCAAATGGTATTTACAATCTGATTATCGATACCATTGATCCAAAACTTATGTTCCATGGCTTGAAAGTGGGAGATACAGAAGCCAGTGCGGCTGCAAAACTAAAGACAGCAGGGTTTATAGATGGTGGATATAATCCTCAGGGATATGAAGTATTTGTTCACCAGACAAAGGCAGAACTTGTTTTTGTAGAATCACATGGCGGAGTCGTATTTACCTATCAATATGCCGCAATCGATCCAAGTTTGCTTGGAACGTATTCCTACGGTGTAATGCCAAGAACGTATATGGCATATGTAAGATAGAAATAGTTTCTAGCAAGAAAGAGCAGGCAACTGCTCTTTTTTTGTGAAAATACTTTACGGGCATAGCAAAAAAAGATATCATAAAAGAAAACGCAAGGAGGAAAAGAAAATGAAAGGGAATAAGAGAAAAATAGCAGTCGGAATCTGTTCTTTGCTTCTTTTTGGAATGACCTCAAATGCACAGGAAAACGAAAATATACTGCAAAATGAATGGGTCATTACGACAGAAGAAAAGACATGGAGCTTGAGTGAGGAAGTAAAAGGCGCTTTTGGGACAATACTGGAGGAAAAAATCGAAAAAATTGGTATCTGTGATTCAAAAGAAAAACAAAATGAAGAGACAGGACTTTATAGCCCAGAGCATTCCGAAACAGGTATCTGTTATACCATATTTTTAGATATGGAGAAAGATGAGATACCAGAATTATATATGCTTTTCTATGAGCAAGCGGAAAATGGAGAAGCATCATTAAACGAGGAAATATATCGCTGGAACGGAACAGGAGCGGAGCTTGTATTTGAAGAAAAACATATCGCACAAACTGGAAAAGAGATGGTGACAGAGATTTATCACGAGAGCGGTCCAATCGGACGATATCAGCAGAGTGTGACCGATCATCAGCAGACAAGAGGATTTTTGGGAACATTGTATCGGATGAATAAGGGAACGATTGAGACGTATCTGAGCGTGGAAGCCCAAAATGGAGAAAATAATATTCAAGAATTGACTTTAGAGTATAAAGATGAGACGACTTTGTATGAAGAAATTCCAGATCTTCAGATGAAACTGCGAGGTTTAGTCGGAGGAAATATGAGATCAAAACTGATTGCAGGAGCGCAGGATGAACGAATGATTTATGATTCGGCGTGCAGCCCTGTAATTTATGAGAAAAATGAAATTTATGCGGCCTACAATGATGTAAATGAAATGCAAAATATTTTAAATGGAAAGAAAACAGAGATAGAAACAGAAGAAAAAGAGTCAGAGACGATAAGAGAAGAAGAGACACAAAAAGAGCCAGAACCAGAGACGGTAAAGGAAGAAGAGACAGAAAAAGAGTCAGAACCAGAGACGGTAAGGGAAGAAGAGACACAAAAAGAGTCAGAGCCAGAGACGGTAAGGGAAGAAGAGACACAAAAAGAGCCAGAGTCAGAGACGGTAAGAGAAGAAGAGACAGAAAGAAGGATTATGGCAGCCGGCCATATGGTTGAACCTGAGATTCAACAGACAGAAAATAGCCAGCCTCAGACACAGCCAGAAACAACTGGCATGGAAGAAATGAAATATTATCTGTACATTCAAAGCCAGCTTGTTCCTACGATGGGACTTATGCCATCAACAGAAATTGAGGTAAATGATGCAGGAAGTATAATTTCAGGGTTAGCTTCAGGCGTGATGAGCGCCGTATTTAGCGATGTCAACGAAGATGGGCAAAAAGAAATGATTTTATCCTATTTTAAAAATGATGGAATAAACTTTTTTAATCAGGTTATTTTTGAGTTGTACGGCATCCAAAATGGACAAGTTGTAAAATATGATGACACGTTAGACTATCCGTCAGATAAACAAAACAGATTGGGTATCTGGGAAAATACAGAAGTTTATATAAAAGGAAAATACCTTTGTGTATATCGTGTCAGTGCAAGCGCAAGTCTGAGTAGCCGTACTTCTGATTTATACATCTATGAATTGAATCAGAATCAAATTACAATGATTCGTGATTATCAATTCACTCGTGTTCCAGGAATAATTGGAATGTCGGAAGGAGTACAGCAAATCAGTTATTATTCAGGAAATGAAACAGAAATTTCAGAAGAACAGATTGCAGAGACGAAGAAGAAAGTAGAAGCGGAACTGGAATATTTTGGTTTATCCGATCTAAAAAATTATGTGGATGATCCTGTTCAAAATTTGAATACAGAACCAGTCATTTCAGGAATCAAAATGTGGAAGAGCAAAGGAATCACTCCTGAAAATATGATGAATCATACTATTTGGTTTACAGACTATTCTGGATTGACAGAATATGTATCTCCTATGCAGGTTCCGGATGTACCTCAGACAGAGACGGCAGATCCTTTAAGTTATTATATTCTTCCAGGAAGTGACAGTCATTATTTGAGTGAGGAAGAGATCAATAATCTGCCAATTAATCTTTTGGAATATGCCTGCAATGAAATCTATGCAAGACATGGAAGAAAATTTGTAGATTCAGCATTTCAAAATTATTTCAATTCTCAGCCATGGTATCGCGGTACGGTTGAACCAGATCAATTTAATACAAATGTATTTAACTCATACGAGACAGAAAATATTTTGCGACTGGTGGAGCGAATGCAGCAGGTTGGAATTCGATA
>CBCTVZ010000066.1:0-12801 GCA_965150505.1 uncultured Robinsoniella sp. | reverse complement strand
ACTTATGAAGCAGAATGTATGCAAAGAAATCTTAATAAAACAAACGCACTGGCTCTTGATTTGGGGATCAATAACCTTGTAACTGCGGTATCAAGTGATGGAAAGTCGTTCATCATTGACGGTAAACGGCTAAAATCAATAAACCAATGGTATAACAAACGTAACGCATATTTACAAAGTATAAAAGATAAGCAGCATTTTGGTAAAAAAACAACGAACAGACAAAAAGCTATTTCCCGTGACCGTAATAATAAAGTGAATGATTATATGAACAAGGTTGCTCGCAAAGTGATTGATTATTGTCTTGCAAATGATATTGGCACTCTCGTTGTAGGATATAATGAAACTTTTCAAAAAAGTTCGCATATCGGGAAACAGAATAATCAGAATTTTGTTTATATCCCTTATGGTCAATTGCGCAATAAGTTGGAATACCTATGTGAACTCAATGGAATTGTATTTGTAAAACAGGAAGAATCCTATACTTCGAAAGCAAGCTTTTGGGATAAAGACGAATTGCCGGTCTATAATTGTGATAATCCAAAAGAATATCATTTTAGTGGGAACAGAGTGCATCGTGGACTTTACAAAACAAAAAATGGAAAAATATTAAATGCGGATGTAAACGGTGCGTTAAATATTATGCGTAAAAGTAGCGTTGTGGATATGACGATCCTATACAGTAGGGGCGAAGTGGACACGCCCATAAGAATAAGGATTGCCTGAATTTTCAGGTGGAAACTGAAAGATCAAACTTCTTAAATAGGAGCATCCGCTCCTTAGAAGCCCATTACCTTTAGGTGGTGGGTAGTTCACCAATGGTAAAAAAATGATCGCCTGCATAGGAGTAAGAGAAAATTTGAAAGAAAAAATAAGAGAAAAGAGGGAAAAATCATGCCGGGATATATTGTTCATTTAACTGCGGCAAAGCTGTGGGTAGAGCAGAGAAAAGAAAAATATGATGAAGAGTGGATACAAAAATTTTTGATTGGAAATTTACTTCCAGATGCAGTTGAGAATAAAGAAATGACACATTTTCGTGATCCGAAGACAAGAGGAAACAGTGTGCGATATCCAGAACTTGCTGATTTTTTGCGCGCTTCTGCGGGGATGGAGAGAACGCCATTTTGGTGGGGATTTTATTATCATCTATATATTGATTCCTGTTTTTTTCAGGAATATATGCCAAGAATTGTGACGTTTTTAAATGAAAAAGGCGAGGAAGAAGAAAAAATCAGCCAGATTGTGAAGGCAAAAATTCATAAAACGGGATTATACAAGACAAGAGCAGAATACTTCTCTGATGATTACTATTATGGAGATTTTACAAAGATGAATAATGTGCTGATTGAGCGGTTCGGGCTGAAGTTAAACCGAAAATACGAGGCAGATTTGCCGGAACCATGGAGGATGCGTGCAGATTGGCTTTTCTCAAAACTGGAAACATTTATGAACGAGGCAAAAGTACAAAATGATGAGTTGCAGGTGTTTGATCTGGAAGATTTAATTTTGTTTTTAAAAGAAAAAGCAAAAGCATTTTCCAGAGAAGATAAAACGGATGTGTCCTGAAAATAAAAGAAATTTTTTAAAAGTTTCTGGCTTTTGTCAGGATGAGATTACAATAGAAAAGAGGGGGAAAAATGAAAGGAAAAGTACTTGTGATTGAAGATGAAACAGCCATTTCAGATTTAATTTGTATGAATTTGGAAGTAGCAGGATACGAGCCGATTCCATTTTTTCGTGGGGATGATGCAGCTGCTGAATTGCAAAAAAACGGAGCATATGATATTGCACTGTTAGATGTCATGCTGCCGGGCATGGATGGATTTGAATTGCTTCCTTTTCTTCAGCGTCAGAATATTCCTGTTATTTTTCTGACAGCAAAAGGTGATATTGCAAGCAAGGTAAAGGGATTAAAAGGCGGGGCAGAGGATTATCTTGTAAAACCGTTTGAGATGTTGGAACTCTTAGTACGGATGGAAAAGATACTGGAGCGTACAGAAAAAAAAGAACCTTGTATCGAAATTCATGGAGTCATGATTTATCCAGAACGTCATCTTGTCATGAAAGAAGGAAAAGAGATCGCTTTAAAACGAATGGAATTTGAGTGTCTGATGATGTTTGTAAAATATAAAAATATCGCTCTGAGCAGAGAACAGATTTTAAAAGGACTGTGGGGCGTTGAGTTTGAAGGGGAGACGCGTACCGTGGATGTCCATGTGGCACAATTACGAAAAAAATTAGATTTTGGAGAAGTGATTAAGACCATTCCGAAAGTGGGATATCGACTGGAGGGAGAATAGATATGAAATTAACGACAAAGATTTCAGTGGCAGCGACAGTATCGCTGCTTCTTTTTTCACAGATTATTTTATGGTATCTGTTATTTCAGAGCAATCAGACGATGATGGAAAATAAAGTAACACTGGAGGGAGAAAAACTGGAACATTCCTATCAGCAACTGGAGGAGATGTTAGAAAAAGCAGAACGAATGAAAACGCAGATGAACACACCGGTGATCATCAGTTGTTTCCGCGAATTTTTTCAGATGCGCGCCGCTTTATATCAGGGAGAAAAAGAAGTGTGGAATATGACACCATATGAATTTTCAGCAGATTTATTCTGGGATTCAGAGTTAAAAGAAGTTCCAAATCTGCCTCATATTTTATATGTGCAGACAAAAGTAGGAAAAACAGATCTCCTTTTGATGGAACGGACGATTCAATATAGGGGAGAGGAATATCAGATTTTTCAGTATCAGGATCTGACAGAAATCTACAATCGTCTGAAAAATTTATTTTTTCAGGGCATTTTTTTGTCGGGAGTTCTGATTCTGTTGATGAATGCAGCGCTGTATGGAATCGTTAAAAAAATTTTACAGCCATTTTATGATCTGAAAAAAACGGCCAATATTATCTCATCTGGAAAGTATGAAGAGCGTGCAAAAGTCTATGCAAAAGATGAGATAGGAGAAGTATCAGAGAGTTTTAATAAAATGGCAGAAAAGGTGCAGGATCACATAAGGGAGCTGTCTGATTTGAATGAATCTCAAAGACAGATGATGGGGAGTCTTGCGCATGAACTGAGAACGCCGATGACTGCAATTCAAGGATATGCGGAGACACTTTTGCGGGTGCGCATTTCTGAAGAAAGAAGGATTAAAGCCTTGCAGTATATAGAGTCCGAAAGCAAACGTCTCTCCAGACTGTCACAGAAGATGTTGGAACTGACAGGGTTGTATCATGCAGAAGGAACGGTGACATTTGAGCGGTATGATGCAGAACAGCTTCTTGAGGAGGCGAAAGAGATTTTTCAGGCGCAGCCAAAACAGAAAAAGATTGCGGTAAAAATCAGCAAAGGATCAGAAAAAATACAGATCACAGGGGAGAAAGATCTATTGATTACTTTTTTGATCAACTGTATGGAAAATGCGTACCGCGCTTCAAAAGAAGGAGCAGTCATTTTACTGGGAGCGGAAGAAAATAAAATTTGGGTACAGGATTTTGGAATAGGAATTGCAAAGGAAGAGATCGGAAAACTGACAGAAGCATTTTATATGGCAGATCGGTCGAGATCAAGAAAAGAAGGCGGAGCTGGACTGGGACTTGCTCTGTGTGAACAGATTGCAAAACTGCATCATGCTAGAATTGAGATTGAAAGCGAAGAAGGAAAGGGAAGTACGGTGACTCTTGTATTTGAAAAGAAAGACAAAGAAGAAAGCGACTGAGAAGAATTTACAAATTGATTACAATTTGTTGCAGACTTGATAAAACAAAAGGCAGTATGATATAGAAAGAAAGACAAGACTTCAATGCAATTTATAGGGCTTCTCTCACTACCTAAAGGCAGTGGGTTTTTGCCATGACAAACGAAAGGATTTTATCTATGAAAAAAAGAAGATTTTTTTTATGTCTGACTTTGACTGCATGGTGTCTTACCGGATGCCAGAAAACGCCGGAGCAACAGATTGTAAGAGAAAAAGGAAAGGACAGCATTGCACAGTATGAGCAGGATACAGAACAGGAAAATGTGAAAGATGCGACAGGGGAACAGGCAAATCAGGAGACTGCTGAAAATGAGATGAGAAAAAATCTGGGCGTTCCTGAACGATATGAAAGCACGATTACATCAGCAGACGGAAATCTTGAAGTGATTTGCAGCGCGCAGATAGACGTTCCAAATGTCTCTTCTGTGAATGTATATCAGGTGTCACAAAAAACGTTTGATCAGACGCTCGTTGATACATTCACAAAAACATTTGTCGGTGCGGATGCGGTTTATGATGTAAATAGCTATGTGGAATCAGGTGAAAAAGAATTTGTAATTCCAAAAGTTCCAACGGAGATGGAAGATCAGCGTTTTAGCGGTATTTTTGAACGAAATGGACAAAAATTTTTGCTTTTTTTAAAAACAGAATTATCTAGGCCGATTGTCATGGAAGTACAGCGGATCGATGAAAATAATCCTGTTAGTTACAGCCGTAATCCATATATGTGGACAAATGTGGATGAGACTATGGAACTACCGGAGAATACGACAAAAGAAATGATTGAGGAAATGGCTGGAATTACGGCTGATGAGGCAAAAAAGATTGCAGATGAAAAAGTAGCAGCGCTTGGTCTGGAGGACATGAAAGCAAGAGAACAAATTTTAAATATGAGATTAGACAGGGGATCAGATGGAGAAGAAGAAATAACCATCTTGGATAGCGGATGGAAAATCTGTTATACAAGAGAAATAGATGGATTTCCTGTGACATATGACGACGAGATGGGCGGAGGTTATGCAAGTATGGATGACGATGTCACCGTTCCGTGGTCCTATGAAAGTTTGGAAATCGTTGTGAATAAAGACGGAGTGCAGCAGGTAAACTGTTATAATTTATACGATGTGGGAGAATGTACTGTAGAAAATGTAAAGCTAAAACCATTTTCTGAGATTGTTTCTATCTTTGAAGAGATGATTCAAATTCAAAATGCAAATATGAGAGAGAATGGCTATATCAAGAAAAAAATGGAGATTGAAAAAGTGACGCTTGGGTATGCCAGAATTTATGATCCGCTCAGCGGTGATAAGCAAGGATTACTCGTTCCTGTATGGGATTTTTATGGAAAAGAACAAAATACAGTTGTCTGGGAAAATGAGACGTACGAGTATGAAACAGGCTTAGAATATTACAGCAAGATGACGATTAATGCAATCGATGGAACGATTATCAAGAGAAGTCTGGGATATTGATTTATAGTGTGGTGGTACAGCTATGATGAGACAAATTTTTGCAGTTGTAAAATTTAATTTTCTTGGATTTTTCCGTAATCCAAAAGTAATTTTGACCTTTTTGCTTGGAATTGTTTTGAGTTTTTTATTAAGCGAAAAGGTGATGAGAATTGTATCTTATTTTCAGACACCGATGCAGGCAGCAGAGCCTTTTATCTGGACTTTTGGAGATACAACAGCTGTGCTTTGCTCGGCGCTTTTGTTGCTTTTAATTTTTTCAGATCTGCCGAAATTAAATGATGCTTCTATGTTTTATTTGATCAGAACAACAAAGAAGAGATGGCTTACGGCGCAACTGATTTATATTATTTGTGTAACGGGAATTTATATGGGATTTATGATGCTTGCCACTTGCCTTTTATGCGCAAAAGACAGTTTTATTGGAAATATGTGGAGTAAAACAGCGGCATTGCTAGGATATTCTGAGATGGGGAGAGAGATGCAGATTCCTTCTACTGTGCGGGTGATGGAAAGCATTCAGCCGTATGGATGCGCTATGCAGGTGATTTTGTTGCTGTTTGGATATGCGCTGACGATGGGATTTCTGGTATTGCTGTGCAATATGGCATTTGGAAAAAAGGCAGGTATTGTGGCAGGGCTGTGCTACAGCCTGTATGGTTTTTTGTTCGACCCTGAAATTTTGGGAAAAATTTTGGGAGTAGAGCCGTTTGAGATGTATAAAGTGCGTACAGCAACAGGATGGATCAGTCCGCTAAACCATGCAGTCTATGGAAGACATAATTTTGGATATGATCACCTGCCGACGGTTGGACAGTCGTGTCTTGTATTTTTTCTTATCTTGTGTATTCTTGCATTTTTGTCATTTCAAGTTTTAAAACGATATCCGCTCTCAAAAAGCAGAACGATATAAGGACAGAGAGCAGGAAGGGGAAAGCGATGAAAAGACAAATAAAAAGAATTTTTTCAGAGAAAACGGTCTGGATCGGAATTGTCGCTGTGGTGATTGGAATATTGGCTGGAAATATGGCAAGCGATGGAAATATAAAGAGCTGGAGAGAGGAGAGTATATGGCAGATTGTCTCAGATGGATTTTCCTCCAGAATGATGATATTTCTACTCCCAGTAGCAGCGGTTTTTTCGGGAGCAGATTCCTATCTGCGTGAAAAACAGAGCGGATTTTTAAAAATGTATGTCACAAGGGAGGACAGAAAGCGGTATCGCAGGGAGCGAGTAAACCAGATTTTATATTATACGGTTATAATTTTTACAGCGGCTTTTATGATGACTGCAATATTGCGAATTGCAGTAGGGAAGGAATGGATATTAGCAGTCATCCCAGAAGGTCATTTACAGGAATGGCTTGTTGTATGTGGGATGGGGATTAGGATGGCTCTGATCAGCGCTGCGTTTGCAAATTTGGGAGCGATTTGTGCGATTTTGACACGATCACTTTATCTGACAATGGGGATTCCACTTGTATGCTATTATTTTTTAATTCTGCTTCAGGAGCGGTATTTTGAACCGTTTCCTTGGTTGTCTCCCAAAATGTGGATTACGGAAAACAGCAGAATGAGTTGGATAATAGTATTTGCTCTATTTGCAGCGACGACAGGGATTCATGGAGAGATGTTGAAGAGGGATCTAAGAGAAATCAGTTAAAAAAATAGAAATCGTCTGCTGTGAAAAAAGAGCGGGGGTTTAGAGAACACGGAAAGGATTTTGAACATGAAGGGTGAAATATATGTGCGGCTGGAACAAGTAAGTAAAAAATTTGGGGAAGAATGGGCGTTAAAAGAGGTATCTGTACAGCTTGAGAGAGGCAAAATTTATGGAATTGTGGGAAACAATGGATCAGGAAAAACCGTATTTATGAAGTGCATCTGCGGTCTTCTTCCTGTTACAAGCGGAAGAATTTGGGTAGGCGGAAAAGAAATCGGAAAGGAGATTGACTTTCCAGAAAGTCTGGGCGTGATCATTGAGACCCCTGGATTTTTAGCTGGATTGACAGGAAGAAAAAATTTGGAGATTTTAGCTGATTTAAGAAAGAGAACGGATCGCACAGGCATAGAAGAAGCGATGAGAAAAGTGGGACTAAGCCCAGATATGAAAAAACAGGTTTCCAAATATTCTCTTGGAATGAGGCAGAGACTTGGCATTGCGCAGGCAATCATGGAGAATCCAGAATTTTTGGTTTTGGATGAGCCTTTTAACGGACTGGATCACAGGGGAGTGGAAGAGATCCGAAAGCTATTGAAAGATTTGAAAGAAGAAGGAAAGACAATGATTCTGGCAAGCCATAATGCAGAGGATATCAACATTTTATGCGACGAGGTCTATGAGATGGATGCAGGAAATCTGAAAAAACAAAATAGAGCTATGTAAAAAGAGACAGACGATAGGAGAAAAGTAAAATGGAATTTACATTTGAAGCTGAAAAAGAACAATATACCTTTGAACAGAGTAAAATTCGTGGGATTTATGAAGACTTTTCAGATCCGGAGTATTTTAACAAACAAGTGTTGGTTCTGGGAAAGCTGATGACATTGTTCGGAGAGCCTTTGTATTTGAGTCAAAACCTAGAAAAACAGTATGAATACAGTATTAAAGCAAAAGCAAAAACAGGGGAGAATATTTGCTTGACTGTTTACAGAGGAGAGACAGGACCTTCCATCCGAGGAGCGATGGATAGAAAAAGCAGGGAAGCGGCAGACGCATTATCACAATATATCTGCAACGCAAAACCATCGGATTACCATTACGAAGGGTATTGTATGGATGGACCGTGCATGGTTTATGAGGGTGTGAAAGATGGAGCGCCTTATCGAATGGAAAAAGAATTAGATTTGTATGATGAAGAATTTACAGCCTTGTATGAAAGGCTGTATGGAATAAAAAAAGAAATGTAAAAGAGTTGGGTTTTCCATTAAAAAGAGATCAATAGGGCGATATTCTTATGAGTATCACCCTATTGATCTTTATTAATTGAAAGCTATTTTATATGCGTATCTTTTTATGGCAGTTTTCATTACTGAGCATCTGGTCCGTAAGTAGCTACACGTTCATCATTGATGACACCAGACCAGTTCATACCGAATGCTACATCATATGTGTTGCCTTCAGAGTCAACGTAGCATTCCATATCCATAGGAACGTCTTCGCACTGAGCTTCTACTGTTTCCATGTTAGCTGGCTCCTGCATTGGAAGTAATCCAGATGGTTCTGTTGCGCCAGAGATAATTTCAGCAGCAGCCTGATCGCTGATACCATATCCGATTACGATAGCATCTGCCAGAGGTTCTACTTCTGAGAATACTACAGGTTTGCTTTCTCTCATGTAAACAATAACAGGTTTCTCACCCATTGCTTCTCTTGTCTCTTTCAGAGTATCCAGCATATATGCGTTGGAAGCGCTTACGCTCTTTCCTTTGTAAGAACGGTTTTCAACAGTATCTGTGTAAACCATTTCGCCTGTCTCGGAATCAATAAATGTCTTTCCAGGATCGTTTGCGATAGCAGTTTCTCTTGCTGTGTCAGCTGTGTAATCGCTGTACTGCAGAGAAATCGGAACGTATCCATTTCCGCCAGCTTCCAGATCTTCTGTGCTGTATCCAGATCCTGTAGATGGGCTGTCCATTCCAATAACAGCAAAGTCTGCTTCTTCTGGATTTGTAGTTACATTGAAGTATTTAGACAGAGCCTGTGCCTGAATACTTGGTTTTTCAACAGTAGTAACGACTAATGTATCTGGATCTGTGGAAACAGAAGTGTAAGTTGGAATATAAACCGTCTTCTTTTCAGCAGATTCATCGTATTTGGAGATTACATTATTTTTATTCTTAACCATAACAACGGATTTGAGCTGTGCTTCATATCCGGCTGTCATATATTCAGAATTTCCAACAGTAGCAACAGTTTCATCTACATCTAAATATGGATCTTCAAATAATCCTAAGTTGAAGATGTTTGTCAGGATTCTCTTTGCAGATTCAGCAAATCTTTCATCGGCAAATGTCTGTCCCTGACGTTCTACCATTAAGTCATATGCTTCCATAACAGGTCCGATTACGTTGTTTCCACCGAACTGGTCCATACCAGCCATCAGACATTTATAGTGACGTTCTGCAACAGAGATGTCTTCAACACCCCAGCATTTACCCTGGAATACACCGTCATTGTCTGCATCTGCTGTGATCATCCAGTCTGTACAAGCAACGCCGTCAAAGTTATACTGACCGCGGAGTAATTCATTGATCATATAATTGCTGAAACCATTACCTACATCTTCGCCAGTTGGGTCTTGTCCGTGGCTGATTGTGTAGTATGGCATAACAGCTGCAGCCATTTCTGTAGCGCCGTCCAGATTTAAAGCGCCTTCTGTAAAGTTTTTAAGCTGAGTTTCAAATCCGTTTCCTGGATATACTGCATATTTACCAAATCCATAGTGACCGTCACGTCCGCCTTCTTCAGGACCGCCGCTTGGCCAGTGTTTAATCATAGCAATGATTGATTCAGAACCCCATCCAAGGTCGTTTCCATCAGCATCATAAGTGGACTGATATCCGTCTACAACTGCTCTGGACAGATCTACTGTTAATTTTACGTTGTCACCGAATGTTCCGTTTACACGGCTCCATCTTGGCTCAGAAGCAAGGTCAATCTGTGGAGACAGAGCTGTTCCGATACCGAGAGCGCGATATTCAATACCTACGATATTACCGAACTGTTTTACGATTTCAGGATCATAAGTAGCGGCAAGACCTACTGTGCCAGGCCACTGAGAGATTGTTCCAGATTCGCCTGCAACATACTGTTCACTGGCATCTGCTTCTGCAGCATGACGAGGGTCAGAACTGTTGTTGCAAGGAATACCATATTCCATACCTTCTACGATAGACTGCAGATTGTTGCTCCATTTAGCGCCGATTTCAGGGCTTGCGATAGAAGTAACAAGAACGTGGCGCAGTTTGTTCTCTGTGATTGCGTCCATTGTAGTTGTTCCATCCTGTGTACGAGCGCGGGAGTCAATCTCTGTTCCAGAAACAGTCTCAGAATCAACTTTTGTGTGAGCGCTGTACAGCATTAAGCCGGCGATGGATTCGATTCCTTCACGTCCGTCAGCTACCATCATATCAGCCAGCGCGGTTGCTCTTTCTTCTGTAGTTAAACGCCAGTCTTCATATGTATCAAGTGTTCCGTTCTGATTTAAGTCCTTGAAAGCATATCCGTCGTCTTCCAGTAAAGTAACGCCTGATGTTGGAGAATAACTTAATGTTTTTCCGCCATCTTGTTCTACTTTATTAAATCCCCATTCTGTCTCGATCACTTCATATTTTGCAGCAGAAGCTTCTGTTGCAAAAGCAGTAGACATAGAAGATGCAGCCATTGCAACTACCATAGCAGCGGATGCAGCTTTCTGAAGTCTTTTTTTGTTGCTTCTCTTCATATTTTATTCCTCCAATTTTTCTAAAATATACATAATCACATAAGAACATTAAATAATTTTGTGATTATATACATTTTTTTTAAGATGACCATATTATAATTAAACAATTTCACGATTTCAAGATCTTTGTCGCCAACTGCATGTTTTTGTCGCCAACTGCGTTGTCTAGATCTGCTGACGATATTCCTGCGGGGTCAAACCTGTCGCTCTTTTAAAAATTTTAGAAAAATAAGAGCTGTTTGCAAAACCAGATTGCTCATGAATTTCGCTGATGGAAAGATCGGTTGTCTCAAGCAGAAATTTTGCTTTTTTGATGCGCTCTTCCACAATATACACTTGCAAAGGATATCCTGTTTCTTTTTTAAAGAGACGGGAGAGATAATCAGGATTCAGGAAAAAATGTCTAGCGAGATGTTCTCTTGACAGATCATCGGACAGATTTTGTGTGATATAAGATTTAAGCTGCTCGATAACCGTATCTGTGGAAAGTATTTTTTGAGTTTTTTCAAAAATAGCAATACAGAGATTGCAAAGGAGCATTCGGATTCCTTCTAGCGTTGCCTTATCTTTTTGAAGATGGAGACGTTTATCAGAAAAAATGGTATAGGCGCTGATATTTTTCTTGAGCAGTTCGATAAATACGGCTTGTACAAGCGTGTCGTAAAACTGGATGGCGCTGTTTAAATCTTTGCTGAAAAGACGATCAAATTCAGCAGTCAGCAAATCTGGACGATTGGAAAAAACAAAATTTACCCACTCATTCAATTTTAAAGGAATATCGGAAGATGATAAAACAGAATGAACTTGAGAAAAAGAATCTTTTTCTGATGCGGCACAGATTTTTTTATGCAGGCGATCATACTCTTCAGGCAGCATCATAAATGGTACAGCTTTTCCGATCATGATCGAAAGTTTTGCATGAAAATATTGCTGAAAAGCTTTTGAAAATGTGATGAACTGCGGTTTGATCAGATCGAGAAAATCAGCGTCTGATATGATATTTTTCTTTTCCAGATCATTGTAGGCTGGGCGAAGCAAAATCATTCTTTCATTCAAAGAAGTTGTGGCGACTGCCGTATAACATTCTTTCAGATCCAGAAGTTCATAGATAATATTGCGAAATGCAAAATCGAGATCATTGCCATACCAAGAATTAGAAAGTTCCTGATAATTTTGAATCCGTACCAATACAGGAAGATAGTTTGCGTGGGCCAAGAGATCGATATCTTTTTTCTTGGCATCATGAAACAGAAAATCAGGAGAATGGTCTGATTTTCTAAGCAGAAGATCACTCCAGAATTTATCCTGCACAATTTCGTGATGGAAAAACCATTTGTCTTTATAAGAATTTAGATCCATGCGTTTTTGATATTCTTCCAAGGCGCTTGAAAGATAGTTCTGCAGTTTTGGATACTCAATCGGTTTTAAAAGATATTCAAACGCACCGAGTGAGACGGCCTCTTTTGCATATTGAAAATCAGAGTGACAAGTGAGAAAAATATTGACCGTCTTTGGAGAATGTTCTTTTACCCATGCAGCAAGCTCAATACCGTTACCGCGCGGCATCTCAATATCGCATAACATGACATCAATATGATGTTCTGCAAAAATATTTTTTGCCATTTTCATATTGTAGGCGGAAAAAACTTCATCTACATTAAGACTTTTCCAGTCGATAGCACACAGAATGGCTTCGACAGAAAAGATTTCATCATCTACAATTAAAACATGAAACATTTTATTTTTTCTCTCCTTTTGGAATCCAAATTTTAATCTGAGCGCCTGATGGCAGATGATTTTCAATAGAGATGTTCTCTAATCCGCCATAGATCAGGTGGAGACGTTTTTTTACATTGATAATGCCGATGCCGTGTTCTTGATTGGACGGCACGGACAGATCCTCTTTTTGATAGAAGGATAAAAGTTCTTCTGAAAATCCTTCTCCGCAATCAGTGATTGTAAATAAAATACCGTCTGTGCCATCTCTTTCTTCTGAGATGGCAGACAGCGTAATGGGACTTGGAACAGAAAAATCTATTATTTCAGGCAGAGTACCACGCCCAACCTACGGATTGGACGTGGGTGAATGCCTCTAATCTTTTTGGTTTTGAATATATTGC
>CBCTVZ010000065.1:0-13160 GCA_965150505.1 uncultured Robinsoniella sp. | reverse complement strand
ATGGTCAATGATATCAGCCGTAAAAATGCGTCGAATACGTTTGAAGAGCTGTTAAAGATGGGTGCAATTCCGATTGTAAATGAAAATGACACGGTTTCCACATATGAAATGCAGTTTGGAGATAATGATACGCTTTCTGCAATCGTAGCTGCATTGATTCATGCAGATCTTTTGATTCTGCTTTCTGATATTGATGGATTATTTACGGATGATCCACATCAGTCTAAAAATGCAAAATTTATCAGCCTCGTAGAAAGTCTGGATGAATCTTTTATTCAGATGGGCAAAGGAAGCAGCAGCAGCGTAGGCACAGGGGGAATGGCAACGAAACTTTCAGCAGCCAAAATTGCCACTTCAGCAGGGGCAGATATGTTAATTGCGAATGGAGAGGATTTCCATATCATTCATCGTATTATGAATGGATTAAATTTTGGAACACTGTTTTTAGAGAATAAAGATGAAAATTTTCATTTGATTGATTATTTGAAAAAAATGTAAAAAAGGAGAAAAGACAAATGGATGAAAAGAAAATAGCGCGCATCAATGCCTTATATCGAAAATCAAAAGCAGAGGGATTGACAGAAGCAGAGAAAAAAGAACAGGCGGATTTAAGAAGAGAATATATTGAAGCATTTCGAAGAAATTTAAAAGGAAATTTGGATCGCATTGATATTTTAGAACCAGACGGAAGCGTTACAAATTTAGGTGAGAAATATGGAAAAAAAGGAAATTAGAAAGTACGTTTTTAAAAAAAGAGATGAATTATCAGAGAAAGAATGTATAGAAAAAAGCCAACAGATCTGTGAAAAGATTTTACAGATGGAATCCTTTCAAAAAGCAGAATGGATTTATGTGTATATGGATTTCAAGAAAGAAGTGTCTACAAAACCGTTAATCGAAGCGGCATGGGCGGCAGGAAAACACGTCGCAGCGCCTAAGGTGTTTGGAGAACAGATGCGATACTTTGAGATTCATTCATACGATGATCTGATGCCTGGATATTTTGGAATACCAGAACCATTTCATATTGAAAAAGAGGCACAATGTGAAAATGCACTCTTGATTGTGCCGGGGGTAGGATTTGATGAAAACAGACATCGATGCGGATATGGAAAGGGATTTTACGATCGCTATTTGAGTATACATAAAAGCCATGAGACGATTGCGGTAGCATTTGAATTTCAGATGGTAGAGGAAGTGCCAGCCGATCAGTATGATATTTTTCCACAGATTCTTGTCACAGAAAAGAGAATAATAAAATAGGAGGAATTGAGGATGCTTAGTGTAGAAGAAATTGGAAAAAAGGCAAAAAATGCAGTTCCTGCTTTGGCAAAATTGAGAAGCGGGGCAAAAAATGAAGCATTAAATGCAGTAGCGAAATCCCTTGTGGAGGGGACAAAAGAGCTTCTAGAAGCAAATGAGAAAGATATAAAATCGGCAAGAGAACGAGGAATGAAAGAAGGTCTTGTTGATCGCTTGATGCTGAATGAAAAAAGAATTCAGGATATTGCAGAAGGATTGCGTCAAATTGCATCGTTAGATGATCCGATTGGCGAAGTGATTTCAATGAAACCACGTCCAAATGGACTGTTGATTGGTCAAAAGAGAGTACCTCTTGGCGTAGTAGGAATTATTTATGAGTCTCGCCCAAATGTCACGGCAGATGCCTTTGGACTTTGCTTTAAAACAGGAAATGCAGTGATCTTAAAAGGTGGAAGCGATGCTGCAAATTCTAATGGCGCAATCGTATCCTTGATCCGAAAAGCGCTGAAAAGTCAGGGGATTGAAGAAGATGCTGTTCAGCTGATTGAGGATAACCGCAGAGAGACGGTTCAAGAATTTATGAAAATGGATCAATATGTAGATGTCTTAATTCCAAGAGGAGGAGCAAATTTAATTCGCACGGTTGTGGAGACAAGTACCATACCAGTGATTGAGACAGGAACAGGAAACTGCCATATTTACGTAGATGAGACCGCTGATCTTCAAATGGCAGTAGATATTATTTTTAATGCAAAAACGCAGAGAATCGGTGTGTGCAATGCCTGTGAGTCCCTTGTTGTACATAAAAATATTAAAGATCAGCTTTTACCAGTATTAAAAGAGAGATTAGATGAAAAAAATGTAGAGTTAAGAGGAGATGAAGCGGCAAGAGAGGCGGCAGAAGGAATCAAACAGGCAACGATGGAAGACTGGGGAAAAGAATATTTGGATTATATTTTATCAATCAAGACCGTATCTTCTATTGATGAAGCTATCGCACACATCAACCGTTATAATACAGGTCATTCGGAAGCGATTGTGACAAAAGATTATAATAATGCACAGAAATTCTTAAATGAGATTGATGCAGCGGCTGTATATGTCAATGCTTCCACCAGATTTACGGACGGCTTTGAGTTTGGCTTTGGAGCTGAAATTGGAATCAGCACACAGAAACTTCATGCCAGAGGACCAATGGGACTTCTTGCATTGACAACAACAAAATATATTATTTATGGAGATGGACAGATTCGCCAGTAACAGAGACATGAGGGGATGTCACTTGCAATTTTTCTTGTCCTATTATATAATAAAACGTAATAAATTCCTGGCGATGAGCTGGGAATTTTTTTCAAGAATATAAAAAAAACAGAGAATCATATGGTAGAAGGAGAATAAAATATGGTAAATGATATAGAAAAAATCTTAGAGACGATTGATCTTGAGACGACACCCCCTTTGGAAGAACCGATGCGGCAGTACTATTTTTTAAAGAAGGCGCGTAAATATATAGAGGAGGCATCAAAAAAGGCTGGCCGTCCTCTGACAGCGTGTACGACAACATTTGGATGCCAGATGAATGCGAGAGATTCTGAAAAACTAGAAGGGATTCTGCATCAGATTGGATATGTGCCATCGGAATCAGAAGAGGCAGACTTTGTAATTTATAATACGTGTACAGTGCGTGAAAATGCAAATCAAAGAGTATATGGACGTTTGGGCGTGTTAAACAGTTATAAGAAAAAAAATCCACATATGATGATTGCACTTTGCGGCTGTATGATGCAGGAACCTGAGGTAGTGGAAAAACTTCAGAAAAGTTATCGCTTTGTGGATCTTATTTTTGGAACACACAATATTTATAAATTTGCAGAATTAATTGTAAATTGTTTTGAATGTGGTCATCAAATCATTGATATCTGGAAGGACACAGATCAGATTGTAGAAGATTTGCCAAGTGAAAGAAAGTATCCATTCAAATCAGGTGTCAATATTATGTTTGGATGCAATAATTTTTGCAGTTATTGTATTGTACCGTATGTCAGAGGAAGAGAGAGAAGCAGAAATCCAAAGGATATCATCCGAGAGATTGAACAACTTGTAAAAGATGGCGTTGTGGAAGTGATGCTCTTAGGACAGAATGTAAACTCTTATGGAAAAACATTAGATACTCCTATCACCTTTGCACAGCTTTTATGTGAAATTGAAAAAATTGAGGGACTGGAAAGAATTCGTTTTATGACTTCTCATCCAAAGGATTTATCAGATGAGCTGATCGAGGTCATGAAAAATTCAAAGAAGATCTGTAATCATTTGCATCTGCCTCTTCAGTCAGGAAGTTCACGAATCTTAAAGATTATGAATCGAAAATATACAAAAGAACAGTATTTGGAATTAGTGGATAAAATACGTGATGCTGTTCCAAATATTTCATTGACCACCGATATTATCGTTGGATTTCCAGGAGAAACCGAAGAAGATTTTCAGGAAACGTTAGATGTTGTAAAAAAAGTACGGTATGACAGCGCTTTTACATTTATTTATTCAAAGCGTACAGGCACACCAGCAGCAAAGATGGAAAATCAAGTGCCGGAAGAGATCGTAAAAGACCGTTTTGATCGTCTTTTAGCAGAAGTACAGCAGATTTCAAAAGAGGAATCAAAAAAAGTAGAAGGACAAGTACTGCCTGTTTTGGTGGAAGGAATCAATGAACATGATCCAGAATTGCTGACGGGAAGGCTTACAAACAATTTGCTTGTCCATTTTAAAGGAGAAAAACAACTGATTGGAACGATCACAGATGTATATTTAAAAGAATGCAGAGGCTTCTATTACATGGGAGAAAAATTGGAAGAACAGGAAGGATAAAGAACGTGGCACAATTAACACCGATGATGCAGCAGTATGTAAAGATGAAAGAATCTTATAAAGACTGTATTTTGTTTTACCGATTAGGTGACTTTTATGAGATGTTTTATGAGGATGCTCTGGTTGCTTCAAAAGTATTGGAGATTACTTTGACTGGAAAAGATTGTGGGCAGGAAGAACGCGCTCCCATGTGCGGAGTACCGTACCATGCAGTAGATAATTACTTAAATAAGCTTGTGGCACAAGGCTATAAAGTGGCAATCTGTGAACAGGTGGAAGATCCTAAGACAGCAAAGGGAATCGTAAAAAGGGAAGTCATTCGTGTTGTAACACCGGGAACAAATTTAAACACACAGGCGCTTGATGAGACAAAAAACAACTATTTAATGTGTATTGTCTATGTGGCAGATGGATATGGCGTTTCCATGGCAGATATCTCAACTGGAGATTATTTTGTGACAGAAATTGAGACGGACAAAAAGCTGATCGATGAAATTGCAAAATTTAGTCCGACAGAAATTATCTGCAATCAGTCTTTTTCGGTCAGTGGAGTTGACTTAGAAGAGATGAAAGAGCGATTTGGAATCACGATCTACGCTTTGGATGATTGGTATTTTGACGATGAATTATGCAGACAGGCTTTAAAAAAACATTTTCATGTAAGCACATTAGACGGAATCGGTCTTAGCTCTTATGACAGTGGAATGATTGCGGCAGGTGCATTGCTTCAATATCTGACCGAGACACAAAAGACATCGTTAGATAACCTTACTACTTTAAAGCCATACATAACAACAAAATATATGACACTTGACAGTTCTACAAGAAGAAATCTGGAACTTTGCGAGACATTAAGGGAAAAGCAAAAAAGAGGATCTCTTTTGTGGGTGCTGGATAAGACAAAGACTGCTATGGGAGCTAGAATGATGCGCAGTTTTATTGAGCAGCCTTTGCTTAACAAAGAAGAAATTAATGAGAGGCTGGATGCTGTCGCAGAGTTGAATAAAAATGCAATCAGCAGAGAAGAAATTCGAGAATATCTAAATCCTGTTTATGATCTGGAACGTCTTATCAGTAAAATCAGTTATCAATCAGCAAATCCAAGAGATTTGCTTGCATTTAAAAGCTCGCTCTCTATGCTGCCGCACATTAAATATCTGCTCCAAGGAATGAGCTCGAAAGCATTAAAAGAAGCAGGAGAAAATCTGGATACGCTAGAAGATTTATATGATCTGGTAGACAGAAGCATTGTAGAAGAACCTCCGATTGCAATTCGAGAAGGCGGAATCATCAAAGAAGGTTTTCATGAGGAAATTGACCGATTAAAACACGCCAAGACAGAGGGGAAAACATGGCTTGCTGAGTTAGAGACGAAAGAAAGAGAAAAGACAGGAATTAAAAATCTTAAAATTAAATATAACAAAATTTTTGGATATTATCTGGAAGTTACCAATTCTTATAAAGAACTTGTTCCAGATTACTTTACAAGGAAACAGACGCTTGCTAACGCAGAACGCTATATTACGCCAGAATTAAAAGAACTTGAAGATATGATTTTAGGCGCGGAGGAAAAACTGTATGCTTTAGAATATGAGTTTTTTTGTAAAATCCGCGATCAAATCGGTTCTCAGGTTGTGCGTATTCAAAAAACAGCGAAAGAAATTGCAAAATTGGATGTATTTGCTTCTTTTTCTCTCGTCTCTGAGCGAAATGGCTATGTCAGACCAAAATTGAATGAAAAAGGTATGATTGATATAAAAAATGGCCGTCATCCTGTTGTCGAGCAAATGATTCAACATGATATGTTTGTGGCAAATGATACGTATTTAGATAATGGAAGTAATCGTGTTTCCATTATAACAGGTCCTAATATGGCAGGAAAATCAACTTATATGCGTCAGACGGCATTGATCGTTTTGATGGCGCAGATTGGATGCTTTGTGCCGGCAGAAAGTGCAAAAATAGGGATCGTAGATCGTATTTTTACAAGGGTAGGCGCATCGGATGATCTGGCTTCTGGACAAAGTACTTTTATGGTTGAAATGACAGAAGTTGCAAATATTTTGCGCAACGCTACAAGCAACAGTCTTTTAATTTTAGACGAAATTGGAAGAGGAACAAGTACCTTTGACGGGTTAAGCATTGCATGGGCCGTTGTGGAGCATATCAGCAATCCGAAAATTTTGGGAGCAAAGACGTTATTTGCAACACATTATCACGAACTGACGGAATTAGAAGGCAAGTTAAATGGAGTCAATAATTATTGCATTGCCGTGAAAGAACAGGGAGACAATATTGTATTTCTGCGAAAAATCATAAAGGGCGGAGCAGACAAAAGCTATGGTATTCAAGTGGCAAAATTGGCAGGTGTGCCGGATTCTGTAATTCAAAGGGCAAAAGAGCTTGTGGAAGAATTAAGCGCCGCTGATATTACAGAAAAAGTAAAAGAGATGAAAGCGGAAGGAAATACAAAAACAAAGAAAAAGAAATATGATCAGCTTGAACTAGATCAGATCTCTTTGTTTGACACGGTTCGTGAAGAAGATATTATAGAGGAGTTAAAAGAAATTGAAATCAGCACCTTGACACCGATTGATGCACTCAATACACTGTATCGGCTTCAGAACAAATTAAAGAATCGTTGGTGATAAAATGAAGATTGAAGTGTTGGATCAAAATACGATTGATAAAATTGCAGCAGGAGAAGTGATCGAGCGTCCGGCATCTATTGTAAAAGAGTTAGTGGAGAATGCGATTGATGCAGGGGCAAGCTCTGTTACGGTAGAAATTAAGGATGGCGGTATTTCATTCATCCGAATTACAGATAATGGAGTGGGGATTCCCCAAAAAGAAGTGCCATCGGCCTTTCTTCGCCATGCAACAAGTAAGATTAGAAAAGTGGAAGATCTTTTGGACATTCATTCTCTTGGTTTTCGCGGAGAGGCGCTTTCAAGCATTGCAGCAGTATGTCAGGTAGAAATGTTGACAAAAACACAAGAAAGTCTGGTTGGCATTCGATACCAGATTGAAGGCGGAGAAGAAAAGGCGATGGAAGAAGTGGGAATCCCAGAAGGGACAACCTTTCTTGTACGAAATATTTTTTATAATACGCCGGCAAGAAAAAAATTCTTAAAAAGCAGTGTGACAGAGACCGGATATATTAGCGATATGATTGAAAAAATTGCGCTGTCTCATCCAGAAGTTTCTTTTAAATTTATCAGCAACCATCAAATGAAGCTTCATACTTCCGGAAACTCAGACTTAAAAGATATCATCTATCATATTTTTGGAAGAGAAATTGCCAGTCAGGTGATGCCCATTTACATAAAGCAAGATGGAATGATATTAGAGGGGTTCATTGGAAAGCCCGTGATTTGTCGAGGAAATAGAAATTATGAGACTTGTTTTATCAACGGGCGATATGTAAAAAGTAAAATTTTAATGAAAGCGATAGAAGATGGATATAGGGCCTTTTTGATGCAGCATAAATATCCATTTGCGGTACTTCATTTAAAAATAGATGGATCGCTGTTAGATATTAACGTTCATCCGACAAAGTTAGAAGTTCATTTTTGGGATAATGATAAAGTGTATCGTCTTGTGGAAAGTACCATTCGTGGCGCTTTAGAACGAAAGGAATTCATTCCAGAAATATCGCTTAGTGAAAGAAAAGAAGACAAAAGGTTTCAAGATAAAAGATCTTTTCCAGAGCCATTTGAAACAAAACGAATTTTACAGCTAAAAGAAGAAAAAAAAGAATATCAGTTAGAAAATAAAACAACAGATAGAAATGACAGCGATGCTTTTTTGCGACGTGAGCCAACTTACTTTAAAACAGGCAATCCGACAAAGGAAAAGCGTTTGGAACAGACGGAAAAATATGACAGCGGCGACAGAGAAAAGAAGCCGGTTCAAATCCAGTTGTTTGACAATGAAAGGACGGAAAAGATCGATACGGCACAGTATCAGGTGATTGGACAAGTGTTTGACACATATTGGCTTGTACAGCATCAAAATAAGTTATATATTATTGATCAACATGCTGCACATGAAAAAATCTTGTATGAGCGGACAATGAAAAGCCTAAAAGATCACTCTTTTACTTCACAGATGCTTTCTCCGCCGGTGGTTATCCCACTTAGTATGCAGGAAGAAGAATTGTTTTTGCGATATCATACTTATTTTGAAGAGATTGGATTTGAGATTGAATCCTTTGGAGGAAGAGAATATTCTATTCGAGCCATTCCAGGTAATCTATTTGGGATTGAAAAGAGACAACTTTTTTTGGAACTTCTCGATGGTTTAAGTGATTTGAAGCCTGAAGAAGAACCAGAAATTTTAAAAGAAAAAATTGCTTCCATGTCGTGTAAGGCAGCAGTGAAAGGAAATCATCATATGACAAGACAGGAAGCAGAAAAACTGATCCTAGAACTTTTAAAACTGGAGAATCCGTATCATTGTCCGCACGGAAGACCAACGATCATTTCTATGACAAAGTACGAGTTAGAAAAAAAATTCAAGAGAATTTTATAGAGAGGAAACGATGAAACAACCTTTAATAATTTTAACAGGACCGACAGCCGTTGGAAAAACGGCGCTTTCCATCTCACTTGCAAAAGCGGTAAATGGAGAGATTATATCAGCTGATTCCATGCAGGTATATCGCGGAATGGACATCGGTTCCGCAAAGATAAAAAAAGAAGAGATGGATGGCGTACCTCACTTTTTGATTGATGAATTAGAACCAGATGAAGAATTTCATGTTGTGAAATTTCAGGAACTTGCAAAAAAATATATGAAAGAAATTTGGGAACGTGGTCATATTCCAATTTTAACGGGAGGAACAGGATTTTATATTCAAGCTGTCTTATATGATATTGATTTTACAGAAAATGAGTCCGATCCTTCTTATCGAGAAAAATTGGAAAAAATTGCAAGAGAAGAAGGAGCAGACGTATTGCATCGACAGCTGCGAGAAGTAGACCCTGTTTCAGCAGATGAAATTCATGAAAATAATATAAAACGAGTGATTCGCGCCTTAGAATTTTATAAGGAAACAGGAATGCCAATCTCAAAACATAATGAAATGGAGAGAAAAAAAGAGTCTCCGTATCAATTTGCATATTTTGTGCTGAATGATAAGAGAGCACATTTGTATGAAAAGATTGATAAAAGAGTAGATCAAATGATGGACGAAGGGCTTTTAGAGGAAGTAAAAAAGCTGAAAGAACGTGGATTTTCCAGAGATATGGTATCCATGCAGGGATTAGGATACAAAGAAATGATGGATTATTTAGATGGAAAATGTTCTTTAGAAGAAGCCATTTATATCTTAAAAAGAGATACGCGTCATTTTGCAAAACGTCAAATCACATGGTTTAAAAGGGAAAGAGACGTAATTTGGATCGAAAAGGAAGCGTATCAGTATCAAGAGGAAGAAATATTAAAAGCAATGCTTTTAGAATTAGAAAAAAGAGGATGGAAGACAGGAGAGAAAAATGAATATACAGGTCAATAGTATGTATGAAACATTGGGGATTTCAAAAGAAGTATATCAATTTGGGCAGAAAATAGAAAAACAGTTAAGAGAACGATTTGATGAAATTGATGAGACAGCAGAGTATAACCAGTTAAAAGTAATTCATGCCATGCAGAAAAACCGTGTGGCAGAAGAACATTTTAATGTGAGTAGCGGATATGGATACAATGATGCTGGAAGGGATACATTGGAGGAAGTGTATGCCAGCGCATTTCATGCAGAGGCAGCGCTTGTGCGTCCTCAGATTACATGCGGAACACATGCTCTTGCCGTTGCATTATCTGGAAATTTGCGTCCGGGAGATGAAATGATCTCGATTTCTGGAAAACCATATGATACACTAGAAGAAGTAATAGGAATCCGTCCTTCAAATGGTTCTTTGGCAGAATATGGCGTATCGTATAAACAGGTAGATTTACTTCCAGATGGAAAATTTGACTTTGAAGCAATAAAAGAGACCATCAGTGAAAAAACGAAACTGGTAGAAATCCAAAGATCAAAAGGATATCAGACACGTCCGACGTTATCTGTCGCTCAGATTGGAGAAGCGATTGCATTTGTAAAAAGTATAAATCCTAATATTATTTGTATGGTAGATAACTGTTATGGAGAATTTGTGGAACGAATCGAGCCAAGTGATGTGGGAGCAGACATGGTAGTCGGATCTTTAATTAAAAATCCAGGAGGCGGACTTGCTCCGATTGGAGGATATATTGTAGGAAAAAAAGAATGTATAGAAAATGCAGCATATCGATTGACTTCTCCAGGACTTGGAAAAGAGGTAGGAGCAAGTTTAGGAGTAATGCGTTCCTTTTATCAGGGATTCTTTCTTGCTCCTACTGTGACAGCCGCTGCTTTAAAAGGAGCAATTTTTGCAGCAAATATATATGAACGCTTAGGGTTTGAGGTTGTTCCAAATGGCCAGGAATCGCGTCATGATATTATCCAAGCTGTGACTTTTGGATTTCCAGAAGGAGTCATTGCATTTTGCGAGGGCATTCAGGCGGCTGCACCAGTAGACAGTTATGTGACACCAGAACCATGGGCAATGCCAGGGTACGACAGCGAAGTCATTATGGCAGCAGGAGCTTTTGTACAGGGCTCTTCGATAGAACTGAGTGCAGACGGTCCGATCAAACCACCTTATGCCGTTTATTTTCAGGGCGGTTTGACATGGAATCATGCAAAATTTGGAATCCTGATGTCTTTGCAGAAAATGGTAGAAAAACATCTTGTAAAAATTCCAGAAAATGTATAAAGGCAGGAAATGCGCATGAAACAAATTACAGTGATCGGAGGCGGACCAGCCGGTATGATGGCAGCGATCACAGCTTCAAGACAAGGAGCAAAAGTGACGCTGCTGGAACAAAAGGAAAAATTGGGAAAGAAACTGCTTGCCACAGGGAATGGGCGATGCAACATGACAAATGTATCGCAATGCCTTGAGAAAGGATATGCGAAAGAAAAGCAAACTTTTTTAAAAGAATGTTTCAGACAATTTCAGGCACAGGATACGATTTCTTTTTTTGAAAATCTTGGAATGATGACAAAGAAAAGAGAAAATTTAGTTTATCCTGTGACCGATCAGGCAGCCACTGTATTGGAATGTTTAATGATGGAACTGCGCAGGCAGAAAGTAAAAGTAAAGTGTTCCGAGAAAGCCTTAGCGATTGAGAAGACAAAAACAGGATGGATGGTAAAGACATCTGGATGGCAGTATGAATCAGATTGTGTGATTATAGCAGGCGGATCAAAAGCTGCTGTATCAGCAGAGGACAGTACCGTTTATAAACTGGCAGAAAGCCTAGGAATAAAGATAAAAAAACCTCTTCCTGCATTAGTTCCATTAAAGTGCAAAAACAAGATCTGTGCTGTTCTTGCAGGACTTCGCACTCAAGTAAAGCTAAACCTTTTGATTGATGGAGAATGTGTACAGACAGAAGAAGGAGAGCTGCAATGGACAGAATATGGAATTTCAGGAATTGTTGTCTTTCAGATCAGCTCTAAAGCAGCAAGGGCGCTTGAGGAAAAGAAAAAGGTAGAGGTGGAAATAGATCTATATCCAGCTATGGAAGGTCAAGAAATAGCAAAATTTCTCTATCATGCGGCGATGTCAGATCCTCAGAAAACAGCAGAGGAAGTTTTGATAGGAATTTTTCCAAAAAAACTTGCAAATTTTTTAGCACATGAAATGGGATGGAAAAAGAAAGCAGATCAATATACAGAAGCACAATGGATGGAAGCAGTTGAAAAATGGAAACATAGAAGACTTCTGATAAATGGAACAAAATCATTTGAACAGGCGCAGATTTGTTCTGGAGGAGTAGAACTTTGTGAGATAGATGAAAAAACTTTGGAAGTAAAACGCCATAAAGGACTTTATCTTGCAGGAGAGCTTCTTGATGTTGATGGAATGTGCGGAGGATATAATTTGCAGTGGGCATGGACAAGCGGATTCATTTGTGGAATGTATGCAGCGAAAGGAAAATAGATGATCAGATTACAACAAGTAAAATTGCCAGTCACTCATACTAGAAAAGAACTGGAGAGAGCGATTGAGAAGACACTTCATGTCGCACCAGAACAGATAAAATCGTATGAGATTATAAAACAGTCGCTGGATGCCAGAAAAAAGGCAGAATTAAAATATAGCTATGTGATAGATGCAGAAGTTTTAAAAGAACAAAAAGTGGTAAAACAATGCCGAAATAAAAATGTATCTTTGGTGGAAAAGAAAAAATATGTATTCCCAAAATCAGGAACAGAACCTTTAAAACAAAGACCAGTTATTGTAGGAGCTGGACCGGCTGGATTATTTTGTGCATTGATGCTGGCGCGCCATGGATATCGTCCAATTCTTTTAGAACGCGGATGCGATGTTGAGACGAGAACGCAAGATGTAGAGCAATTTTGGAAGGATGGCAGATTAAAGAGAAATTCAAATGTACAATTTGGAGAAGGGGGCGCTGGTACTTTTTCAGATGGAAAGCTCAATACGCTTGTAAAAGATGAAAAAGGCCGCAATCGGTTCGTGCTGGAAACTTTTGTTCAGGCAGGAGCACCGCAGGAGATCTTATATGTCAATAAACCACATATAGGGACGGATGTTTTGCGTAGTGTTGTATGGAATATACGAGAAGAGATAAAGAGATTTGGGGGAGATGTATTCTTTGAGACACAAGTGACAGATCTCGAAATCAAAGATGGCAAGGTATGTCGGCTGGAACGAGACGGAAAAGAATGGATAGATACAGAAATCGTAGTTTTAGCGATAGGACACAGCGCGCGGGATACGTTTGAGATGCTTCAAAAAAAGCCGATCTCCATTCATGCAAAATCATTTGCTGTCGGAGTGCGAATCGAGCATCCTCAAAAAATGATTGATGATGCACAATATGGAGAAATAGAACAGGGACTTTTGCCGGCAGCAGCTTATAAAGTGACGCAGAAGTTAGAAAATGGGCGTGGAGTATACTCTTTTTGTATGTGT
>CBCTVZ010000064.1:0-13172 GCA_965150505.1 uncultured Robinsoniella sp. | reverse complement strand
TGTTTGATACAGGTCAAAGCGAGGTATATCTAAAAAATGCCAAGTTGTTGGGGGAAGATCTCTCAGGACTGAACGGTATTATTTTAAGCCACGGTCATTATGACCACTGTGGAGGACTGGAATACTTTGAGGAAGAGATGCCAAAGGTGTATGTGAGAGAAAAGGCATTTTGTCAGAAATTTTCTGTAAAAGAAGGAAATCGTCTTTGTGATATTGGCATACCATGGAAAAAGGAAGCATTTTTAGAAAAATTGGTTTTTACCGATCCAGTTCATCAGATCAGAAAAAATTGGTTTTTGCTTGGAAATGTTCCAGAGCATCCGAATTTAGAGAAAAAGCCACATTCTTTTTTGTATCAAGACGGGGAGGAACTCAGACAAGACTGCATGGAGGATGAACAGTTTTTGGCTGTGAAGACGAAACAGGGAATGATTTTGATTATTGGATGTGCGCATATGGGAATTTTAAATTGTGTTGCATATGCAAAAGAGATCTTTCCGGAAGAAAAAATCCGTGGTATTTTTGCCGGAATGCACTTGAAAGATGCTGATGATGCCAAAATTTGTTTTACAATCGAAAAATTGAAAGAAGAAAATCTGGAATTTTTGGCAGCAGTACACTGTACAGGACAAAAAGCCATCTCAAAAATGGCGGAAGCGTTTGGAGAGAAATTTTTGTTCTGTGAGACAGGAAAAAAATTTGAATTTTTCTGAAAATGAATGGAAACTGGTCAAAATAAGATCGGTTTCCATTTTCTTTTATTTTTTCTTAAATTTGATTGAAAAAAAGAATAGGGGTGGGCAAATTTTCAATTTTCTGTTATACTGATAGCGAAGAAAAAGAATCTCATATTGAAAGAAAAAAGTAAATTTTGAATGAATAAAGGAGGATGTCATGAATCAGGTATACGAAAAATTAATGAAATGTTATGAGAGCGTGCGAAAGAAAGTTGATTTTGTTCCGAAAGTGGCATTGGTGCTTGGATCGGGACTCGGTGACTATGGAGACAGCATACAGATTGAACAAGTTCTTGCCTACCATGATATTGATGGTTTTCCAGTTTCTACTGTAGAAGGTCATAAGGGTCGTTTTTTATTTGGATATGTAGAAAATGTTCCTGTTGTCATTATGCAGGGAAGAGTTCATTATTATGAAGGATATCCGATCAGCGACGTCGTGCTTCCGACTCGTCTGATGAAGATGATGGGAGCAGAAGTGCTTTTTTTGACAAACGCAGCAGGCGGTGTCAATTTTGATTTTCAGGCAGGCGATTTTATGATGATTACGGATCAGATCAGTAATTTTGTTCCATCCCCGCTGATTGGTCCAAATGAAGCAGAATTAGGCCTGCGTTTTCCAGATATGAGTGAGATTTATGATAAAGATTTGCAAGAGGTGATCCGCGCAGCAGCAGGAGAACTTGATATCGCATTAAAAGAAGGAACGTATGTACAGCTTTCTGGACCAAATTTTGAGACACCGGCAGAAGTGCGTATGTGCAGAATTTTAGGCGGAGATGCTGTGGGAATGAGTACCGCTTGCGAAGCTGTTGCAGCAAACCATATGGGAATGAAAATCTGCGGTATTTCTTGTATCTCCAATCTGGGATGCGGAATGACCGAGCAGCCTCTGACTCATATTGAGGTGCAGGAGACAGCAGATCGAGTAGCGCCTTTATTTAAAGCACTCGTCACAAAAACGATTGTAGGGATCAGCAAATTGCTGGATGAAAAATAAAAAGAAAGAAGGCAACGTATGAAGGCGGTTTATTTTGACGGAACAAAAGCGACCTTTCGAGATGACTTAGAAAAACCAGTTCCGCAGGAAGGGGAGAGTCTCGTTCGTATTTTGATGAGCGCCGTATGCAGCACAGATAAAGAAATACGAAAAGGATACAAACCAGGATTTGTCGGAGTGATGGGTCATGAGTTTGTCGGCGTAGTCGAAGAATCAGATCGAGAAGATTTGATTGGAAAGCGTGTAGTAGGAGAGATCAACGCAGGATGTGGTCACTGTGTTTATTGCAGAAGCGGAAGAGAAAAACATTGTGTTGAGAGAAAAGTGATCGGGTTGGAGCGAAAAGATGGATGTTTTGCAGAGTATATGACGATTTCGACTCATCTGCTCCATATTGTGCCATGGGATTTGCCGACAGAACTGGCGATCTTTACAGAACCTTTGGCAGCCGCTCTTGAAATTTTATCTCAGGTTCATATAAAACCAGAAGATCATTGTGCAATTATTGGAGATGGAAGACTTGCGTTTTTGATTGCTCAGGTTGTTGCGATGACGGGGGCAAAACTGACTGTAATCGGACATCATGAAGAGAAACTGGAAAAGTTTCGTCCGTATGGCGATGTCACAATGGAACCGGAAGACACATATGAAATTGTTATTGAGGCATCAGGCAGCAAAGACGGAATTTTGCTGGCAAAAGAGATTGTGAGACATCAAGGTACGATTATTTTGAAAAGTACCTATGCAGGCGAAGTATCCATCAATCTGAGTGATTTGACGGTGCATGAAATTACAATAAAAGGAAGCAGATGCGGTCCTTTTGAACCAGCTCTTCGCCTGTTGCGGAAACGAAAAATAGAATTGCCGGAAATTGAACTGCATCGGCTGGAAGATTTTGAAAAATCATTTTCTTCCAATGCGTTCAAAGCAGGATTTTCTATTTCTGAGTAAACGGATCAGATGACAGAGAAACTATATTTTTTGGAGGAATCTATGAAAAACGAATTTGGGACAGAAAATGTTCTTCTGGGAAAAGAAGAAAAAAGTGTACTGATTATTGATCAGACAAAATTGCCAAATGTGACAGAATATCTGGAGCTGGAAACATTAAAACAGATGTACGATGCGATTTTTGAATTAAAAGTCAGAGGAGCGCCGGCGATTGGAATTTGTGCAGCATATTGCTATTACTGTCTTGCAAAAGCAAAAGAGGAAAAACCGATGGAACTGTTTGAGAAGGAGATGAAAGAAGAAAAAGAATATTTAAACTCCTCCAGACCGACAGCGGTAAATCTAAGCTGGGCTTTGAACAGAATGGAACAGACATTTTTGGCAAATAAAGAAAAAAGCGTGCCTGAAGTGGTAGAGATTCTGAAACAGGAAGCAAAAAAGATTCAGCAGGAAGATATTGAGATGTGCCGAAAGATCTCTGAGTATGGATTGTCTCTTCTGAAAGATGGAGATGGAATTTTGACACACTGCAATGCAGGACCTCTTGCAACATCAAAATATGGAACAGCGCTTGGACCATTATTTTTAGGAAAAGAAAAAGGAATGAATTTCCATGTGTTTGCAGATGAGACAAGACCTCTGTTGCAAGGAGCGCGTCTGACATCATATGAACTGCAAAAAGGCGGTATTGATGTGACTTTAATCTGTGATAATATGGCAAGTATCGTGATGAAAAATGGATGGGTTCAGGCTTGTCTCGTCGGATGTGACCGCATTGCTGAAAATGGGGATACCGCAAATAAAATTGGTACGAGCGGAGTCGCAATTTTAGCAAAACATTATGGCATTCCATTTTATGTTTTAGGGCCGACCTCCACGATTGATCTGACTTGTAAAACAGGCGATGACATTGTGATTGAACAGCGCAGTATGGAAGAAATTAAGAGCAAATTTTATAAAGAGCCGATGGCATTAGATGAAGTGAAATGTTATAACCCAGCATTTGATGTGACGGATCATAATTTGATCAGCGGAATCGTGACCGAATATGGAATTTGCCGTGCTCCTTACGAAGTAAGTCTTGCGGAGGCAAAAAGAAAGTCTGCTTTACAGATTGATTGAATCGTAGTAAAATAAAAGTGTTCGTATAAGGGATTTCCCTGCATTGGAATGTGCATTTTAGCACAAAAAAGGAGGATTTATTGATGAAGAAAAAATTAGTGAGTGTATTGCTTTGTGTCTCTATGGTAGCTGCGATGACAGCAGGCTGTGGCAAAAAAGAGAACGAGACAGAAAAAACAACAGAAACAGAAACTGCTACTGTTAAAGAAAATGAAACAGAGACAACAAAATCTGGTGAAAGTTTAAAAATAGCGATTGTAAGTAGTCCATCCGGTGTAGATGACGGAAGCTTTAACCAGAATAACTATGAAGGAATTTTAAGCTTTATTGAATCTCATCCAGATGCAACCGTACAGGCTGTGAAAGAAGAGACAGGAGACGTAGCAGCAGCGCTTCAGGCGGTAGCTGATATTGTAGCAGACTATGATGTAATTGTATGCTGTGGTTTCCAGTTTGCAGGAATCGGAAGTCTTGCACAGGATAACCCAGATGTGAAATTTATCTTAGTAGATTCTAATCCAACCGATGCAGAGGGAGCAGAAGTAGAACTTGAAAATGTATATGCGATGACATTTGCAGAGCAGGAGAGTGGATTCTTTGCAGGAATCGCAGCAGCTCTTGAGACAGAGACAAACAAAGTTGCAGTTGTAAATGGAATTGCTTATCCATCCAATGTAAACTACCAGTATGGATTTGAATCTGGTGTTAATTATGCAAATGCAAAATTAGGAACAGATGCAGAAATCGTAGAATTGCCATCCTATGCAGGAACAGACGTGACAAACACAGATGTAGGCGGAAACTATGTTGGAAGCTTTGCAGATGAAGCTACAGGAAAAATTGTTGGAAGCACACTGATCTCAGAAGGCGTTGATATTATGTTTGTAGCAGCAGGCGGATCAGGAAATGGCGTATTTACAGCGGCAAAAGAAGCAGAAAATGTACAGGTAATCGGATGTGATGTTGACCAGTATGATGATGGAGCAAATGGTGATATGAATATCATTTTGACATCTGTATTAAAAGTAATGGATGCAAACGTAGAAAAACAGCTGAATGCGATTGTAGAAGGAACTTTTGCAGGTCAGAATGCACTGCTGAAAGCAGACACAGACTCCACAGGATATGTAAAAGAAGAAGGAAGACACCAGCTTTCTGAAGAAACACTGGCAAAATTAGATGAAGTTTATCCATTAGTAAAAGACGGAACGATTGTACCGGCTGCTAACTTTAACGGATATACTCCAGAAGACTTTCCAGGACTGAACTAATACCAGGAAATAAGGGCTGTCTCAAAACAAAGAATTTGCAGTTCACATTGTTTTGTGACAGCCCTTTCTTTTCCTACATAAAACAAAAATGAAAAATGAGTCAGAGATCAGGAAAAATAAGGAGAAGATAAATATGCAGGAAGAGTACATTGTGGAGATGAGGCATATTACAAAGCGTTTCCCTGGGATTGTAGCCAACAATGATGTATCAATACAGATTAAAAAAGGTGAAATCTACGCACTTCTGGGAGAAAATGGCGCCGGCAAATCGACTTTGATGAGTATGTTGTTTGGAATGTATGAGCCGGATGAAGGGGAAATTTATATTAATGGAAAAAAAGAAAAAATTGCTTCTCCGACATATGCCACAAAATTAAGTATTGGAATGGTGCACCAGCATTTTAAATTAGTGCAGGATTATACAATCGCAGAGAACATTATTATGGGCATTGAACCGAAAAAAAGATTTTTAGGTTTTTTGCCTTATGTCGATATAAAGGGAGCTAATGAAAAGATCGCAGAGCTTTCAAAAAAATATGGTCTGGAAGTTGATCCGACAAAAAAAATCAGTGAGGTAAATGTTTCGATTCAGCAGCGTGTAGAAATCTTAAAGATGCTATATCGAGAAGCAGAAATTTTAATTTTTGATGAACCGACAGCTGTTTTGACACCGCAGGAGATTGAGTTTTTACTGGAAATCATCAAAGGACTGCGTGAGAATGGAAAGACAATTATCTTAATCACGCATAAATTGGAAGAAATTAAGAAAGTGGCAGATCGCTGTGCGATTTTGTGCAGAGGAAAACTGATTGATGTGCTGGATGTAAAGACAACTTCCACAAAACAGATGGCAAATCTGATGGTGGGAAGAGAGGTTACATTTGAGGTGGAAAAGAAAGAGCCTGATTTTAAAGAAGTTGTGCTTCAGGTTGAAAATCTCAGTGTTGAGAATGAAAACCATTTTCAGGTTGTAAAAAATGTTTCTTTTTCGATCCGCGCAGGAGAGATTTTGGCGATTGCAGGAGTATCTGGAAACGGACAGGTGGAGATTGCAGATGCGATTACAGGACTGCTTCCAGTGGCAAGCGGAAGAATTTTATTAAATGGAAAAGAGATCACCCATGAAAGTATTCGTAAAAGAACGCTGGAAGGGATTTCGTATATACCGGAAGACAGGCAGAGATACGGTCTGGTTCTGGATTTTACGTTGGAAGAAAATATGGGGATGAAGAGTTACTTTAAACCACCTTTTTCTAAAAACGGAATTTTGAAACAGGAAGAATTTTCAAAATATAGTTCAAAATTGATTGATCAGTACGATGTGCGAAGCGGACAGGGAAATAAGACGATTGTCCGGTCAATGAGCGGTGGAAATCAGCAGAAAGCAATTATTGCCCGCGAGATTGAGATGGATTCTTCTCTGTTGATTTTTGTTCAGCCAACGCGAGGGTTGGACATTGGAGCAATCGAAAAGATTCATAAGCAGATTATAGGAGAGAGAGATAAAGGAAAAGCAATTTTATTGATTTCTCTGGAATTAGATGAGATTATGAATTGTGCCGATACCATTGCAGTAATCTATAATGGAGAGATTCAAAAAATTGCAGACGCAAAATCTCTCACAACAAATGAAGTAGGAGAATTTATGATGGGGGTAAAACAGCATGAAAAGAGATAATTTGTTGAGTAATGATAAGACAGCTCCGATCGCCGTACCTCTGTTTGCAGTTCTGATCGGATTGCTTGTAGGCGCTTTAATTATGGCAGTTCTGGGATATAATCCTCTTACAGCATATCTGAATCTTTTGCAGGGATGTGGAATTTTACCAAAACCTACCTATGCAGGATATAAGAGTATGCTGACTGACTTTACAAGCTTTTTAAATGCACTGACACCGATGATTTTTGCAGCGCTGTCAGTGGCAGTGGCATTTAAGGCAGGTTTATTCAATATCGGTGTTTCAGGTCAGATGCTTGCAGCAGGATTTGTATCGACTCTTGTTGTAGGATACAGCAGTCTTTCAGCAGGAATTGCAAAACCTCTGGCGCTTTTGATCGGTCTTGTTGTGGGAGCGCTTGTAGGAGGACTGATCGGTTTTCTGAAATATAAGTTTAACATCAATGAGGTTGTCTCCTCTATTATGCTAAACTATATTGCGCAGTATATTATTAGCTTTTTTATTAAGACGAAATTTGTTGATCCGATTTCCAGACAGTCAAGAGCAATCAATGCGTCTTCACGGTGGACAATGATGAACACGGAAATTGGAAATTTAAAAATTGATATTCCGCTTGCTTTTCCGATTGCAATTATTATGGCTGTCTGCGTTTACTTTTTAGTGAAAAAGACGACGCTGGGATATGAAATTAAGACAGTTGGTATGAGCAGAACTGCCGCACAGTATGCAGGAATTAAAGTTGGAAAGACGATGGTTCTTTCTATGGTATTATCAGGAGCTCTTGCAGGACTTGCAGGAATCACTTATTATATGGGATATTATGGCTCTATTCAGCCAGGTGTTCTCCCAAGTATGGGATTTGACGCAGTTGCTGTATCACTTTTAGGAAACAGTAATCCAATAGGAATTTTATTTTCATCGTTCATGATCACAACGATCAGCAAGGGAAGTACATATATGAGTTCTACAGCTGGCGTACAGGCAGAGATCGTATCGGTTATTACAGGAATTATTCTGCTGTTCAGCGCATGTAGCGCTTATATCCGCCATCTTGCAAAGAGAAGAAAGGAGGACAAATAAATGAATACGATTTTTATTGACGGTCTTTCTTTTGCACTGCCTTTATTTATCATGGCAATCGGAGGCATTTATTCTGAGAGAAGCGGAATCACAAATCTGGCTCTGGAAGGACTGCAAGGGGTTGGCGCATTTGTCGGCGCGCTTTCAGCAGTTTTTATGATGCGGTGGCTAGGAAGCACTTCTCAGATTCCATTTTATGGAGCATTGCTTTTTGCGATGCTTGGAGGTATGGTCTATGCGATGCTTCATGCGTTGCTGTGTATTAAATTCAAAGCAAATCAGGTAATCAGCGGTGTTGTGATTAATATTTTAGGAATGGCTCTGACTGCATTTTTGACAAAAGCAGTAAATAAAGGCGTTTTTGGAGCGACATCAGATAAGTTTGTGCTGGGTGTTTCTCAGCGTATCACAATCCCAGTTCTGTCTGAGATTCCAGTGATTGGAGGAATTTTTCAGCAGATCTATCCATTTGAGTTTATCATTATTGTAGTGGCGATCATTGCATGGTATGTATTGTATAAGACACGATTTGGTCTTCACTTAAGAGCGTGCGGAGATAATCCTCATGCGGTTGACGCGGCAGGAATCAACGTAGGAAAAGTCAGATTAGTTGCCGTTATGGTATCAGGGGCGCTTTCAGGACTTGCCGGAATGTGTTTTGCATATTCGATTTCAGCAAATTTCTCATCCAGTATTTATGTGGGATATGGATATCTTGCGATTGCGGCAATGATTTTTGGAAACTGGAAAATTCTTCCAACCTTGGGAGCTGTCTTGATCTTTGGTTTTGCAAGATCAGGAGGATATTTTATCGTCAGACAGCTTCAGATGCCAAGCAGTTACTCTGATCTTGTTATGACTTTGCCATATGTCATGACCTTGTTGCTGCTGATTTTCTTCTCAAAACATAATCAAGCACCGCGTGCTTTGGGAGAGATTTATGATAAAGGAAAACGGTAAAAATAAGAGAAATGAGGCGTAAAGATGAATACACGTTTTTATAATGTCAGGATTTTAACGAAAGGTCCAGATTTTGAAATTTTAGAAGGAGAAGTCTGGGTGGAAGGAAACAAAATTACATGCGTGGGAAAACCAAAAGAAGAAAAAGTAAAGTTTGACCGCGAGATTGACGGCAAAGGAAACTTGCTGATGCCTGGATTCAAAAATGCGCATACGCATTCCGCCATGACATTTTTGCGTTCTTATGCAGATGATTTGCCTCTTTTAGATTGGTTAAATAAGCAGGTCTTTCCGATGGAAGCAAAATTGACACCGGATGATATCTATGAGCTTTCTAAACTTGCTATCTTGGAATATTTAACAAGTGGAATCACTTCCAATTTTGATATGTATCTGACTCCTGATACCATCGCTCAGGCATCTGTGGATATGGGATTTAGAACGGTCATGGTAGGCGGAGTAAATAATTTTTCACAGTCTGTGCAGGAAATAGAAAAATGGTATGAGCATTATAACCATTTCCATGAATTAATTCGGTTTGAGATGGGACTTCATGCGGAATATACAGCATCGGAACAGTTGCTAAAAGAACTGGCTGAACTGGCAAATGCGTATCATGCACCAGTGTATACGCATATGTCTGAGACAGAAGAAGAAACAAAAGGATGTATCGAGCGATACAAAAAGACACCGACTGCATACTTAGACAGCTTAGGAATGTTTAATTATGGCGGTGGCGGATATCACTGTGTCTGGGTTAATGAAGAGGATTTAAAAATTTTTCAGCACAGAGGAATGTCTGTTGTCACAAATCCAGGATCAAACACAAAATTGGCAAGTGGAATTGCGCCGATTCAGAAGATGATGGAGATGGGAATTAATATCGGAATCGGAACAGATGGTCCGGCAAGCAATAACTGTCTTGATATGTTCCGCGAGATGTTTTTGACAACAGGACTTGCAAAATTAAGAGAAAAAGATGCGTCCTGTGTGGATGCAAATGAGGTTCTGTTTATGGCAACAACAGGCGGCGCAAAAGCAATGCGTCTTTTTGACTGTGATACGATTGCAGAAGGAAAACTGGCAGATTTGATTTTGATTGACCTTCATCAGCCAAATATGCAGCCATTGAACAATCTGACAAAAAATCTTGTCTACAGCGGAAGCAAACAAAATGTGGCAATGACTATGGTAAATGGTAAGATCTTATATGAAAATGGCGTGTTCTTTGTGGGAGAAGAACCAGAAAAGATCTATGAAAAAGCGAATCAGATTGCAAAGAGATGCAAAGAGAACTAAACAGATAAAAGGACAAAAGAGAGGAGTGATAACATGGGGCATAGAGTATTCGGAGGAGTGCTGTTTGCTGGTGTGATTGCAGCGTGTATAGGACTGACCCTGTTAGTTGGAACGGATGCAGCACTTTCCATGATGATATACAATTTTGGATTTTTAGGGATTATGATCTTAATCTGTATCGTCGCTGTGGCAGGCGGTCTTGTTCGCATGGGGCAGATGAATAGCGCACTTGATATGGCAGCAGGAAAATTGGAGCAGATTAGAGAGGAAAAACAGGAAGACAAGAAAAACCGTTTTCAGAGTCTGGGAAGAATTTTTTCTTATAAGGGCTTGAAAGAAAGAATGGAAAAATTTCTGCATGACTGGTATCGAAGCAAAGTTGGACTGTGCGATATAGAAGACTATATTAATGAAGATGAAATAGATGGAATGATCCAAAAAAGAATGCTGGAAATGGTTCCGGATATTCTGACGAGTATGGGTATTCTGGGAACGTTTATAGGACTTGTATGGGGTCTGAGAGATTTTGAACCATCTAATTACGAGGCAATGACGACATCGGTTGTCTCTTTGGTAGAAGGAATCAAAGTAGCATTCTTGACTTCTATTTATGGATTATCACTGTCTGTATCGTATTCTTACTGTATGAAATCAGAATACTCAGGTCTTATGATTACATTACAGCGTTTTTTAGATGTGTTCCATAGACATGTTGCTCCTTCCGCGGAGGCGGAATCTCGAAATACCATGCTTGCTTATCAGCAGGAACAGACAAAAATGATGCAGAATATGGCTCAGGAATTTTCAAAACAGCTTGTCAGCAGTTTTGAGACGACAATTACTCCGGCATTTCAGAAGATGAATGAGTCTTTGGATGTGATGTTGTCCACGATTTCAAAGAGTCAGAGAGAGGTTTTAGACGAATTGGTAGGACAGTTCCTAAAACAGTTAAGAGAATCTTTTCATATCGAGTTTGCTGGATTTAATGCAGCCGTGGAAGAGATGGCAAGTTCACAGAAAAGGAATGTACTATATACGGAAAAATTGTTCCAGCAGTTAAGTGTGGAATTAAATAATGCTTTCTTAAAAGAAGATCATTCTATGAGACAGATTGTCAAAGAGATGACCGATATCCAAAAACAGTATACGCAGGCAATGGAAGAGACGATGCAGAAAAATCAGGAGCTGGCAGAAGCTCAGAGCGAAAGCTGTCGTCATACTGTGGCATATATGCAGGAAGCAGAAGAAAAATCAGCAAAATTCTGGGTGGCATGTAATCAGACAATGCAAAAATATCTTGACGCTGCATCAAAATCATTTGGCGATATTCAGGAGATCGGAACGAAAAATAAAGATCTGTTAAAAGGATATGAAGATTCTCAGAAAGATCTGATGGCAAGTCTGGAAGATTTAAAAGAGGAATTTATCAACAGAGAAGGAAAAGTATATATTGCGTTTGAAGAATTATACAAAGCAAATGAAAAGCTGATTCTCAATTACAATCAAAGAGTTGGAGAATTTGTGGATGCACAAAATATGATCTTTACCGTATTGCGTAATATGGAAGATTTGTTGAATCAGATTGAAGTATCTGGTTCTGCTAAGCGAGTGCAGTTGGGCAGAGAGACTGCCGCAGCAAAAGAACAGATCTCTCAGCTTGATCCGAAAATTATGAATCAATTAGAACGGGTGATTGAGGAGGAAGGAGAAAGACAGAGAGAATTGTTAGAAGAATTAAACGGCATCATGAAAGACTTTGTGAAAACAATTCAAAAAAATGGAAAGTTTTCACTTTTTAGATAGGAAGAGCAGAAAGGAATGGTAGTATGTCGAAACGCAGAGAGACAAACAATTTTAATGTATGGCGTTCCTATTCTGATATGATGGCTGGACTTTTGATGCTGTTTGTATTAATTATGTGCGTAACGTTGTTTCAGGCACAGAAAAATTATGATGAAAAGATTGCAGAGCAGGAAGAGCGAATGGCGATGCAGGCACAGTACACAAATGAGCTGGATCATCAGAAACTGACAGTAGAACAGCAGGAGGCACTCTTAAAAAGCCAAAATGAACTTTTAGCTTCTCAGAAAGCGAAGCTAGAAGAACAGGCAGCGAAATTGGCAGAACAGCAGACAACATTGAAAGAGCAAGAAGCAAAATTGACTGCGCAGCAGACTTCATTGAAAGAGCAGGAGACAAAACTGACTGCCCAGCAGACAACATTGGAAGAACAGGAAAAGAAACTGTCTGAGCAGCAGACGACATTAAAAACGCAGGAAAGCCAGATTGCAGAGCAAAAAACAGCGCTCGAAGAACAGGAGGCAAAACTTACACAACAGCAAAGCGCCTTAGATGAACAGACTGCAAAGGTAAAAGAAAAACAGGAGCAGTTGGACAAAATTATCGGTGTAAAGGCAGATGTGATTGAAGCGCTGCGCAATGAATTTACAAATCATAATATCAGTGTAGACATTGACCCAAAAACAGGAGCGTTGCTTTTGGACTCCAATGTTATGTTTGAGTTTGATGATACGACACTATTGGAAGAAGGAGAAAAAGTGCTGCAGCAGGTATTGCCAATTTACTGTGAGGTATTATTAGGAGAAGAATACCGTGACAACGTATCCGAGATTATCATTGATGGTTATACGGACACAAATGGAACGTACGATTACAATTTGGAATTGTCACAGAAACGTTCTTTGGCTGTGGCGCAATATTTGCTGTCTATCGATGAGCAGTTTTTAGATTCTGATCAGATACAGATGCTTCAGGAAAAACTGACTGTAAATGGACATTCCATGAGCAATCCGATTCTGAATGAGGATGGAACGGTAAACATGGACGCATCGAGACGTGTGGAAGTAAAATTCCGTCTGAAAGATGAAGATATGATCTCAGAAATGTCCAAAATAGTGACAGAAGAATAAGGGATAAAGGTGACAGAAAATGAAAAAATTAATCAGAAAGGCAGCTTTGATTGCAGGAGTTCTTGTATTAGGAACGTGTACGATTCAGAAGACAGATAACGTACAGGCAGCTCAGATTAGACAGATAAAAGATGGATTTGGTT
>CBCTVZ010000063.1:0-13339 GCA_965150505.1 uncultured Robinsoniella sp. | reverse complement strand
GACGCTGGAAACTATATCTATGGTTTCTGTGAAGATGAGACTGGAAAAGCATTATACAGCCAGATCCAGAATACGGTAGATGAAGTGATTGATGCTGGAGCAGATTACGTTGTCTTAGTTGGCCATCTTGGAAAAGAAGGCGTTACTTCACGCTGGACTTCTGATTCTGTCATTGCCAACACAACTGGCATTGATGTAGTCATTGACGGCCATTCTCATGAATCTTTCAATCGTATTTTAGAAAACAAAGAAGGTAATGAGGTTATTTTAACTCAGACTGGAACAAAACTTTCCAGCATTGGAAAACTGACGATTGAACCGGATGGCACGATCACTGCCGAACTTGTCAATGAAGTTCCAGCACTTGACACTGCATCTGCCGCTGATGCAACTGCCTCAGACGCAACTCCAAGCGCCGCTGATGAGTCAGAAGAACCAGTTAAAAATATAGATCCTAAGACAGATGCCTTTATCAAAAATATTCAAGCTCAATATGCTAAAATGTTAGAAGAAGTTAAGGGTAATACGTCTGTCCTACTGACAACAAATAATCCTGATACAGGAGAACGCGCTGTCCGCAGATCTGAGACAAACTTAGGAGATTTCTGTGCAGATGCTTTCCGTGACCAGTCTGGCGCTGATATTGCTTTTATGAATGGCGGTGGAATCCGCGCTGATATTGAAATTGGCGACATTACATATAATGATCTCTTAAATGTATTCCCATTCAGCAATACAATGTGTGTTGCAGAAGTGAAAGGAAGTCAGATTCGCGATGCCCTTGAAATGGCATGTAGAAATTATCCAGAGGAAAGCGGCGGCTTCCTTCAGGTTTCTGGAATCTCCTACACCATAAATGCTTCTATTCCAAGCGGTGTCAAATTAGATGATAAAGGAAACTTTACAGGCGTTGAGGGAGATTATCGTGTGACCGATATCAAAGTAAACGGAGAAGCGATTGACCTTGAAAAGACATACACGCTTGCTTCTCACAGCTATATGCTTAAATCAGCTGGCGATGGAATGAGTATGTTTGCAGGATGCAATATTATCCAAGATGACGTCGCTGTTGATGTCGATGTCCTTTCTAATTATTTAAGCGAAGCGCTCGGCGGAACAGTCGGTGATGCTTATGCAAATCCTTTTGGAGAGGGACGAATTTCCATTATAACAGAATAGAAAAATATTACGGGAGTATCACTATACATAATATCTATATAGTGATGCTCCCTTTTTGATAAAACTCTGTATTGTCACATATCATTTCTTATTTTGTCTTTTCCATATTTGTTTGATCTGCTCAGATTGTTTTTCTAGTTTCTGAGCTCTATATCCAAATATACGAATACAAAAATCTCCACTGCTTAATTTCGTAATTCCCCCCTCAATTTCTTTTTCATCTGCCAGCAAATCTTGCACTTCGCAGATAAAAGCTTCTGAATCTTTAGGGTGTGTCACAAAAATATTTAATAAATGTGTATATCCCTCATACATTCCAATTTCATTCATCGGAAATAATTTAGGGTCATATCTTGTATTATCCCGATAAATCAAATTATGATCTCTTCGAATTTCTACTATATTATTATAAAAGCGGTATGCAAAGCTTTCACCCATTCCATATCGTCCAGAACATAAAATCTCACTCATCCAAAAATCTGATGTTTTATCTTCTAAAAAAACCTTCGTTCTATTTTCAAATGCAGAATCTCGAAATGGAATTGTTGCCTGAGGATGAAAGAAAAAAGTTCCTCCAGATTCTACATATATGAATGTATTACGTACTGCATAGCCATCTTTCATCTGATGTATTTTATCATATGATTGAGATACAAATTCTAGTTGTGCTCCTGTACCAATTTTAAACTTAAAATCTTGGCAGTCTCCTTCCATAATGCCGGCTGATGCGCTTAAAAGCATGATTTGTATTTCTCCGTCTTTCTGGATAAACGGCTGCATAATTTTATACGGAGCAGTAAAACGTACATCCTGTAAGATTGTTCTTCCATCTTTTTGAATTGCTGTTACTGAAAGATTTGAAACCTTTTCAAAAGCATTTTTTTGCATCTTATCACATTCCTTCCAGCAATACATTTTCTTTTATCCAGCAAATTACATCATCAATATGTTCATCTCCACGAATATTTGTAAAAATAAATGGTCGGTTTCCTCTCATTTTTTTAGAATCTCGTTCCATCACTTCAAGGCTGGCTCCAACATAAGGTGCTAAATCAATTTTATTAATTACAAGAAGATCTGAACGTGTAATTCCAGGACCACCCTTGCGTGGAATTTTATCTCCTTCTGCCACATCAATGACAAAGATTGTAGCATCAACCAATTCCGGTGAAAAAGTAGCAGAAAGATTGTCTCCTCCGCTCTCTATAAAAATAAGCTGAATATCTGGAAATTTTTCTATCATTTCATCTACTGCTTCCAAATTCATGGATGCATCTTCTCGGATTGCGGTATGTGGACATCCACCTGTCTCTACACCAATAATACGTTCTATTGGCATAATACTATTTTTAGCGAGAAATTCCGCATCTTCTTTCGTATAAATATCATTTGTAATAACACCAATACTATACTCATCCGCCATCCGGCGTGTCAATGCCTCAATCAGCGCTGTTTTTCCAGAACCCACTGGACCTGCCACTCCAATTTTTATATAAGACATCTTAAAATCCTCCCATCTCTTTTTTATGACATATAAAGTCTTGAATAAAGTTGTTCATGTTGAATACTTCTCAAATCAAATCCTGGAGATGAAGCACAAAGCAATTCTTCTCCCAAACTTTCTGCTAATTTTAAAATTTCTTCAAAAACAGGATATAAAGAAAAAAGTAATTTTTGTCCTGCTGACTGACTCAATGGAATAGTTTTCACACAATTTGTCACTGTTCCTGAAGCTTGAGCATATAAAAATGCTGATAAGGCTTCTGTTTTTTCTATATTTTCACATGCACAAAATACTCCATAAGCACACGGATGGCAAATGCTTTTCCCTCTGCGCTGTTCAAGATACTGATGAAAAATTCCTGTATCCCATTCTATTTTCATTCCCATCAGTGTTTTCACAAAACGACTTCCTAGCTTTTGAGATGCTTCACGGATTTCTTTTGGAACTTTTGATGCGTCTAATATATCTTCTAATTCATCCAACTTTTTTAGGTCTTTTCTAGTTGCTGCATCATATGCGATACGGACAGCAAGCAAATCTGTATAAAGAAACGTATATCGTAATCTGTTTTTTAAATATTTCTCAGCCGTATCTGCATCGTGTACGATTCCCTTTTGAATATAGGTCTCCAACCCATATGAATGTGAGTATCCTCCGATCGGAAAAAGAGCATCATTCATTTGCAGCAACAAAAAATGATTTTTTAATTTGAATACATCCACTCCTTCTCTTCCTCCTATTTAGTGATGATGGTTATGAATCGTTTCTGAAATCTTGTTTTTATAATCTAATCTCTGCTCTGTTTTTTCAACAGATATCCCATTCATTTTTGATAGCATCACAAACATTGGCTCATTATATGGTGTCACAAAAGTATAAATATTTTCTCCATAAAAAAGCGGTGCATGGCGATTTCCAATCTCGTAGCATACTTTTGCTATCATCATCGGATGTTTTTGATCAACAGAAATTTGTATCACTTCACATGGCGGCGTATGGACAGCAATTACAGTCGTATCATCTTTATAAATAATGTCTCCTTCATAAAGTCCTCTTGTTAATACCCAGTCCCCCATGCGAATTCCTACTTCTTGACCTTTATCTGTTACTTTTTTATGAATTTTTTTAAAAGCTTCATGCCATTCTATTTCTACATATTCAATGTTTTTTCCAGTTACATTAATCTCTTCTAGAGTACCTTCTAATTTTTCACATATCATTTTTTATTCTCCTATTTACCATTTTCCAATTAACATTAAAACTCCAGGAATCCATGCTGTAATAATACCTTCAAATACTTGAAGAAGTGGCACGAATTTTCCTAACTTTTTATGGCAAATATCTTCTATAAAAGCAGTTGCCCATAAAATTGCCCACAGATACCAGATTACAGCCCAACGCCAATCTGCTGTAATTCCCAATGCTGAACTTCCTGTCACACCCTCAATCGTTCCAAAAATTACTGCATTGACAGCTACAAATGTAGAAAACCATGCAAAAGGAATCGCATTTAATTTTCCAAGTTTATCAAATGCAACAAAAAGATATGTAAATCCAAAAAGCAATCCTGTTCCAGCCGCATAATAGTTTCCCATCACAAGATTTACTGCATTAATGAAAACCGATAATAATCCTGTTAAGATATTCATAACAGCCGCTGATTTATCATCTACTTTATACAGCGTACACATACCATTATTGATCAGAACAATGCCTACAAACAGCAAACACACACCTAACATTTCTTTTTCCTCCCAAAATAAATTTTATATGAAGACAGAAGCACGGTACAAGCCCAATGCTTCTGTCTTATCGGCTTAGAATAAACTATAAATCTGAGTCAATGGCAGCTTTTTAGCTGGTTTTGACGTAATATGCTCTCCGTCTACCCGTACTTCATATGTCTCAGGATTTACGGTAATTTTTGGTGTTTTGTCATTAAATTTCATATCTTTTTTTGAAATATTTCGACAGCCATAAACTGGCACTACATTTTTTTGTAAATGATATTTTTCAGAAATATTTTCTTCCATGGCTGCTTTTGATACAAAGGTAAGACATGTTGTATATTTTGCTTTTCCATGTGCCGCAAACATCTGTTTATACATCACTGGCTCACATGTAGGAATGGAGGCGTTAGCGTCTCCCATTTTAGAAGCAATAATCATTCCGCCTTTAATAATAATATCTGGTTTCACTCCAAAAAACACAGGATTCCAAAGAACAAGATCTGCAAACTTACCTATTTCTACAGATCCTACATAAGAAGAAATTCCATGAGTAATTGCCGGATTAATTGTATATTTAGAAATGTATCTTTTTACGCGGAAATTATCATTTCCATTTTCTGCATCCTCTGGCAAAGCCCCTCGTTCTTCTTTCATCTTTGATGCTGTCTGCCATGTACGTGTTATAACTTCTCCCACACGACCCATAGCCTGAGAATCTGAGCTCATCATAGAAAATACACCCATATCATGAAGCACATCTTCAGCAGCAATTGTCTCAGGTCGAATACGCGAATCTGCAAACGCTACATCTTCCGGAATACGTTTATCAAGATGATGGCATACCATCAACATATCAAGATGCTCATCTAATGTATTAACGGTATAAGGCATTGTCGGATTTGTAGAAGAAGGAAGCACGTTAAGTGCAGCTGCCGCACAAATAATATCCGGTGCATGACCTCCACCAGCCCCCTCTGTATGATAGGTGTGAATTGTTCGTCCTGCAATTGCATTTAATGTATCTTCTACACATCCACCTTCATTTAAGGTATCTGTATGAATTGCTACTTGAACATCATATTTGTCTGCTGTATTAAGGCAATGATCAATAACAGCCGGTGTTGCTCCCCAATCTTCATGAATTTTTAATCCCATTGCGCCTGCACGAATTTGTTCTTCCAACGCTTTTTCATCCGAACAATTTCCTTTTCCCAGAAGGCCAATATTCATCGGATATTCTTCCACTGCCTGCAGCATCTTTTCTAAATTCCAAGGTCCTGGCGTACATGTTGTCGCATTTGTTCCATCGGCCGGTCCTGTTCCTCCTCCAATCATTGTAGTGATTCCACTGTAAAGTGCACAATCAATCTGCTGAGGAGAAATAAAATGAATATGAGTATCCAGCCCTCCGGCTGTGAGAATTAATCCTTCACCAGCCAGTGCTTCCGTTGAAGCTCCCACAGTCATTCCAGGAGTTACATCATCCATGACTGCCGGATTTCCAGCTTTTCCAATTCCTGCTATTTTTCCGTTCTTTATTCCTATATCTGCTTTATAAATACCTGTATAATCTACGACAAGAGCATTTGTAATAACTAAATCAAGATCCCCGTCAGCACTTGTTGTTGTCACAGACTGACCCATCCCATCACGTAATGTCTTTCCTCCGCCAAATTTACTTTCGTCTCCATATGTCGTGTAATCATTCTCTACTTCAATAACAAGACTTGTATCAGCAAGACGAACTTTATCTCCTTTTGTAGGACCATACATCATCGCATATTTTGCTCCTGATATTTTTGTGCTCATATAAATTCCTCCTATTTGATAAATCCCTTTTTCTTTGCTTTATCTAGCGCTGCTTGTTTTGTTGATTCTGAAGTTTGAGCACATGTCAAGTCATTTAATCCAAAAACTCTTCTTGTTCCTCCAATGGCAGTCAACTGTACCTCTTTTTCTTCTCCTGGCTCAAATCTTACAGATGTGCCAGAAGGAATGTCAAGATGATATCCATACGCTTTTTCTCTATCAAATTTCAGACAACGATTCACTTCAAAAAAATGAAAATGAGAGCCGACTTGTACTGGTCGGTCTCCTGTGTTTGTTACAAGAATCGTACAGAAATCCTTTCCTTCATTTAATGTAATCTCTCTATCCAAAGGCATGATTTCTCCAATTTTCATACCACTTTTCCTCCTTACTGAATCGGATTATGTACTGTTACAAGCTTTGTTCCGTCTGGAAAAGTTGCTTCTACTTGAACTTCTGTTACCATATCTGCAACTCCATCCATCACTTCTTCTTTCGTAAGAAGTTTTGTTCCCAAATTCATCAATTCTGTCACTTCTTTTCCATCACGTGCCATCTCCATCAGTTCAGAACTAATATAAGCTACTGATTCTGGATAATTCAATTTTAATCCTCTTGCTTTTCTTTCTTTTGCAAGATTTCCTGCTAAATAAAGCAGTAATTTTTCCTGTTCTTTTGGTGTTATTCTCATTTTGCTCATCTCCTTTTGCAGCTTATTTTTACAGTATTTTTCAGACAAGGTCTTTACATTAAAAAAACTGATAAATAACAAAAAAGCAGACAAAGGTCTTTTTTTAGACACCTTTGTCTGCTTACGTTTTTTAAAATATCATATTACAATTTCTTTGTCAATACTTTTATTTTATTCTATTTTTCTCTTTTATTCTATTTCCTGCCTTCTTAAAATGTCATAAATATCCAATTTTTCGCCCAAATCTACATACAATACTTGCTTTGGATGCGGAGCGCTTTCCTGAGAATTTCCTTCTTCATCAAAGATCGCGCGGACTGTCACACAGAGATCTGTTCCATCTGGCTTCATCGCTTCAATCTGTTCTCCCACGCTGAACTTATTGCGCTGTTCAATCCGATAAAGACCGTCTTTTTCTTCTCCTATGATGCCCAAATAGGTATACTCTTTAATATATGTATTGCTGTCATAAATTTGAGATTCATCTCCTGGCTTTCCATAGAAAAATCCCGTTGTAAATTGACGATAAGTACAATTTGAGATCTGATTGCGATACCAATCCATGTTCTGTTCATACAATTTCGGATCTTTTAAGCAGTCATCAATCGCCTTTCGATACGTTCTTGCGACAGTAGCCACATAAAGCGCCGTCTTCATTCGACCTTCAATTTTAAAGCTGTCAATGCCAGCCTGCAGTAAATCTGGAATATGCTCAATCATACAAAGATCCTTTGAATTGAAAATATACGTTCCTCGTTCATTTTCATAAACCGGCATATATTCTCCTGGTCTTGTCTCTTCCACAACGGAATATTTCCAGCGACATGGATGTGTGCAAGCTCCCTGATTTGCGTCTCTTCCGGTAAAATAATTACTCAAAAGACATCTTCCTGAATATGAGATGCACATTGCTCCATGAATAAAGGTCTCAATTTCCATATCTTCCGGTATATTTGCCCGAATCTCTTTTATCTCTTCCAGAGATAATTCTCTTGCAGAAACAACACGCTTTGCGCCTAATTCCCACCAAAATTTATACGTCTCATAATTCGTATTATTTGCCTGTGTGCTGATATGGCGTTCAATCTCAGGGCATATTCTTTTTGCTGTCTGAAAAACGCCAGGATCTGCGATAATCAAAGCATCTGGTTTGATTTCTCTAAGTTCCTCAAAGTATGCCTCTACGCCTTCTAAATCATTGTTATGAGCTAAAATATTGGCTGTGACATAAACTTTTACTCCATGTTCATGTGCAAATGCGATTCCTTCTCTCATATCATCCATTGAAAAGTTTTTTGCTTTTGCGCGCAGCCCAAAAGCCTCTCCTCCGATATAAACCGCATCTGCGCCAAAAATAACAGCAGTCTTTAATACTTCAAGACTGCTTGCCGGTATCAGCAGCTCTGGTTTTCTCATAAAATCCTCCTATTTATACTTTATGCTGACTGTCGCTCCATCTCCAATCGGAACGATTGATGTCAGCAGTTGTTCATTATGCTTTAATTCATACAGATACTCCCGCATTCTCTTATAGATCGTGCGGTTTCTGCGTTCCACTGCAAAATGAGACTGTATGATATCGCCATCCTGCAGTACATTATCTGAAACTAATACGCCTTGCGGCTTTAAAAGTCTCATTACTTCAGGCAGGAAATGAATATACTGCCCTTTTGCAGCATCCATAAAAATAAAATCGTATTCCTCATCCATCTTTTTCATAATCTCCATTGCATCTCCTTCAAGCAATGTGATCTGTGCCTCTTTTCCGGCACGTCTGAAATTTTCTTTTGCAATCGGAATCCTCTTCTCATATTTTTCTATTGTTGTGACATGGCATTCTTCTGGTCCGTATTCACACATCAAGATAGCTGAAAATCCCACAGCTGTTCCTACTTCTAAAATTTTTTTCGGCTGTTTCATGCTGAGAAGTACCTTCAAAAAACTTTGCATCTCTCTTCTGATAATCGGAACTTCATCAGCAAGCGCTTCCTGTTCAATCTGATCCAAAATCGCCGTATTGCCGCGGTCCAGAGAATTGATATAGGTCACCATTCTTTCATCTACTATCATGAATCTATTCTCTCTTTACTCGTCTGTCTCATCTGACAATCCTGTCAGTGTCTGTAGAATCGCCTCCGGTGTCTGCGCGCTGTTTAACACATACGTTCCTGGCTGTAATTTTCCCTGATACTTGGAGAGACGTTCCTGAACGCAGAACACAAGGGCATCCTGAATAATCCCATTTGATTCCAGCGTTTCAGCTACTTCTTTTATTGTCTCGCCTTCCCATACCGTAATTGCAGCTTCTTTTCCGGGAGGATCTGAGAGCGGCTGTTGTGCAAATACACAGTATCCAAATTGATATGCCGTCTTACCGCCGATTGCCAGTATAAAAATAACAGCAACTGCCGCCAAACACTTGATCAATACTGTGACTGCCCTCCATGTCGTCTCTTCTGTTTTCATACTGTTGCTCCTATCTTTTTATATGCCGGCATATACATCTGCCGGCATATCCGATTTTATCAAAAATATAGCACTTTTTTTGTATTACAAATTGATATCGTCAATAAATTCATCGATATCCATATCAATCGATACAACTACTTTTTGAATGATTCTTTGAATCTTTCTGCAGATTTCCAATTCACATTCCAGATATGATTCAATCAGTTCATTCTCTCGAAATTCTTTATATTCTTTGCTCATTTTTTCTTCTTCCAGAAATAAATCTTCCGGCACATCTTCTGCCTGCATCAAATAATTTCTTTTTCGGTATTCATCTAACTGCTGCTTCAATTCCGGATTTTGCGCAATCTCTTCTCTTACTTCCTCATATTTCTGGTAGCTGTCACTCTCTTTTAGCGCGGCGATTAATTTTTCTGTATGATATTTCACACTTTCCATTTCTCTTCCTCTACACTTCCATAATAATCGGTAAAATCATCGGATTTCTCTTTGTCTTTTTCCACAAGAAATCACTTAAAGAATCTTTTATAATATTTTTTATTTTTCCCCAGTCACTGATTCTGCGATCCATACACTCATCCAAGGCATGTTCCACAATGTGTCTCGCCTCATCCATCAATGATTCTGATTCTCTGACATAGACGAATCCTCTTGAGACAATGTCTGGTCCTGCAAGCACTTGATTGCTGTATTTTTCTAATGTCAGCACAACAATCAAGATACCATCTTCCGCTAAATGCTGGCGATCTCTCAGTACAATATTTCCAACATCGCCGACACCTAGTCCATCCACTAAGATTGCTCCTGCCTGAACCTGATCGACAATCTCAGCAGACTCATTGCATACTTCCAGTACGTCGCCAGAATGCATCATGAAAATATGATCTTTCGGAATGCCAAGACTTTCTGCAATCCCTGCCTGCGCTTTTCTATGGCGATATTCTCCATGAACAGGCAGTGCATATTTCGGACGTACCAGAGAATAGATCAGCTTAATTTCTTCCTGACACGCATGACCTGATACATGAGCATCCTGAAAAATAACATCCGCACCTTTCATGGATAATTCATTGATCACTTTTGAAACCGCTTTTTCATTTCCTGGAATCGGGTTGGAACTAAAAATAACCGTATCTCCCGGTTTGATCGACACTTTTCTGTGGACATCAGAAGCCATTCTTGACAGAGCTGCCATAGATTCTCCCTGACTTCCTGTCGTAATCAGCACCATCTGTTCATCTGGATAATTTTTCATCTGCTCAATCTCAATCAATGTATTTTCTGGAATGTTCAGGTATCCCAGCTCCAGAGCAGTGCTGATAATATTTACCATACTGCGTCCTTCTACAACAACTTTTCTTCCATATTTGTATGCAGAGTTAATAATCTGCTGCACTCTATCTACGTTGGAAGCAAACGTTGCAATAATGATTCTTGTATTTCTATGTTCCGAAAAAATATTGTCAAATGTCTTGCCCACGGTCCGCTCTGACATGGTAAATCCAGGCCGCTCTGCATTAGTACTGTCACACATCAACGCCAGCACACCTTTTTTTCCAATTTCTCCGAAACGCTGCAAGTCAATCGCATCGCCAAAGACCGGTGTGTAATCCACTTTGAAGTCTCCTGTGTGAATGACTGTTCCGGCCGGAGAATAGATTGCCAATGCAGAGGCATCCGCAATACTGTGATTTGTCTTGATAAATTCGATTCTAAATGATCCCAGATTGATCGACTGTCCATGTTTTACTACTTTTCGCTTTGTATTTTTCAGCAAATTATGTTCTTTTAACTTCCGCTCAATAATACCCACCGTCAGTTTTGTCGCGTAGATCGGAACATTGATATCTCTCAAAATATACGGTAAAGCTCCAATATGATCTTCATGACCGTGTGTAATAATAAATCCTTTTACTTTCTCTATGTTATTTTTCAGATAGGTCACATCAGGGATGACCAAATCGATTCCCAGCATATCGTCCTCTGGGAATGCAAGACCACAATCCACAACAATGATACTATCCTCAAATTCAAAGGCCGTAATGTTAAGCCCAATCTGCTCCAGACCACCCAATGGGATGATCTTCAATTTTGAGTTATTAAAATTTTTCAAAAAATTGCACCTCCATTATTTCCGCACATTTACGCACATTTTTTATTGTCTTTTCTTTTTCATACAGATTTAAGATAGAACAAATCCTCTGACGTTATAGCTTTCTCCTCACGATCTCAAGCTAGTCCCGCCGTTTCCTGTGATTTCACATATTTCGATTTTACAATATTTTCCGTTCTTTCCGATAATTCTATTGCAAACTCTTTCTTTTCTATCATTTCTGTCGAAATAGAAAGACGCCAAAAACAGATCTTACTGTTTCTTTTCTGTTTTTCCCTATTTATTCTAATTCAATCTCAACATCATCTATCATTTCCATAAATACTTTTGAGATCGCCTTTAATTCTTCCTCATCCTCTACAATCTCATACAGAGCCTCTGGATCTCCATCTTCTGATAAATCTTTCAAGATTAAGACTTCCTGCTCTTCTTCGTCTTCTTCATCTTCTGTCACCAGCAGATAATCTCTTCCGCTGATTCTTGTCTCTTCCAGAACATAAAATTCTGCTTCTTCTTCATATCCTTCTAATGCAAACTTAATTTTTTCCATTTTTTATGCCCTCACTGTCTAAATATCCCTGCAAAATCAGTACTGCTGCCAGCTGGTCAATATATTGTTTTCTATTTTCTCTGCGAATATTTCCTTCGATCAAAACGCGATTTGCCTCTACCGTTGTCAGACGCTCATCCCACATAATAACAGGAAGTCCCGTTCTTCGTTCAAGCATCTCCTTAAATTCTAATGATTTTTCAGCGCGGTCTCCCAATGTGTTATTCATATTTTTAGGCAGCCCTAATACAATCGTATCGACCTGATATTCTTTGATCAATTCCTCAATTCTAGCCAGCGTTTTTCTCAGCTTATTCTCTGATGTTCTGCGGATAATTTCTATTCCTTGTGCTGTCACTCCCAGTGGATCGCTGATTGCTACCCCCACTGTTTTTGATCCAAAATCTAAACCTATTGCTCTCATACTCTTCCTTTACTGCCAAGACTTATTTTTAATGTACTCTTTCAGCAGCTCTTCTACAAGCTCATCTCTTTCTACTTTCATAATCAAGCTTCGTGCATTGTTATGACTTGTGATATATGTCGGGTCTCCTGACATGATATATCCAACAATCTGATTGACTGGATTGTATCCTTTTTCTGTCATTGCATTGTAAACTGTATCCAAAATATCCTTTACACTGACTTCTGTTTCTGAATTTACCTTAAAAAACTGTGTGTTTGATGTAATTTTACTCATATTTTCACGTCCTTATCTTTCTATTCTGATATTAAAACATATTTCTTTTGAAAATAGTTTCTCTTCTTGTTAATCTATTGTACACAATCGGACATGTGGTTTCAATTCTTTTTTTAAAGTTCCGAACAAAATTCTATTTTCTTTTCCGTATTTTGCCTCTACTGCTGTGCGAATATACTCTTTTGTATGGCCAGAATAATATTTGATACCGTCAATCTCAATCTCTTCCTCGCACAGTACTTCTACTTTTTTATCTGTCCATGCTTCTTCAAATAAAGTCTGATTTTTTTCATTCAACTGAATCAATTCATTACTTCTGACATTTTTTATGCTGTCCGGCACTTGATTTTCCATTCCTGCCGCTCTTGTCCCTTTTCTTCTGGAATACTTAAATATATGCGTCTCAAAGAATTTTATTTCTTCCAAAAATAATTTTGTCTGTTCAAATTCTTCCTGCGTCTCGCCTGGGAATCCCACAATGACATCTGTCGTCAAAGCTGGATTCTCAAATACCGCTCTGAGGATATCACATTTTTCTCTATATTCCTGCGTCGTATAGCGTCTGTTCATTCTCTTTAATGTGGCATCGCATCC
>CBCTVZ010000062.1:0-13590 GCA_965150505.1 uncultured Robinsoniella sp. | reverse complement strand
TAAGAAAAAAATGGAACGTGCTCCTGCTGATATGCTGGTTCTGCATCCGCTTCCGCGTGTCAATGAAATTTCTGTCGAAGTGGATAGTGATCCAAGAGCAGTCTACTTTAAACAGGCGCAATTCGGTGTCTATGTCCGCATGGCATTGATCTTAACATTACTTGGAATAAAAGTTGAAGAATAGGAGGATGAAACATGTTAAACGTAGGACAATTAAATGAAGGCTTTGTTCTTGATCATATCGAAGCTGGAAAAAGCATGGAAATTTACCGCTATTTAAAACTGGACAAACTGGACTGCTGTGTTGCGATCATCAAAAATGCCCGCAGCAACAAGATGGGCAAAAAAGATATTATCAAAGTAGAATGCCCGATAGATATGCTTGATTTAAACATCCTTGGCTTTATCGATCATAATATCACGGTCAATATCATCAAAGACGGTCTGATTGTAGACAAAAAAGTACTGTCTCTGCCAAAACAGCTTGTCAATATCATAAAATGTAAAAATCCTCGCTGCATCACTTCCATTGAGCAGGAATTAGACCATGTTTTCCTTCTGACTGATCCTGAAAAAGAAGTATATCGCTGTAAATACTGCGAAGAAAAATATACTGGACATAAGAAAAAATATTAATAAAAAAGGGAACGGTACGATTCTCCCACCTCTTTTTAAGATGGGGAACGCATACCGTTCCTTCTTTTTTAACTAGCTTTTTCTTCTTCTTTCTTTTTTTTGCCTGTATTTTTTACAAACTCGGTGTGACACTTCGGGCAGGTAATATTCAACTTTCCTTTTCCCTTTGGAATACGAATCTTCTGTTTACAGTTTGGACATATATAAATATGGTAGTCCTTTCTCTGATTCATAATATATTTCTCTTTTCTTATTTTTCCTAAAAATTTATTTTTGATATTCAGATATCTCTGATTCTCCTGATATCGCTTCGTCACATTTCTTGAAAACATACGAAAATAAGAAATAATCAACAATCCCAAAATCAAAGAATCAAGACCAGGATTTCTAATAAATATGGACAGTGCAATCAAAATCAGTAAAATTACCATAAAAAATTTTGATAATTCATCAACGCCATACCGTCCTGTCATAAATTTACGAAACTTTTGTTTTAGATTCTCAATCATGTCTGTTTCTGCCACCTCATTTTTTCTATAATTATTTTTTTGTTACACAGTCAATCAACTGTTTTTTAACTTCTATATTTTGTAAAATAATAGCTAAAACCCCCTATCTTTAGGTGATGGGTCATTTACAACGGTAGTATAGCACAAAAATCTAATTTTTTTGAAATAAAGTAATAAAACAAAATTATAGAAGTATAAAAAAATTATAAAAATTTTTGTTTCTAAAATTTCAATATTAACCAAACGTTAACCAAACGCAAAAAAAGACCACTTTTTTCTCAGTGGTCTTTTCTCTTTCATATTCAATTTTCCTTGTAAAATCAAGCTTTTTAAAAAAGCTGGAAATCGGACTTGAACCGACGACCCCTTCATTACGAGTGAAGTGCTCTACCGACTGAGCTATTCCAGCAAAGTGCAGTTCTCTACTGCACTTTGCTATTATATAACTTTCCTATCAGTTTTGCAAGTCTTTTTTTTATTTTTTAATATTTCCGTTCATTTCCTATTTATAAATTGCCCGTTCTCCACCGATATACTTCGCTCTCGTTCTCGCACAAACCAAATTTGCTTCTCCAATCTTTTTCTTACTGATTCGAACTGGAACAGCCACATGTTTTAAGTGCATTCCGATCAGGGTATCTCCGATATCCATGCCTGCATGTGCCTGAATATATTCTACTGCAACCGCATTTTTTAATTGTTTATATGCTGCGGTAGCAAAAGATCCGCCCGCTTTTGGCTGTGGAACAACGCTCACAATCTCAAATCCATATTTTTTTGCCGCTTCTTTTTCCAGAATCAGCGCGCGATTTAAGTGTTCGCAGCACTGTGCCGCTACATAAACACCGTGTCTTTGTGCCGCTTTATAGATTCCTTCAAAAATTGCAGCGCCAAGATCTTTATTGGAAAATGTTCCTATTTTTTCGCCTGCCACTTCACTGGTTGAGCATCCAACTACTAAAATTTCTCCTTCTTCCAATTTTGCTGTTTCAATCAGTTCTTCTGCTGCCTCTTCTGCCTCTCTTTTAATTGTCTCAATCATTTTCAATTTCCTCTGCTTTTATAAAAGTTCCAATAACTCCTGTAAAACATCTTCTACATTTTCATTGATTGCAATATCTGCCAAATGATCCATATAATGTTTTTCTGAGTTGATCAGTATTAATTTTTTTCCCTGAAAATACTGAAGCTCATCCATACAGATCTTTGATCTTAAATTTGCTCCCAGAACTAAAAGTACATCCGCCTTTGATACTGCATCTGCTGCCTTTGTCATCGTATGGTTGTCCACCATTTCTCCCATCATTGTCACTCCTGGATTTAATGGAATCCCACATTTTTCACAAAGCGGCACTTTTTCTGTTTCCAGAATATATTCTTTTGAATATTTCTCTCCACATCTAGGACAGTGACTCTCAAAAATTGTTCCATGCAGATTGATCACTTTCTGACATCCAGCTCTGTTTGGAAGATCATAAATACTTCTTGTGATAATCCAATTCAGATTTACTTTTTCCTGAATTTTTGCCAGTGCATAATATGCAGCCCCCGGTTCTCTATCCTGCATTAAGACTTCACTTTTATAATATTTATAAAATTTCTCTGGTCTTGTTGCAAGACATTGTGCTGTATAAAGCTCTTCCGGTGATCTTCCATACATCTGCTCAATCTCATATGCTCTTGCACTCTCTGCATAAGTATGAATTCCCATTTCACGGGACATTCCTTTACCTGCCAAACATACAATATTTTCTGCCGTTTTCAATATATTTGCTAAATAACTTAGTTTCATATGACAGCCTCCCTCCGCCAAGATCGGTCTGTTCGTTTTCTCAGAGCGCTCTGGCTTATTTTATAAATCTGTTGATTGCTTTATTCAACTCTTCGATTGCTTCATAATCTCCTGTCTCAATAGCATCTACCAGACAATGTTGGATATGGTCTTGAAGAATTACTTTTCCCGTATTGTTGATAGCAGCTTTTACTGCTGAAAGCTGAATCAGCACTTCACTGCAATCTCTTCCACTCTCCACCATTTTCTTTATAGACTCCAAATGTCCTATTGCACGGGACAATCGATTAAGAACTGCTTTTGTATTTTCATGGGTATGCGTATGGGAATGAGAATGCGGTTTTTCTTCTTCATTCTGATGGACATGTACATGTTCGTATACCGTTCCATCTGGGCGAATATGTACATACGGTTTCTTTTGCTCCTTTTCACTGCTTTTTTGTTCGTCTCTCATCTCGTCGTTTTTTCCTTTTCTTTTTCTTTTCCTGCTGTCTTATTCAAAGAATTGTTTGCAGGAATCTGAGCTTTTTGCTGCGCTGCTGCTATATGAATATCAAGCTGAGAAAATGGTATTTCTATTCCTTCTCTATCAAAAATAACCTTTATTTCTTCTGTAATACTCCACTTTGCAGCCCAGTAGTTTTCTGTGGCAACCCATGCTCTCCAGCCAATAATTACAGCACTATCTCCTAAATCATCGACAAATACCTGTTTTTGTTCTTCCTGCATTACAAAACGATCTTTGTCCAAAATTTCCATAATCAGTGCTTTTGCCTTCTTTAAATCAGATCCATATGAGATCCCCACAGTATAACGAAGTTCCCTTGTTTTTTGCCCTGAAACGTTTGTAATGCCTGAATTTGCCAGTACCCCATTTGGCAAATGAATCACTTGATTGTCAGGTGTCACAAGCGTTGTATAAAACAATCCTATTTTCTGCACAGTCCCTTCATTTCCATGACCATCTTCTCTTACATATTCTCCGGCGGAGAATGGTTTTGTCATTAAAAGAATCAATCCTCCTGCAAGGTTTGACATAGATTCTTTTAAGGCAAGACCAACTCCCACACCGATTGAGGCAATCAATGCTGCAAAAGAAGAGGATGGAATCCCTAGAATAACAGCCAGAATTCCGGCAAGAATCAGATACATACCTGCCTTGCTCAACGAAACCATAAAATGATATCCGCTTTCTTCTTTTATACTGCGTGCAAAAAAACGATCTACCGGTTTTATCAGAATTTGAATGATCTTTTTCCCCACCAAAAATATTATAATGGCAAATAAAATTCGCATTCCCAGAACAATGATATGGGATACATTATCCTGAAGATAAGTAACCAGCCGATTTGCTTCTTTCACTGTTACATCCTGCAGTTCCGTTACACTGTTCATCTGTTTACCTCATATTTCTTCTGTGAAATTATTTTTTTTCTGCTGTCTTTTCTTTTTCTGTCTTTTTATGCTCTATTTTTTTTGGTTCTTTTTTCTTTGTCTCTATTTTTTTTGCTTCTGTCTTTTTTGTCTCGATCTTTTGAGCTTCTGTCTTCTTTGTCTCGATTTTTTTTGCCTCTGTTTTTTTTGTTTCTGCTTTTTCAGGCTCTGCCTTTTTCACTTCTGGATTTTTTGCAGTTGTTTCGAGATTTTTTTCTGTTTTTTCAATCTCTTTTACGATCTCTTTTGTCTCTTCTTCTGCAATTTTTTTCTCCAGTTCTTCTTTCAGATTTTTCTTTTTTCTTGTCTTTTTTGCAGTTGTCTTTTCTGATGTCTCTTTTGACTTCTTTGCAGTACGATTTGTCACTGCTTTTTCTGCTGCTTTGGAATAGCTGAAAATAGAAATACCCATAGGTGGAACTTTAATCAGAATGGAATCTTCTCTGTCATCACATTCCTCTTTTTTCGACTGTTTCAAACGTGGGTTGATATTTCCTTCTCCGCCATATTCTACACGGTCACTGTTAAAAATTTCTTTATATTTTCCTGGATACGGAACGCCAATTTTATGATTTTCGTATACTAATGGCGAGAAGTTACATACAACAAGAAGCGTCTCTTCTTTCTTCTTTGTATTTCTTGTAAATACCAGCATATTTTCATTTGCAGAGATTGAATTGATCCATTCAAATCCTTTTGGATCATAATCAAACGTATATAAAGCCGGATGCTCTTTATAAAACTGGTTCAAGTCTTTTACATACTGTTCCATTTTTTTGTGATCCTCGTATTCCAGAAGATTCCACTCCAGTTCCTTTTCTTCTGACCACTCGGAAAATTGTGCAAAATCCTGTCCCATAAACAACAGTTTCTTTCCTGGATGTGTAAGCATAAATCCATATGCGGCTCTTAAGTTTGCAAATTTTTGCGGTCTTTCTCCAGGCATCTTTCCAATCATGGAGGCTTTTCCATGAACAACCTCATCATGTGATAAAGTCAGGATGAAATCCTCGCTGTATGCGTAGATCATACTGAACGTTAATTCTCCATGATGGCTGGAACGATATACAGGGTCTAATGACATATACTGAATGAAGTCATTCATCCATCCCATATTCCATTTATAGTCAAATCCAAGACCATCTTCCTCAACATCGCCTGTCACTTTTGGCCATGCGGTAGATTCCTCTGCAATCAGCATGACTCCTTTTTCTTTCTGTTTAAAGATAGAATTTAAGTGTTTAAAGAATTCAACAGCCTCTAAATTCTCATTGCCGCCATAAATATTTGCTACCCATTCTCCATCATTCTTTCCATAATCAAGATACAGCATCGAAGCAACCGCATCCATACGGATACCGTCCACATGATATTTTTCTGCCCAGAATAAAGCATTGGCAATCAAGAAGTTCTTTACTTCCGGTCTGCCATAATTATAAATCAATGTTCCCCAATGCGGATGACTGCCTTGTCTTGGATCTTGATGTTCATACAGGCACGTTCCATCAAAGTTGGAAAGACCAAATGTGTCTCGCGGAAAATGTGCTGGAACCCAATCTAAAATCACTCCTATTTTCTGCTCGTGCATATAATTGATAAAATACATAAAGTCTTCCGGTGTTCCATAGCGACTGGTTGGCGCATAATATCCTGTCACCTGATATCCCCAAGAAGCATCTAATGGGTGTTCCATAACTGGCATCAGCTCAATATGTGTATAGCCCATTTCTTTAATATATTCTGCAACCATCGGAGCTAATTCTCGATAATTATAGAAATCTCGATCCTCCGGCTTCTTCCAAGAACCTAAGTGCATCTCATAAATTGCCATCGGTTCTTTTTTTGTATCTCTTTTCTTTCTCTCTGCGATCCATTCTTTGTCTGTCCATTCAAAATTTCTCAGATCTGCCACAACAGATGCAGTATTTGGGCGCAATTCGGCCTCATTTGCATAAGGGTCTGCCTTTAAATAAGTGAGTCCTCCTTTTGCCTTAATCTCATACTTGTACAACGTTCCTGTCTTCAGTCCTGGGATAAATAACTCAAAAATGCCAGAATCCCATAATCTTCTCATCGGCATTCTTCTTCCGTCCCAACTGTTAAAATCACCTACCACACTGACTCTCATTGCATTTGGAGCCCACACTGCAAAGTAAACGCCTTCGACTCCATCAACAGTCATAGGATGTGCACCCAGTTTTTCATAAATATCATAACAGATACCCGCATTAAATTTCTTTGTCATTTCCTCTGAGATCTGCGGTTTAAATACATACGGGTCCATCATTTCTGCTGTCTCACCATTATCATATGTAATCTTATAATGATATTCTGGAATTGTCTTTCGTGGAAGAAGTACAGCGAAAAAGCCTGCCTCATCGGCAAGTTCCATCGGATATTCCTCTTTTACCCCTACAATTTTTACGGACACCTCTGCTGCTGAAGGAATGAATGCCTGAATCAGGATGCCCTCTTCTGTCTCATGTGCACCTAACAGAACATGTGGATGATCTTCTTCTGAATATACGACTGCCTCAATCGCAGCCCAATCCATCAAATCATATAATTTTTTGTCCATAAATATCCTCCCATAAATCGTAAATTTTATAAAAAATATTTTACCATTGTTTGCATGGAAAAACAAGTTATCTTGATTTGGTTATCAAAGAATCCGCCTTTTTCTTCTGTTTTTACTTACTTTTCTTCCCCTATCAGATGCAAAAACAATCCGCTGCGTAATTTAGGTTCAAACCACGTTGATTTTGGAGGCATCAATCTTCCCGCATCAGCAACCTGAAAAAGTTCTTGTATGGTAGTAGGATACATCGAAAAAGCAACTTTACAATCTGTGTTCACGCGTTTTTCTAATTCTTCAAGGCCTCTGATTCCTCCGACAAAACTAATCCTTTTATCTGTTTTAGGATCTTTAATATCCAATACTGGAGAAAGCAATTCTCTTTGCAGATAAGAGACATCTAAGCCTTCTACTGGATCTGTGCTTTCATATTCCTCTTTCGTTTTTAAAAGATACCATTCTCCCTCCAAATCCATTCCAATTTCTCCCTTATGTTTTGGTTTTACCATATTTTCAGAGGACATTACTGTAAATCTTTCTTCTACTTTTTTTAAAAACGTTTCTTTTGTATATCCATTTAATTCCTTCACCACTCGGTTATAATCCATAATAAAAAGTTCTTCTTCTGAAAATAATACAGATAAAAAGAAATTAAATTCTTCTTTTCCTGTATAGTCAGGATGTTCTTTTCTTCTTTTTAATCCTACTTTGACTGCGGAAGCCGCTCTGTGGTGACCATCTGCGATATAAATTTGTTTTGTCTTTTCAAACAGCTTTTCTATTTTGTCTATTCTATCTTTTTCTGCTATTTTCCATCCTCTGTGTATGATTCCATCTCTCGTCTGAAAATCAAAGAGCGGTCTTTCTTCTTTTACCTCTTTGATAATTTGTTTCAATTCTTCATTTTTTCGATATGCAAGAAAAATCGGACCGGTCTGTGCATCGCAGGCATCGACATGGCAGATGCGGTCTTGCTCTTTCTCTGCTCTTGTACACTCATGTTTTTTTATAATTCCATTTTCATAATCATCAATGGAAGCACATGCTACAATTCCTGTCTGTGATCTGTTTCCCATAATCAATTCATACAGATAATAACAAGGTTTTTCATCTTGTATAAAAATTCCATTCTGTATCTTTTCCCACAAAAGATCATGGGCTTTTTGATATACTTCTTCTGAATAAAGATCGATTCCTTCCTCACATCTGGTCTCTGCCCGATCAATCTGCAAAAAAGATTCCGGTTCTCTTTGAACTTCTTTTTTTGCCTCTTCTCTGTTATAAACATCATATGGAAGTGCAGCAATTCTAGACGCAAGATCTGCTCTTGGACGTACCGCACGAAATGGTTTTATCACCGCCATGACTTTTTCTCCTTCTCTTACCTTATCTTTGCTTTTAAAGTGTCTATCAATAACTTATACTGTTTTTTATTTCTTTTTACAGACCATCTTACCTCATTTAGACAATCGCTCCATTTTTTCATCTGCATGATTGTCTGAACAGCCTGTTTCATTTGTATGATTATTTCTTTACTCATCTCCCTCTCCTTTTTCTCTTTTTCCCTGCTATTTAATGAAAAAAGAGCCATCGCAACTCATTTTTAATTTGCGACAGCTCTTTGACTTTTATTCTTATTTGATCACGCGAACTTTTAATACGCCGTCCAGCTTACGTAATTTTTCTGTAATTTCATCTGAAATCTGCTGATCTAAATCAATTAAGGAATATGCGTATTCCCCTTTACTTCCGTTTACTAAATTTGCAATATTAAGATCTGCTTCGCCCAAAACCGTTGTAAACTGACTGATCATATTTTTAATATTTCTGTGATTGATTGCAATTCTGCATGTATGACTGCACTCTCCCATATCACATGTCGGATAATTTACAGAATGATGGATATTTCCATTTTCCATATAATCTCTTAATTCCTGCACTGCCATCATTGCACAGTTATCTTCCGACTCTTCTGTGGATGCTCCCAGATGAGGGATTACGATTGTACCCTTTGCCGCCGCAGTTGTATGATTTGGGAAATCCGTAACGTATCTTCTGACTTTTCCTTCTTCCAGCGCCTTAATCATTGCCTCTTCGTCTACAAGAAGATCTCTTGCAAAGTTCAGCACAACTACATTTTGTTTCATCATATTAATTGCTTCTGCATTAATCATATGTTTTGTGCTGTCCATCAACGGCACATGGATTGTAATATAATCGCATTCTTTATAAATTTCATTGATATCCTGAATATGACGAATATTTCCTGAAAGTTTCCATGCTGCTTCTACAGAGATAAATGGATCATATCCATATACTTTCATTCCAAGATGAACGGCTGTATTTGCCACCTGCACACCGATTGCTCCTAATCCGATTACACCCAGTTTTTTTCCTTGAATTTCGCATCCTGCATACTGTTTTTTCTGCTTTTCTGCTGTCTTTGCAATATTTTCATCTTCTTTATCATACTGCACCCAATTTATTCCTGCAACGATATCTCTCGATGCAAGAAGCATACCACAGATTACTAACTCTTTTACGCCATTTGCATTTGCTCCTGGAGTATTGAAAACAACAATACCTTTTTCTGCACATTTATCAAGCGGAATATTGTTTACGCCAGCCCCGGCTCTTGCGACTGCCTCCAGTTTATCGGACAATTCCAGATCGTGCATGGATGCACTGCGAACTAAAATGGCATCCGCATCTTGATATCGTTCAACTTGTTCATATTCTTCTGAAAATAACTCAATTCCTTTTTCAGAAATCGGGTTTAGGCAACTATATTTTAACATCTCACTGATTCTCCTCTTCAAATTTCTTCATAAATTCTACTAATTTTTCTACACCTTCCATTGGCATTGCATTATAGATGCTTGCTCTCATTCCGCCAACGCTGCGGTGTCCTTTCAAATTCACAAATCCTGCTGCTTCTGCTGCTTTTACAAATTTTGCATCCAGCTCTTTATCTCCTGTCACAAATGGTACGTTCATCAAAGAGCGATCTTCTTTTCTGACTGTACCTTTAAACATTTTGCTTTGATCCAGAAAATCATATAAGATGGCTGCCTTTTTTTCATTCAATGCTTTCATTGCTTCCAATCCGCCCATCTTTTTCAGCCATTTAAAGACTTTACCGCACATATAGATGCAGTAGCAGTTAGGTGTGTTATAAAGAGAATCCGCATCCGCATGAGTTTTATAAGTCAGCATTGTAGGCGTTCCTGGAAGGACATCTTCTGTGATCAGATCTTCACGAATAATCACGATTACCATACCTGCAGGTCCGATATTTTTCTGAACTCCACCGTAAATCAGTCCATATTTTGTGACATCTACAGGCTCTGACAAAAAGCAAGAGGAAACATCTGCAACCAATGTTTTTCCTTTTGTATTCGGAAGTGTTTTGAATTTTGTTCCATAAATTGTATTATTTTCGCAAATGTAAACGTAATCTGCATCCTCGCTGATCGGAAGATCGGAGCAATCCGGAATATAAGAAAACGTTTCATCCTCTGAAGTTGCAATTTTATTTGCTTTTCCATATTTCTGTGCTTCCTGATATGCTTTTTTTGCCCATTGACCCGTAACGATGTAATCTGCAACTTTATTTTTCATCAGGTTCATCGGGATCATTGCAAATTGCTGAGAAGCACCGCCCTGTAAAAATAATACTTTATAGTTGTCTGGAATATTCATCAAATCTCTCAAATCCGCTTCTGCTTCTTTTATGATGTCATCAAAAACCTTTGAGCGGTGACTCATTTCCATAACGGACATACCAGACCCTTTATAATTTAACATCTCTTCTGCTGCTTCTTTCAGAACCGCTTCTGGCAATATGGCAGGTCCTGCTGAAAAATTGTACACTCTACTCATCTTCTTTTCCTCCCAAACTTTAGTTTTCATAAAGCTTGAAAGAAGAAACTTTTCTTCTTCCTCGCTTTACCTTACTAATTTATTAAATCATGTTGTTTCTATTCTACGCCTTTGTTAAAAATCCGTCAATAGCTTTTTTATAAATCGTCCTGATCGAATGTCTCCTCAAGCGTAGCTCCTGGTGAAACCATTGGAAAGACTTTGTCATCACAGTCAATCTGACAATCAATCACAACTGGCTGTTTGAATGAAATTGCTTTTTGAATAGCCGGTCCTACTTCTTCTCTCTTTGTAACGCGCATTCCAACAGCTCCCATTGCTTCAGCAAGTTTTACAAAATCTACTGCATCGTCTAATATGGTATTTGAATATCTTTTATCGTAGAACAAAGTCTGCCACTGACGTACCATTCCAAGTACATGATTGTTCACTACAACCTGAATAATCGGAATATTGTATCGTGCTGCCGTTGCAATCTCATTCATATTCATGCGGAAACATCCATCTCCTGCAATATTGATTACTACCTTATCTGGTTTTCCCACTTTTGCTCCGATACATGCGCCCAGTCCATACCCCATTGTTCCAAGACCTCCTGAGGTAATAAAGGTATGCGGCTTTTTATATTTATAGAACTGTGCCGCCCACATCTGGTTCTGACCTACTTCTGTTGTGATAATTGCATCTCCGCCTGTCACTTTATAGATTTCTTCTACAACGCCAGGGCCGGTCAGCACTTCTTTATTGTATTTTAAAGGATAGTGATCCTTAAGTTTCATGATAGACTGAACCCATTCGTCATGTTCATGTTGCTCCAGTTTTTTGTTGAGCCGTTTTAATACTTCTTTCACATCGCCAATGATACTGGCATTGACCCGAATATTTTTATTAATTTCAACTGGGTCAACATCAATCTGCACAATCTTCGCATTTTTTGCAAATCGTTTTGCGTTTCCAATGACACGATCACTAAATCTAGAACCTATTGTGATCAACAAGTCGCACTGCGTCACGCCAAAATTTGATGCTTTTGTTCCGTGCATTCCAAGCATACCACAGTATAATTCGTTTTCGCCATTGTAAGCTCCTTTTCCCATCAAGGAATCTGCAACCGGAGCATGTACTTTATTTACAAATTCTTCCAGCTCTTCCTGAGCATCTGAAATGACAGCTCCTCCTCCAACAAAGATAAACGGTTTTTGTGCCTCATTGATCAGGCCGATCACTTCTTCCATATCCTCAGCCTTAATATTTTCTATACTCCGCTCAATTTTCTCTGGAACTATTTTTTCAAATTCTGTCTCTGTCGCTGTTACATCTTTTGCGATATCAACTAAAACAGGCCCTGGTCTTCCTTCTTTTGCAATTCTAAAAGCGCTGCGGATCGTTTCAGCCAATTTTGTCACATCTTTTACGATGTAATTGTGCTTCGTAATTGGCATCGTCACACCTGTAATGTCAATCTCCTGAAAACTGTCTTTTCCAAGCAAAGGAACTGCCACGTTTGCTGTGATTGCTACCATTGGTACGGAGTCCATATATGCAGTTGCAATTCCTGTCACTAAATTGGTCGCTCCAGGTCCTGATGTTGCCATACATACGCCTACTTTTCCTGTAGCACGCGCATATCCATCTGCCGCATGGGCAGCTCCTTGCTCATGTGAAGTCAAAATATGAAAAATATCATCACTGTGCTTATAAAGCGCATCATAAACATTTAAGATCGTTCCCCCTGGATATCCAAATACGACATCTACTCCTTGTTCTTTTAAACATTCTATTACAATTTCTGCTCCATTCAATCTCATGAGACTTTTCCTCCTGCTATTTTTTCGGGATCTCCAAAATTGCTCCCCTGTTTCCAGATGTTACCATGGAAGCATATCTTGCAAGATATCCTGTTGTCACCTTTGGTTCTCTTGGCTGCCATTTTGCTTTTCTCTCCAATAATTCTTCCTCAGACACAAGAAGTTCTAACTTTGTCTCTGGAATATTAATGCGAATCATGTCTCCTTCTTCCACAAGAGCAATCGGTCCTCCCACTGCCGCTTCTGGTGAAACGTGTCCGATAGATGCTCCTCTTGACGCGCCGCTGAAACGTCCATCTGTGATCAGAGCAACACTAGATCCAAGTCCCATTCCGGCAATCGCAGATGTAGGATTTAACATCTCTCTCATTCCAGGTCCGCCTTTTGGTCCTTCATATCGAATGACAACAACATCTCCCGCTACAATTTTTCCGCCTTTGATCGCTGCGATTGCATCTTCCTCGCAATCAAATACTCGCGCTGGTCCTTCATGAACCATCATTTCAGGCACAACAGCAGAACGCTTTACAACACCGCCATCTGGCGCTAAATTTCCCGTCAACACTGCAAGACCGCCTGTCTCACTGTATGGATTTTCAATCGGACGAATGACTTCTGGATCTTTGTTGAAACATCCTTCAATATTTTCTCCAACGGTCTTTCCTGTCACTGTCATACATTCCGTATGCAGCAATCCTTTTTTATTCAGCTCATTCATCACAGCATAGACACCGCCTGCTTCGTTCAATTCTTCAATATAAGTCGGACCTGCCGGTGCTAAGTGGCAAAGATTTGGTGTTTTTTCACTGATTTCATTTGCAAATGTAATATCGAAATCCATTCCGATTTCATGGGCAATCGCCGGCAGATGAAGCATACTGTTTGTGGAACATCCAAGCGCCATATCGACAGTAAGCGCATTTAAGATGGCTTCTTTTGTCATAATATCACGCG
>CBCTVZ010000061.1:0-13679 GCA_965150505.1 uncultured Robinsoniella sp. | reverse complement strand
CACCATTCTGGTCTGTATCACGGTTTGTGTACCACCAGTTATGATATGCTACTAACTTCGGATACATTTCTTCTAAGAACTCTTTATCTCCGCCTTCTTCGTATACTTTCCATACGCCCCATGCAGCCAGAGGTGGTTTTGTATTACGATAGTTTCCTGATGTTTCTCCATAGCTGAAGCAGTCCATAATAAATCCTGCATCCTGTGGACGTGTCTCATCATCTGGCTGAACCTGATAATCAAACATACAACGGATTCCGTCTGCTGCAAGTTCTGGATCAAATGTAGCGATACCTGCTGCGTTTTTCCATGTATCCCATCCCCATACTCCGATAAATCCTGAGTAAGACAGAGAAGGAATCAGTCCGCTGTGTTTGAATTTTCCAGCTGGGCTTCTCCAGTTTGTAACCAGAGTTTCCATTGCTTTTACAGTAGCATTTTTGTATGGTTTTGCAACGCCGTCTTCTGTTTCAAATGTTTTATCCAGATATCCCTGCCATCTTGTACGGTTGTCTTCAAATGGTTTTTCTGGATCTGCAAATAATGTATTTACAACTTCTGCTTCCTCTGCTGCTTCTTCTGCAGTAAATGTAAAGGATTCAGCTGTATAAGTTACATAAGGAGTTCCTTTTTCGATTGTGATTGGCTGTGTTGCTTTAGAAACATAGCTCATTTTATCTTCTGAAACTTCAGTAGATACTGCTTCAGAATGACGAATTGTATATTTTGTTTCTTCTGTTGTTGTCCAAGCATCAGAGTACTCTGTAAATCCTACCTGTACTCCATTTTCAGAATCTTCAAAAGTTGCATTTGTTGGATAATACTCATCAAATGCTTCATTTTCTGCAAGAAGTTCACCTTCCCATGCTACGTCAAGAACAAGTGGTTCATCTGTAAAGTTTTCGATTGTTGTACGAACATAGCTTGTTCTGTCGCTTGCAAAGATCAGTTCCAGTGTCACTTTATATTCGTCACGCTCATCGTAATACTGGAGCAGTTTTCCTGGGTAATAAGCAACATATGGCCATCTTGCATCTGCAAGATTGATTTCTTCTCCATTTGCTCTTGTCAGTCTCAGACGGCTGATACATTCAGATAAGATCATACCTGTATCCTGTCCGATTATCTGAGGTCCTGCAAATCCGCCGTATGTATCCAGATCATCGAGTGCATGCAGATAATATCCATGCCATGCTCCTAAATCAGAAAATACATTATACTTGTCTGTTGCATAATGAGAATACAAATTGTCATCCAGTCTTGCTGTTGCGTCGAGTACATTCGCAAAATCTTCCTGTTTGTACAGAGATTCTGCCTGAACGTTGAATCCTCCCATAATTCCTGCTGTCATGCAGGCAGCCATTGCAAGGCTGATTTTTTTGTGTACTTTTCTTTTCATATTAATCTCCTTTTTCATTAAGATGCTTCTCTTCATGACTGCCCTTAATATAGCAAGTTTATTTTTTCTTTTCATTAAAACATTTTAAAAAAAATACTCTTTTTTTCTCCTATTTATGTCTTTTTTCCCAATGTGCATTTTTTCAACATAAAAATTTGTACTTTTTAACCATATAGTGAAAAATTATATATTTTTTATAATTTTTATCGTCTTAACCATCAAAATCTATGCTGTTTTTTATTTTATGTTTTCCTGTTCCGAGATTCTTTTTATATTTTCGCCTTTTCTTCTTCAATTTTTGTCTGATTTTTCGACAAAATGCTCATTACAAACAAAATGTAAGGACTCCCATATGCTTTATGTTAAATTTCACAATATCATATTTTTTCAATCATGTTTCATCACTTTGACTTTTATTTCATTTATAAATTAAAACATTCAAAATAAAAAAGCCGTCACCAGCAATTTCTTTGCTAACCTGACGGCTTTTCAATCTCCTCTTAAGACAAATGCAGAGATTTTATAGTTTATTGTATATTTTATTTTCTATTTCTTTATCTTTCTATTTCTTTATTATAGAAAGAAAAGATTTTCTTTGTGAAAACTTTTTATAAGGAAGCTTCTTTATACTGCAATGTGATCCCTCTGATCTTATGCCCTTCTAGCATACCACTTTTCTGCATTCCCTGTTCAATCATTTTTTCTATAAATAGATAATCTAATTTTATAATAGAATGATCTTCCAATTCAATCACACATTCTGGACACTTCTCACTACTTTTCCTGCACAACTGATATGGAATCCTTCGTTTCAATGCTCCAGATCTCTCCAGAGCATCTACGGTGCGATAGACAGTTGCCATCCCGATTCCACAATCTTTTTTGGATGCCAGTATATATACCTCTTTACAACAGCTGCACTCTTCGCTCAAAATAGTGTCAATAATAATTTTTCTTTGTTTTGTAATCCGAAATCCCTGTTTTCTCAAGCATTCCATTACTTGTTCTTTCTGCTGAGGAACAAACAGATCTCCAGACGATTCTATTTTTTCTAACCCCAGATCAAAAACGGATCTCTCCATGTTTTTTCTATTATTTTCCATGGCAATGTCCGCTGCAGTGTTTGCAATTTTGACCACACTGTAAAGATTTTCCTTCTCTTTTATCTTTTACCATACTGCGTATTGCAACTCCAACTATCCCCGCCAATAAAATGAATACGATTGCTGTTCCCATGGACGTACACCTCCTTACTATCTATTTCATAAAACCATACCTAAAACTCACATTACCTTTCGGTGATCGGATTTTAAAACCGTTAATCCCTTCCGCTGTCAAACGTCCCGAAACTCCCTTACCTTTCGGTGATCGGTAATTCACGCGCGAACTTTGCCAGCCACACTTTTTGGCACACTCAGCGTTTTGCTTTCCTTATATGGACGGAACAGCAAATAGAAAAATAGAGCAATTAAAATCAATGCCGCCACCGTTCCAACGCCAAATACCCCCGTTGTCACGAATGTTCCAATTTGATATACACATAAAGAAACTGCATAAGCTAGTATCGTCTGATATCCGATTGCAAACCAGAACCATTTTATATTGTTCATCTCACGCTTGATCGCTCCCATTGCCGCAAAACAAGGCGCGCATAAAAGATTGAACACTAAGAAAGAATATGCTGAGATCTGTGTAAACGAACCTGCGAGTGTTCCCCAGATTTCAACTCCATCTTCTGCTACTTCTCCAAATCCAAACAAAATTCCAAATGTTCCAACAACATTTTCTTTTGCCACCAAACCTGTGATTGCTGCCACAGCTGCTTTCCAATCGCCCCATCCAAGCGGTGCAAAAATCCATGAAATCGCAGATCCTATCGATGCCAGAATACTGTTATTCATATCTTCCACCATTCCAAAACTTCCGCCTTCAAATCCAAAGCTCTGCGCAAACCAGATAAAGATTGTGGACAGAAGAATAATTGTTCCAGCCTTTTTAATGAAAGACCATCCACGCTCCCAAGTACTTCTCAATACATTTCCTATGGTTGGCATATGATATGCCGGAAGTTCCATCACAAATGGAGCTGGATCTCCTGCAAACAATTTTGTCTTTTTTAAAATAATTCCAGAGCATACAATCGCTGCAATACCGACAAAATATGCGCTTGGCGCAACCCAAGCAGCTCCTCCAAACAATGCGCCTGCAATCAATGCAATGATTGGAAGTTTTGCTCCACACGGAATAAAGGTCGTCGTCATGATCGTCATTTTACGATCTCTGTCATTTTCGATTGTTCTTGATGCCATGACACCAGGAACACCGCATCCTGTTCCAATCAGCATTGGAATAAAAGATTTTCCTGACAATCCAAACTTACGGAAAATACGATCCATAATAAATGCAATACGCGCCATATATCCGCATCCTTCTAAAAATGCCAGAAACAAGAATAATACAAGCATTTGCGGAACAAATCCAAGTACTGCTCCAACGCCGCTGATAATACCATCGACTAACAGTCCTGTCAGCCAGTCTGCACATCCAATCGCTTCTAAACCGCTTTGTGCCGCTGGGATGATCCACTCCCCAAACAACGTATCATTCGTCCAATCTGTCAAAATCGTTCCCACCGTTGTGACAGACACATAATATACAAGAAACATCACGGCTGCAAAAATTGGAAGCGCCAAAAAACGATTTGTCACAATACGGTCAATTTTATCTGAGGCAGACATCTTATTTTTTACACGTTTTTTATAGCAATCTTCAATAATGTTACTGATATAATTGTAACGTTCTCCCGTAATAATACTTTCCGCATCATCATCCATCTCTTTTTCACAGCTTACGATATCTTTTTCAATATGGTCAAGAGTCGCTTTGTCCAGATTCAGATTTTCTCGTACTTTTTCATCACGCTCAAAAAGTTTCACCGCATACCAGCGTTCCATGCTTTCATCTACACGCCCTGCAATTGCTTCTTCGATATGCGCAATCGCATGTTCCACACATCCTTCAAAACGGTGTGCCGGCTGAATTTTTTTCTGACTTTTTGCCATCGCCACCGCACGCTGAATCAGACGGTCAATTCCTTCTCCTCTCAGCGCTGAAATCTCAACAACCTTACACCCTATATCTTTTGAGAGTCGCTCGATATTCAGTTCTTCCCCGTTCTTTCTTACCAGATCCATCATATTTACCGCAATGATGACGGGAATACCAAGCTCTGTCAACTGCGTTGTCAGATACAGATTTCGCTCCAGATTCGTTCCATCAATAATATTGATGATAGCATCTGGTTTTTCGCTGATTAGAAAATTTCTGGATACTACTTCCTCTAAAGTATAAGGAGACAGAGAATAAACACCGGGAAGATCTACCAGAATCGCTTCCTCCCCCTTAGCGGTATACCCTTTTATTTTTCCTTCTTTTTTTTCTACGGTCACCCCCGGCCAATTTCCTACAAACTGGTTTGATCCGGTCAAGGCATTGAACAATGTCGTTTTTCCACTATTCGGATTTCCTGCAAGTGCAATTTTAACTTTCATATCCTTCCTCTCTTTCTGATTATCCACCGCAAATATTTTTTAGTTACAACTAACCCATCTTCAAAAAAATATATCATTGTATCCTATAAAATCACTGTACTTCTACCATCTCCGCATCTGCTTTTCTCAAAGACAGCTCATATCCTCGAACGGTCACTTCGATTGGATCTCCAAGCGGCGCGATCTTTCTGACATAAATTTCCACATTTTTTGTAATTCCCATATCCATAATTCTTCGCTTTACAGCTCCCTCACCATGAATTTTTACGACTTTGACGGTCTGACCGCATTTTGTCTCCTTTAATGTCTCCACTCTCGATCTCCTCCTTATATCATGATCTTATTTGCCATCTCTTTACTGATTGCAACACGAGAATCTTTTATTTTTACAATTAAATTTCCATTTATTTTTGATACAATCGTGATCCATCCACCGATCACAAATCCAAGACTCTCTAAAAACCGTTTTGTCTCATCTTTTCCGCCGATTCTTTTAATTTGAATCTCCCGACCAGTTTCAGCCATCGTTAAAGGCATTCTTTTCCACCTTCTTTTTTACTTTCTTTTTTATTTTAGCTTTTATTTTCTCTTTTATTTTAGCTTCTCTTTTATATTCTTTTTTTCTCAGCTAAGTATTATGAGTTGTTTCTTACTTTAGTTAGTATATACTTACTTTTATTATCTGTCAATAACTTTTTTGATAATTTTTCTCAATTTATTTTATGTTTCTCTTGAATTATTTTATAATGCCTGTTAAAATAAAAGAAACAAAAGTAGTTTAGACTAACTCAAACAACGAAAGGAAATCCCATGCATCATAACAAATCTTCTGAAGACTATATGGAGACTATCTTAATATTAAGTAAAAGATTACCGGTTGTCCGTTCCATTGATATTGCAACGGAACTGAATTTTTCTAAACCAAGTGTCAGCGTTGCCATGAAGCACCTTCGTGAAAATGGCTGCATCGTAGTTAGTGAGGCCGGATTTATCACATTAACGGAAAAAGGCATGGAAATCGCATCCAGCGTCTATGAGCGCCATCAGATTCTTCTCAACTGGCTGATCTCTCTCGGTGTTGATCCAAAAGTTGCCGCCGAAGATGCCTGTGAGATGGAACATCAGATCAGTGACGAAAGCTTTCATGCCATCAAAAAATTTATTGAAGAACATTCTGTTAAACTGAACCAAAATATGGAAATAACGGAAAATAAAAAAGAAGAAAAGGCGGAAGAATAAGCCGTCTTTTCCTCTTTTTTTATTCTAAAAATGATCTCTAATTCAAAGTAACCTCTCAATTTAAAGTAGTCTCTAATTTAAAGTGTTTTCTGATTTAAAATGATCTCCGAAAAATCTCAGGAGATTCTGCCGTTTTCCATCTCATAGACAACATCTGCCACATTCATCGTAGACTTTCTATGAGAGACTAGCACAATCGTTTTCTTCTTGGCTGATTCTTTTAAAGATTTTAAGATAATTCCTTCATTTAAAGAATCGAGATTACTTGTCGGTTCGTCCATAAGAATCATCGGCGCTTCATGCAAAAATGCTCTTGCAATTCCTATTCTCTGTTTTTCACCGCCTGACAAAGTATCTCCTAATTCTCCTACTTCTGTATCATATCCTCTTGGCAGTGTCATGATAAAATCATGAATAGACGCTTTTTTAGCAGCCTCTATGATCTCTTTTCTCTTCGCCTCCGGCTTTGCGATTGCGATATTGTTCGCAATCGAATCATGAAACAAATGCGTTTCTTGCGTCACATAACTTTCCATATCACGCAGATGCTTCGTTGGAATTTCTCTCACATCCTCGCCATCCACTGCCACATATCCTTTATCAGTATCCCAGAAGCGCATCAACAATTTTAATAAAGTAGATTTTCCCGAACCGCTTGCGCCATGAATACCTGTAATTTTTCCCGCTTCTAATTTTAAAGAATAATGATCCAAAATCGTCTCATTCTCATAAGCAAATGTTACATCAACAGCTTCTGCCCCTGAAAATTTATGATTTTCATTTTCGTCAACGCTTCCTTTGATTTCTTCCACCAATGGCTTTTCTTCTAATAGAGAAAGAACTCGCTCTCCGGCAGCTAATGTCTGATTCAAATTATTTGACAAACTTGAAAGTGCTACTACAGGTCCAAAAGATCCCATCATCGCAATCGTACTGATTAAGATTCCATCAAATCCGATACAACCTTTTCTATATAACCATCCAGTCAAAATCAACATTCCAAACGATGAGAGCAAAATCGTTAAATTTGTAAAAGATCTCTGTGATCCTTCCATCTTATTTAACTCCTTCTGCATACACGCTAATTGTTCGGATTGCTCAGACATCTGTTTTTTTCTCTGTTCTCCCTGACCATATTGAATTGTCTCATCCAGTCCACGCAGAGAATCAAGAACAAAACTGTTCAATTCACCAAAGGAGGTCCGAAACTCCATTCCTTTTTGACTTCCTCGTTTTCCATTCCACATCGGAATCACTGCGCCTACAATGAGATACGCTGTCAATGCAAAGATTCCTGCTGCGACATGATACCGTCCAATAAAAATTACCATAATCAGTGATGTCAAAATTGCAATCGCAATCGGAGAGATGGTATGGGCATAAAACACTTCCAGAAGTTCAATATCTATTGTGATAATGGAGATCAGATTTCCTTTATCACGCCCTTCTAGCTTTGCAGGACATAACATTCTCAGCGCTGCAAAAACTTTATGGCGGATCATTGCTAACAGCTTGAATGCAATAAAATGATTACAGTATTGTTCCGCATAGTGCAAAATTCCTCGCAGTACGGCTATCACAATCATAATAATAAGGATCGTCCTGATCGGAATAGATGAGAGCCATTCATTTTCTATGAAAACATTCTGTCCTGTCATTCCAAAAGCAAGCCCATTCAAAACGGTCTGACCAGCCAAGATTGTCAGGAAAATAGCGCAGAGATATCCGGTTGTTCCTAATAGGATTGCCGCTGTCATAATGTGAAGCAAGGGTTTTACAAGTCCAATCAGACTACCCATGATGGAAATCGTGCTTCTTCTTTTCTTTTTCATCCTCTGCTTTCTTCCTTTCCATAATTTTCTAATTTCATCTGACTGTCATACAACTTTTTGTATGCTCCATTTCTTTTTACAAGCTCTTCATGCTTTCCGCTTTCTTTGATTTCTCCATCTTTCAAAAAATAAATCTGATCAGAATTTACAACATTTGCCAGTCTGTGAGAGATCAAAAGAACCGTCTTTTTCTTAGCAATTTCATGAATCACATTCATAATCATCTCCTCACTTTCCACGTCAATATTTGACGTTGCCTCATCAAAAATATATACAGAAGCATCTCTTAACAATGCTCTGGCAATCGCCAGTCTCTGACATTGTCCTCCCGATAAGTTGCTTGCTTTTTCCAGCAATTTTGTCTGCAATCCCTGTTGTGTATTTAAAAATCCCAACAGATTGACTTTCTCCAACACCTCATTCATTTCTTCTGCTGTTGCATCCTGTTTTGCCATGCGAAGATTCTCCTCGACAGTTCCTTTAAACAGATAGCTGTTATGGCGAATCAAGACAACGTGTTTCATCAAATCATTCTCATCTATTTCTTCCAACGGCACTTGTCCAACTTGGATTTCTCCTGTAAACCCATGATTTTTACCGCACAAGATTCCAGCAATCGTGCTTTTTCCACATCCTGACTCTCCAACTAATGACACAAAACTTCCAGCCGGCAAATATAGATCGATTCCTTTTAAAATCTCTCTTTCTTTTTCATATGAAAAAGATACCTTTTTTAAAGAGAGATCAAGCGACCCATCTGGAAGTTTTTTATCGCCTGATTTTCGTTCCTCCAGATCCAGAATGCGAAAAATTTTATCGCTGGCTGCCATACCATTCATAGCAATATGAAAAAAAGAACCCAATAATCTAAGTGGCAAAAAGAACTCACTTGCCAGCAAGATCATACAAAGCGTACCTGAAACGGAGATATTTCCTTTTAAAAATTCCGATACTGCCACCGCCATCCCAAGCGCTGCGCCTCCATATGCTAAAATATCCATCACACTTGTCGAATTTAACTGCATCGTCAATACTTTCATTGTGATTTTACGAAAGTTTTGGGCTTCTGCATCCATCTCCTCTGCTTTCATTTTATCTGCCTGATAAATTTTCAAAGTTGTCAGTCCCTGTAAATTTTCTAAAAAAGAATCTCCCAATTTTGTATAACTGCTCCAGTAGCGGTTCAACAATTTTTTTGCAATCTTCTGAACCACAATAATGGAAATCGGAATGAGCGGTACACAAATCAGTAAAATGACGCTTGCTTTTACACTGATCTGACACAGAATAATAAATAATGTAATCGGTGCAAGCAAACTATAAAAAAGCTGTGGAAGATACTTTCCAAAATACGTCTCCAACTGCTCTACTCCTTCTGTTGAGACTTGCACTACTTCAGAAGAAGATACTTGTTCCTTATAAGATGCTCCAATTTTTATCATCTTATCATAAATTTTTTCACGCAAAATCCGCTTTACATCTACACAAGCAAGGTAAGAAGCTCTTGTACCCTTTCTCTCACATAAAAATCGCAAAGCTGCCGCCAAAATCAAAACTCCTCCTGTCTGTACCATCGTCTGGCGTGTGACGGATTGAGATACAACTTTTTCCAAAAATCCTGCAATGGAGAAAACCACCACGATCTGAGAAAGTAAAGCGATCCACTGCCATAAAATCGTATATACAATATATTTTTTTGCGTGAGATAAGATCCTTATTAATCTTGTTTTTATCATAAATTTCTACCTGTCTGTCACTTTCTTTTCATTAAAATTCTGTTGCTTTTATCCTTTGGTCTTATGTTCCAAAGGCAATTTTTCTGTTTTTAATGTCTTCACTCGGAAAATGAAATAAAAAAGATGAAACATCCACACGATTGCAATACAGATTCTTCCAACTGGCACATTCTTCATACATAAAAAGCTGATTGCCATAATTCCGGTTACCATTGTCATAATGCGCACTTTTGTTGTCCTTGTCATCGTTTTCTCTCTCACGAAACGCTCCAGATGTTTTTTGTATAAATTTGTTTTGATAAACCAAATGTGTAACTTCTCAGAACTGTTTGCAAAACAAAATACGGTTGCCATATAAAATGGAACGGTTGGAAGAATAGGAATCACTATTCCGATTGTTCCAAGTCCCAAACATAAAAATCCTGATATTGTCCATAAAATTTTCAGTGTTTTTTTCATCCTTTTCTCCTTCTGTAAATTTTCTTCAATTATTTTTTTCAATATCCGTGTGCCTCTTCTATCTAGTTAGTATATATTTACTTTTGTTTGTTGTAAATAACTATAGATGATAAAATTTCTCAATACCATTTTTTCTTTTTCCTTTCTCAGAAAAAAAATCTCATGAAAAAAAGCCGAAAAATACTATTTTGTCGTATTTTTCAGCTTTTTTATCTGCTGTATCCCGTTCATTTATTTGTGTTTCTTTACTTTTTTTTTGTACATACGTTCATCTGCATATTTTAATAATTCATGATAATCTTCTGTATCTTTTTCATAAATGGCATATCCCACGGAATAACGCAATGGAATCTCTTTCCCTTCTTTTGTTTTCATATAGTGACGGTTATCGCTTTCTTCTATGTTATGAATCACATTTGACAGTTCTTCCTCCGACTCATAACCATACAGCAAGATACCAAATTCGTCTCCGCCTAAACGTGAACAGATAGCCTTTTTTCCTGCTTCTCTGGAAATCAATGCGGCAATTTGTTTTAAATATTGATCTCCATACGGATGACCATTTTGATCATTTACCTGTTTCAATCCATCTGCATCAATCATCAAAACAGCAGCATATCCCAGTTTTGTTCTTGATTGAAAAAGATTTTTCAACTGTTCCATAAATGCACGCCTTGTAAAAAGATTTGTTAAATAATCTTTGTCTCTTTCTAATATAATTTTTTCTTTTTCACTGTATTCACTTGTTGCGTCTACAAACAGAAGCACCTTATGATGTTCATATTCAAATTCTTCAATATGTACATAAAAAATCTCATTTTCTATTTTTAATGTATAAATATGTTTCTCTCTATCATAAGGATGTTTTTTCATCTCTTCCACTCTTGAACAGAGCAACTCTCTGTCTCGATCTCTGATGCCTTTTTTTTGAATCTTTAAAATACTCCAAACTCGCTCACTGATAAAAAAATGCTCACTCAAATCGTTATAATCATAAACGCCTATCTGCAGATTGCTTTTTTCAATAGCTAAAGAAAAATTTTTAAAAGCGCTGCGAATTGCATCTGTCATGATATTGATGGAATCTGCAAGCTCACTCAGCTCAGGGATTTGTTTAATATTGCTTACATGATATTTGTATCCATTTTCAATTTGCTTCATATCTTTATTGATTTGATTTAATCCCTTGATCAGTTTACTATTTGTATAATATCGAATCAAAATTGTGGCAACAATAAATAATAATGAGATATAAATGATCATAATTCCGGTATCTAAAAAAATATCTTTCGTTAAAAGTCGGGAAGGATATGTTCGAATATATATCATATCTTGATATTTTTGAAAAAAAACGCAATGTCTCTCTCCATTCAGATTCATATGATTCATACTCAAAGAAGACTCTGCCCCTTTCCATGGAAGCCCTATCTCACTTGCATTTTTGTTTTCCTCTGCACTCTGTGTCGAAGCCAATACCGTCCCGTCTTTTTCTGAGACGATGTAAAGTGCAGTTTCCTGTTCAGAAGGAATCAATGACACAATGTTATTCAGAGAATTTTCATTCTTGATCTTTAACACTTTCTCTGGAATTAATCCCACCTGTACGATTCCTTTTTTATCCTCTCTCCATACCGCTGCATATTGCATCAATTTATTTTCGGCTGTATTAGGTGTAATTTTCTGACATAGCTGAAGAGAATCGTCATTTAGCATCGGAAGAAAAAATCTCATCTGATCTCCTGAATCAAAAGATAAACCATAATATTCTGGATGTGTTCCAAAAAAGATCTTTCCAGATGTGTCGAACAAGTGAATCTCATCTGCCTCTAAGATACTGGCAAGTTTCTTCATTTCTTTTATATCGGTTTCAATCTCTGGATTCTGCTCAATCATATAAGATGCTGTTCTCGCTCGTCTTAGACTTGCATCCGCGAAATCTTCCATCGCATTTTCCAATTCCTTTTTATTTTTTTCTATGAGATGATTGATCTGAAAAAAATAATCTTCTGAAATTTTCCTCAGTTGTGTATGCCCTTTTGAAAATTGGAATGAATAGTTGAAAATAATAAGACAACTAAGTCCAACTAATACGATTCCCAATAAACTTTTTGTTAAAATTTTTGTCATAGATGATCCCTCCTCGTCTCATACCATTGTATAAAGTCTGATACGGGCATTGGCTTTCCGTAAAAATAACCTTGTATCATATCGCAGTCTGCCGATCTAAGACACTCAACCTGAGCCATAGATTCTACTCCTTCTGCAACAGTTTTCATTCCCAATCCATGTGCAAGGTTAATAAAGTTTGAAACGATAAACCATGTTTTTTCATTTTCATCCATCAAAAATTTTCTGTCTAATTTAATAATATCAATGTCAAGCGATTTCAATATTCCCAAAGAAGAAAACCCAAATCCAAAATCATCTAAGGAACATAAAATCCCATTATCATGAAACGCATCGATCATCTTTTTTATAGCCGGAAGCTGAGAGTCTTCAATCATAATAGACTCTGTCATTTCTATTTCCAAAATTCCATCCGGTATTTCATATTTTTTCTTCAAAGAAATTATCTTGTCTACAAATTCCATATTATCTGAATTTAAGTGCGCTTTAGACAAGTTAACTGAAACAGGAAACATGGTTTTCTGATTTTGTTTTCTCATATGAAGCAGTTTACAAACTTTCTCAAAAACGTACAGATCCAAACGACATATTTTCCCATTTTTCTCAAACAGCGGAATAAAATCGGAAGGGTAAATCATCCCTTCTTTTGGATGATTCCAACGAATCAATGCTTCCGCACAAGGCGCATCATCATGATTTAAATGTACTTTCGGCTGAAGATAGATTTCAAAATGTTCTTTTTTCAATGCGCTGTCAAACATTTCATTTAGATGTTTATTGTATAACTCTTTTTTTACAAGTTTGTTATCATAAAAGGTACATATATTTTTTCCTTTTCCAAATCCTGCTGCTCGTCTGGCTTTTCCCTGACATAAACGAATGTCTTCTTGTATATCTTCAATCACATAGATTCCTAAGGAAAAATCAAACAAAAAATATTCATCTTCTACATGAGCATAATCCCGAAAAGAATTTGTTTTATTCAAAAGTTGATAAATCCGGTCTATTAATTCTTTTTTTGTTGTATGATGCAGTATTAAAAAATAATGATCCAACTCACTTCTTACGATATATTCATCTAAATCAAGCATCTCATTTATTTTTTCATATATATATTTTAAAACTTTATTTCCTTCCACAATTCCCCAGCGTTCATTAATCTGTTTAAAATTTAAAATATTTAAAAATACTACTGCATAACTGCCCGCTTCTGCTTTCTCGACCAATTTTTTACTTTTTAATCGAAATGCTAATCCATTTAAACCACCTGTTACGGAATCCACTGGTCCTATGTCAAGATTTAGTACAAGTTAAAATGAGGTTTTCCTCATCTTAA